>JBGSMW010000062.1:0-65553 GCA_041739985.1 Draconibacterium sp. | reverse complement strand
AGGCCCAACATGACGTTTTTCTTCATCTTTTTGACAACAAAAAAAGTTAATTGAAACGTATTTCAATTAACTTCCTCCTTTTGGTTCAAAACACTGGCATCCCAGAGCTTTTTACCAACTATTTTTGTCTATTATATCTTTATTTTTTGAGATGCAACGCCGGAAATCACTCAAAGCAATTGACAGTAATTTTTAACTTTTCTTTTTTACTGTTCCCTACTTTCCGTAAACAAGCCGGTCGTCAACAATTGGAATCTGGTTTCGCCTTAGTCGTTGTGTGGCTTCAATAAAATCAGGCACTTCAAGAAGAAGTATTGCTGTTTTACTATCTGCAATTAATCTGGTGTATGCACTTTCAATGTGAATTCCTGCTTTTGATAATTTTATTAGCAACTCATCAAGTCCACCTGCTTCATCTTTCATTTCCAATGCAATTACTTCACGCAAAACCACTGAATTTCCTGAAGCTGTTAAAATCTGATAAGCTTTTTCAGGTTCATCGACCAATAGATTTAATGCACCCCATCCGTGATTAATATTGGTTAATGTCAAACAGCGGATGTTTATATGTTCATCCCTCAGATTTCGGGTGATTTCCTCAAAATGGGTTATTTTGTTTTTTAGGAAAACTGATATTTCGAATGCCATACTTTTCGTTTAATAATGGTTCAAAAGAAAAATAAAATACAAATTCAAATTTAGCACCTTTATCAGAATTTATAGGCAATGGAAATCATGTTTCTGAAGTTGCTCACGTTTTCAGTATTGGTAACTTTACCTTTGTTTTCATAATCGGTAGTGCCATATGCCGCAGTTGTCAAGCATAATTCTACTCCAAACATAAAGTTCTTATATGTATAAATTAATTGGGGAGAAATTTTATACATGGCATCAATCTCCGAAGAATACGGCATCCCATAAAATGGTCCGACAGGATTTTCGGTTGTACCAAGATTTTTGAGATAACCGGCATAAATTCCCACTTTCCATGCATCTCCATAGGTTAAGTTTATCCAATTATATACATGATTAAGTGGAGTATAAGTTTCTGCACCGGTTAAAGTATTCAGGGAAGCCACAGCATAACCACTGGGTAAAAGGCTTTCGCACATATTTTGACCATACATTGATTTTGCCATCACCATAAATTTTTCATTTGAATATTTCATGTAGGCCATGGCAGCCCAGGTATTTAGTTTTTCACTTGTAACAAATGTGCCGGTTGTTCCTGTAGTTGAAGTACGTGGCTGAATTGATTTCCAATCGATTGCAGTTCCCAACACCCAGTTTTGAGTGTAATACTGAACCTGACCGTGAAGGTTTGGAATAATTGCATCGCGCTGATATTGGTAAGTTTTCCCCGATGGGCCTGTGTTGCTGTAATCGTACTGATATACTGCGGCTGCAATTAAATCAAGTCCTTTTGCAGCGGTATAAGTAAAACGCAATTGGGGACTTCGGTTAAACACCTGAAACGGCAATCCTGTATTTTCATTTAAAGTTGCCGGAAACACTTTTTCTATAAAAGTAGGATGCCAGGTTCTTCCAACCAAAAGTTTTGATTTTGGCCAGGCAATTACTGTGTAGGCATGCCGTAATCTGACAGTTGGAGTCATCGTTCCACCAGTAAAATCAATCTCAATAAAAGCGCTTATTTTTGTTTTGCCCATTTCAAGACCGGTAAAATTTGTTCCAATCCTTGAAAAAGTATTCAAAAACTGAGCGCTTGACTGCGCATTCATGTCATTCCCATTTGAATCGTAAACCGGTTCCAACGGGTACATTTCCAGTAAATGATCACATGCATCGAAATTACGGCGTGAATCAAAAATAAAATCGTTTCGTACAAAGCCTGCCAAATCAACTTTTACGTTTTTTGCGGTTACAAATCCCTGTGAAAAGGAATCGAACGAAATTACAATCAGCAATGAAAACAGTACTACTTTATTCATGGTTAGTTTTTTTTGGTTCGCAAAAGTAAAATGTTTGGTTTGGTTAAAGCAGTTGACTTAAATTTCCTGTAACAAAATTAACAATATTGAAATGTTATGATCCAATGGATAAATAGCTGCAAAACATGAAATCCTTATTTATTATGATTTTAAATAATTTTTCAATAATAGATGCAATGCTGAAAATGTAACATTCGTTACAAAATAAATGTACAAACTACAACATATTTGTATCATTAATACAACCAATTTTACAATGCTGAAAAAACTACTTCCTCCGCCTAAGTGGAGACTTCCTGTTTTATTTGTAACCGGTATTTTTATAGGACTTGGGTTTTTTATACTGTATGTTTCAAAAGCATATTCCTATCTGTCCGACAAACCGGAAACCTGCACCAACTGCCATATTATGGCGCCGCAATACGCTACCTGGAATCACAGTTCGCACCGCAGGGTAGCCAATTGCAACGATTGTCATGTTCCGCACAACAATGTATTCAACAAATATTATTTCAAGGCAAAAGACGGAATGAGACACGCCACAATTTTTACCCTCAGAAAAGAGCCACAGGTTATTTTCATTCACGAAGAAGGAGCAAATGTTGTGCATAATAACTGTATCAGGTGTCATTCTAAATTACTGACTGACCCAAAACTGGCGGTTATGGTTGAAGGGCTTGATGTACACCGCACCGAACGCAAATGTTGGGAATGTCATCGTGAAGTACCACATGGAAGGGTTAACAGCCTTTCCAGTGTACCCAATGCAAAAGTTCCACTCCCCGAAAGCCCTGTACCCAACTGGATTAAAGAATATATAAACAACTAAAAATTTATACTGAAATGAGTTCAATTTTAAAAATCACTGAAAAACGCCCGGCTTTGGCATGGTTGCTGTTTTTTGCCACAATAGTCGTTGTTTTCCTGCTCGGCTTGCTGGCTTCATCAATTGTTGAACGTCGTGCAGAAGCAGCGTTCGTAAATGTTCCTAAAAACAAGATTGCACAGTTTGAACCCCGAAATGAAGTCTGGGGTGAAAATTACCCACGTGAATTCCAGTCATATTACGGAACCGCTGATACAACTTTCAGAAGTAAATATAACGGTAACACAATGATTGACATGCTTGAGGAAGATCCTCGTCTTGTAATTCTTTGGGCCGGTTATGGTTTTTCAAAAGACTACAACCAGGGACGCGGCCATTTTTATGCAGTAAAAGATGTTCAAAATACATTGCGTACCGGAGCCCCAAAATCGGCAACAGATGGTCCAATGCCATCAACCTGCATGACTTGTAAAAGCCCTGATGTTCCAAGATTGATGAACGAGAAAGGAGTTGTTCAGTTTTATACCGGACAGTGGGCCGGATTGGGAGCTGAAGTTGTTAACCCAATTGGGTGTGCCGATTGCCACGACAACGAAACCATGAACCTTACAATTACGCGCCCCGCTTTGGTTGAGGCTTTTGAAAGAATGGGCAAAGACATTAAAAAAGCCAGCCACCAGGAAATGCGGAGTTTGGTTTGTGCACAGTGTCATGTTGAATATTATTTTGACAAAAATGTTGCCGAGGGTGCCAACTATTTGAAATTTCCGTGGGACAACGGTTTTTCGGCAGAAGCAATGGAAGAATATTACGATAATATTGAATTCAGTGACTGGACACATTCTATGAGTAAAGCGCCAATGTTAAAAGCTCAGCATCCCGGTTATGAAACTTATATGACAGGTATTCATGCGCAACGCGGCGTTTCGTGTGCCGACTGCCATATGCCGTATAAAAGTGAAGGCGGACAAAAATACACCGATCATAAAATGCAGTCGCCGCTGAACAACATTGCCAATTCGTGCCAGGTATGCCATCGCGAAGAAGCTTCAACTTTAATGGCCAATGTTTACGACCGCCAGGATAAAATTATTGAAAACCGAAATAAACTGGAAGAACAATTGGTTCGCGCACATGTTGAGGCAAAAAAAGCATGGGATTTGGGCGCTACCGAAAACGAAATGAAAGATATTTTAATGGGGATCCGCCATGCACAATGGCGTTGGGATTATGCAGCAGCCAGCCATGGAGCTTCTTTTCATTCGCCAATTGAATTGGGCAGGGTAATTTCAACAGGTATTACAATTGCTCAGGAAACACGCATAAAACTGGCCAGATTGCTTGCTGCACATAATTTTAATCAGGAAATTCCCTATCCCGATATCGCCACTAAAGAAAAAGCGCAGGAATTTATTGGTCTTGACATGAAAACCCTGAAAGCTGAAAAACAGGAATTCCTGAAAACAGTTGTTCCCGAGTGGATGAAAGAAGCAGAAAAAAGAGAAAAATCTTACGATGCTATAACCAAAAGCATGGAATAACTGATATATTTTTTTTAAAACCACAGATAGCTCAGATTTTCACAGATTATACTAAATTTTTTATAATCTATGAAAATCTGTGTAATCCGTGCTTCAGTTAAATAAAATGCTACAAAAATTACATTACCATTTACGTAATCGCATTTATCTTCAAATTCAAAAAAAGAAAAAAATGAAAATTTTTAAATATTTAAGTTTCATAGCTATCGCATGTAGCATAGTGAACGTAGCTAATGCTCAGTTCTCGTTAACCGGAGAATTCAGACCTCGCACAGAGTTTAATCACGGATATAAAACACTTGCAAACACCGATCAGGATTGGTCGATACCAACTTCGCAACGTTCGCGTTTAAATGTAATGTTCAGCCATGAAATCGTAAAAACAAAACTCACACTACAGGATGTGCGTTACTGGGGAAGCCAGCCACAACTGGTTAACAACGAAGATTATGCTGTTTCTGTACACGAAGCCTGGGCAGATGTTGTTTTAGCAAAAAACTTTTCGATAAAAGCAGGCCGACAGGAATTGGTTTACGATGATCAACGCATATTTGGAAATGTAGGCTGGAACCAGCAGGCCCGGTCGCATGATTTGGCTCTTTTCAAATTTGAAAACAGTTTTAAATTACATTTCGGGATTGCACATCATGAAAACAGTAATATCACAAACAACATTTATGATGGGCCTGATGCTTACAAAGATTTACAATTTGCATGGTTCAATAAAACCTGGAATAAAAATACATTGAGTTTGTTAATTTTAAATAATGGTATTCCTGTAATTGAAAATGAAAATGAAAATGAAAAACAAGTTTCAAAATATAGTCAAACCATGGGCGGACGTTATTCAATAACTGTTGGGAGTGTTGCACTGGCTGCCAATTTGTATTACCAGTCGGGAAAACACATTTCGGGAAAAAATATAAGCGCATTGAATTATTTGCTTGAAGCTTCATTAAAGAACAGTTTTACAGCCGGGTATGAATTCCTCTCCGGAAATTCTTACGACAAAAATGACAAAAATTATGCATTTAATCCGTTGTATGGAACCAATCATAAATTCAATGGTTTTATGGATTATTTCTTTGTCGGCAACCACATTAATTCTGTTGGTTTGAATGACATTTACCTGAAATATACACTTTCAGAAAAGAAAATCGGTTTTAATGCCGACCTGCATTACTTTGCTTCGGCAGGAACAATAAGTGCAGATGCCGGCAACTATCTGGGAACAGAAATCGACCTTTCATTATCCTATAAAGTGCATGAAATCGCATCGCTTAGTGCAGGCTGGTCAACCATGCTTGCATCAGAAAGTATGGAACTGTTAAAAGGCGGCGACCATAAAGCCGGAAACCACTGGGGATACATCATGCTTTCAGTTACCCCAACATTTATTAAATAATATATTTGAGGACATTAATGTATTTTATTGTGATCTTATTTGATTTACAATGAAGTTTTTTGTTGATTAAGGCGATGAAGAAGAATTGGGGAATCAAAATTTTTAAAAAACTGCATAAATGGCCGGCAATTGTTATTGCATTTTTTGCCATTACTTTTGCTTTTTCCGGAATAATAATGAACCACAGGCAACTGTTTTCGCCTATTGATGTTTCAAGAAAATTATTGCCCTCAAATTATACATACAACAACTGGAATCTGGCGGCAGTGCGCGGTTCAACAAAGATTGACAGCACCTCAATTCTGATGTACGGCAATATCGGAATTTGGAAAACAGCAGATGATTTTAAAACTTTTGATGACTATAACCAGGGTTTTCCCAAAGGAATAGATAGCAAAAAAATTTACGCAGTAGTTCTTTATAAAAACATGTTGTTTGCCGGAACACAATTAGGACTTTACAAAAGAAATATTGGAAGTGGCTGGGAAAAAATCAAACTGACAGTTCACGAAGACAGGATTGCTGACCTGGCTTTAAAAAACGACACATTATTGGTTATAACACGCCATTATTTACTAAAAAGCACTGACGGTGAAATATTTCAAACAATTCAACTCCCTGAACCTGTTGGTTACCAGAGAAAAACCGGGCTTTTTGAAACGTTTTGGCAATTGCACAGCGGTGAATTATTTGGATTGCCTGGAAAATTGCTGGTTGACTTGTTAGGATTGGTCACTATTTTATTATCGGTTACAGGTTTACTGCATTTCTTCTTCCCGAAAATTATTCGCAGCCGGAAAAAGAAAGCAAAAGAGGTTGTATCACTGGTTTCAGTAAAAAAAATAAACCTGCGCTGGCACAATGTTGTGGGTTATATTTTTGTCGTTTTTCTTATCATCAACACATTTGCGGGTATGCACCTTCGTCCACCATTTTTGATTGCAATTGCCACGAAACAAGTCGGTATTATTCCCGGAACCCACATGGACAGCCCAAACCCGTGGTTCGATAAATTGCGAAGAGTTCAGTGGGATGATGATACAAAACAATACATTTTTTCTACTGCCGATGGTTTTTATTTTGCTGAAGAAACACTTAAAAAAACGCTGCAACCGGCTTTTTCGCAACCTCCTGTTAGTGTAATGGGCTGTAATGTTTTCAAACCAATTGACGATAAAATTTACCTGGTTGGGTCATTTAGCGGAATGTTTTTATGGAATATTGAAAACGGCGATGTTGCCGACTTTTTTACACAACAGGCTTATGTTGAACCCGAAGGACTGCAAAGTCCGATCGGAGCAAACATGGCAGCCGGTTTTATTGAAGGTTACAAAAATGCTTTTTGGTTTGACTATAATGGTGGGGCCAGAATTTTGACATCACAAAATACACAAATGCCGGTTTTACCCGAAATGTCAGAAGAAATCATAAAAGCTTCGCCAATGTCACTTTGGAATGTGGCATTGGAAATGCACACCGGTCGTATTTTTGAAAAGTGGATTGGCCCGTTTTATATTCTGATAGTGCCACTTGCGGGAATTTGTATATTACTTGTTTTAATCAGTGGTTTTATGCTTTGGTGGAAGTTGTTCAGGAAACGTTGAATTTAACTTTCCAAAATCAAATAATTTTATTCGATTCTTCAATTTCAATTAATAATGACAGTGCGTTTTTCACGGTTACTCTCAACACAGGCTTCAATTATTTTTAAAACTTCAACGGTTTCTTCTGGTTTTACAAAGAGTTCAGCTCCATTTCTAATTGCATCGTAAACATTATTATAAAACAGTTTGTAATCTCCTGGTACGGTTTCTATTTTCTCTTTGAATTCAACATTATTTTTTTCGTATAACAAAGTTCCCCAATCTGATTCCGGTTCTGTCCCCCATTTATCTCCAATAGGTAAATTTCCTGCTTTTAATAATTCTTCCTGCGGATCACTCCCCCATTTATGGAACGTACCATATTCGCCATAAATACTGTAACGTGGCCCTGGGTTTTTTACCAGATATGAGCATTTCAGAATTGCAGAGAAACCATCATATTCCAACCTGATATCGTAATAGTCGGTTACTTCGCCACCCGTTCTTACAATTTTTAAATGTGCTGAAACCGAAGTTGGTTTACCAAACAACACATAAACCTGGTCAACCATGTGCGAGCCGAGATTATATAAAACACCACCAAATTCATCTGCATCTTCCTTCCATGTATTTGGTGTGATTCCTATACGATATCGATCATAATGTGATTCAAATTCTATAATCCGACCTAATTTCTTTTCAGCCAACACTTTTTGCACTGTCCTGAAATCGCCATCCCAGCGTCGGTTTTGAAATACAGTAAAAATCAATCCCTTTTCTTTTGCCAATTCCACAAGCACTTCTGCTTCACCACTTTTCTGCGTGATTGGTTTTTCTACTACTACATGTTTTCCGCGTTGTAAGGCCAACTTAACCATTTCAAAATGAAACGGATCAGGTGTATTTACAATTACAAGTTCTATTTCAGGGTTTTCAATAATTTCATGATAAGATCTCATTATGTTTGAATCGGGAAACATTTTTCCCGAAATGTTTTTTGTACGTTCCAGAATACTAATTACCTCAAACCCCTGATTTACTTTTAATAACGGACCATGAAATACAAGTCCCGACATACCGAAAGATGTAATTGCTGTTTTTATTGAATTGTTCATTTTTTTAATTTTAAAGTTTGGTTAAATGTCATTTTATCAAAAAAGTTGTTGAATAACATCTAAAATAAATGAAATTGGTTTACACATCATAATAAAAAAACAATATTTGATTGTAATTTCGAATTTAATTATTGATTCTTTAAATCTATGTGAAAATGGAAAATCTTGTAAATAACTATTTGCACACTTTCTCGTGTTATAATCTTGAAACCGGTGATTTTCCGGGACCGATAGTTACAATTTCGCGACAGGCAGGTTGCTCTGCCCAGCGGTTGGCTATTAAACTTTCAAAAATATTGACAGGGTACAGTTATATGTCGGAAACAAAAACTGATGCCGAATGGGAATGGGTTGATAAAAAAGCATTTGCAAACGCTGTCAAAGCAATGATCCGCGATATTGAAGCAGGGGATTATGGCGACAAAACAGAGGCAATTTCAATGCTGAATGAGGTTTCAAAAGCATTCACAGAAGAAAAGGTTTATGACATATTAGATGAAAAACTAATAACAATTTTAAAGGGTATTATTTGCCGTTTAGCTTTCGATGGACGAAAAATTATTGTAGGTCGCTCAGCTGGGGTAATTTTAAAAAACATACCTAATAAATTAAATATCAGACTTGAAGCACCAACTGAATGGAGGATAAACCGAATTATGCAAATCAATGATTGCAGTCAGGCAGAGGCGTCAGATTATATCAATGAAATGGATAAAAAAAGAGATTCATTTATTGAAAAAATAATAGGAAGAAAAGCAGAAAACAATGATTTTGACGTAATATTTAATTATGCCTCTCTTGAAGACGATGAAATTGTAGATGCAGTGGTGAATATTCTTCGAAATAAAAATATAATTTCACAACGTTCAGGATATTAAATTTTAAATTGTTTTATAATTGTTCGAAATATAGGTTTTTAACCTTATTTATAAATCCAAATCTCACCTTACAAAACCTTCCTTAGGGAAGGTTTTTTTGTTTATGTACATAGACAATTAACTTACTTAACTTAAAAACAAAATTTCATTTAATAATTTAAACTTTCTATTCTTTCGTAAAATCATAATATACATGTATTTATATTGGTTTTTAAAAATTTATTTAAATAAAAATCAAAAAATAACCTTAAAGTGTAGTGAATCTGACAAATAGTGCTTTAATTTGTATTAAGAAGTTTAAAAGTTTTATTGTTAGGAGTTTAACTTGATTTTATTTTTTATAATTTTTTATTGAAAACTTAATCATAACTAAAACAAATCTCCCAATGAAAAACACTTCCACTTTATTATTTTTTATTATTCATTATTGTTAATTTTTTTATGAATTTATTTGTTGCAAAGTTAAGCTCATCAACTACTGGTGACGAACTACAAGAACTCTTCTCTGCACATGGAGAAGTAACATCTGCCAAAATTATTATTGACAGAGAAACCGGTAACTCAAAAGGATTTGGTTTTGTTGAAATGCCAAACGACGACGAAGCGAAAGCTGCAATCGCGGCTATTAACGAAACTGAATTAGATGGCAAAGAGATTGTGGTCAAAGAAGCCAATGACCGTGAAGAACGCCCACGCAGAAGTGGTGGCGGTGGTGGATACCAAAGCAGAGGCGGCGGTGGCGGTGGCTACCAGGGCAGAAGCGGTGGAAGTACTGGCGGTGGCGGTGGTTTCCAACGTCGCGATGACAACCGTGGCGGTGGTGGATTCCAGCGTCGTGATGACCGTGGCGGTGGCGGCGGACGCAGAGACGAAAATCGTGGCGGTGGCGGCGGTAATCGTTGGTAAGCTAAAACGAAAGAGATTTAAGAAAGCTGTTTGTCGTGTGACAAATGGCTTTTTTTATGCAACCTCACAACGTTTTCATCCAGGTTTCCGCATCAACTAATGCAGTTCTATTTTCCGTTTTTAAAGCAAAGTTGAAACCTGGTTGTATGCAATACGAACCAAATTCTCCTGATTTCTTTAATGCAATGAACCCAACCTGATGTTGCTGGTAGTTGGGAATTTTCTTTGCAATACGATGAACTGCTTCTTCACATGCCTCAGTGGGCGACATTCCGTTACGCATTAATTCAACCACCAGAAATGAGCCAAGTGTTTTCATTACCAATTCGCCTGAACCAGTTGCTGCCGCGCCACCCACTTCTCCATCGACAAACAAACCGGCGCCAATAATTGGTGAATCCCCTACTCTGCCAGGCATTTTATAACCCATACCGCTTGTTGTACATGCCCCGGAAATCCGGCCTTCCATATCAATTGCCAACATTCCAATAGTATCATGATTTTCAAGCACCTGGTTTTCAATATTTATTTTTGTACTGAACTCTTTTTTTTCCTTTTTCCATTTCTTCCATGCCTTTTTCATTTGCGGTGTTAATAGGTTTTCCTTTTCAAAACCATTATCCAAAGCAAATTTCAGTGCACCTTTTCCTGTGAGCATAACATGTGGCGTTTTTTCCATTACAAGTCGTGCCACCGAAATTGGATGTTTAATGTTTTCCAAACAGGCCACACTTCCTGCCCTACCTTTTTCATCCATTATACAGGCATCAAGGGTAACTTTTCCCCTCGAATCAGGTATTCCGCCATAACCAACAGTTATTACATGAGGATCAGCCTCTGGAATTCTAACTCCTGCTTCAACTGCATCCAATGAATTCCCCCCTTTTGAAAGTATTGCCCAGGCAGCTTCATTGGCCGGTAAACCATGATTCCAGGTTGAAATTACTATTGGTAAACTATTAATATTGGTAGCTTCTACCTTTGAAAAACCTGTCTGTACAACTGAAAAACCAGCAATTGCAAGAGCGCTTTTTGAAACAAATGAACGTCGGGAAATCATTTTTAAATTATTTAATTTTTAGAATCAACTATCAAGACTAGAAGTATCAAGACTAAAAGTATCAATTAAATTTCATTTTGCTGAAACAAAAAGCTTGTCAGCTGTTGAAACCTCAATAAATGACGCACTGGCAGCATCACCAAATCTTCCGCCCACATACACAAGCAAATCATTCAAATTAATTGTATTATCATTTAAAAGAGATTGAACAGCAGCCTTTTGAATTTGCATTTTGTTCTTTTTTATTTCAAGAAATGATGGCTTAATACCAAACGAAAGAGCCAGTTCACGCACCACTCTATGAGAATGGCATTTCGCATAAACCGGAATATTTGAACGATATGCCGCAAGATAACGTGCCGTTTTTCCTGTTGTTGTTGAAGTTACAATAACACAGTTTTCAAGCTCTTTGGCTGCCCGGATTGCCGATTGCGCTAAATAAGCAGGAATTTCATTTTTTATTGGAGGTAATATTACATCGTATCGTTTATCACGGTCGGGCTCTACTTCTTTTGCAATTCGTACCATAGTTTCAATTGCTTCTACAGGGTATTTTCCATACGCTGTTTCGCCGCTTAGCATAATTGCATCTGTTCGTGAATAAATAGCACCAGCAACATCGCTAACTTCGGCTCTTGTAGGCCTTGGGTGCTCTATCATGGAGTGAAGCATTTGTGTGGCAATTATTACTGGTTTCTTTTGCAGAATTGATTTCCGTATTAAATTGCGCTGTACGGTTGGAATTTTTTCACCAGATAGTTCAATACCCAAGTCACCCCGGGCAACCATAATTCCATAAGCTTCATCTAATATTTCATCAATATTCTTTACCCCTTCAAGGTTCTCAATTTTAGCGATTATTTTTATCGGGCTTTTATGCTTATTCAGCAATTTCTGCACATCCTGGACATCTTTCCGGTTTCGAACAAACGAATGAGCAACAAAATCCAGTTCCTGTTTGGCAGCAAAAGCTATAAATTCTTTGTCTTTTTCTGAAATCGATGGGAGCTTAATTTTAATTCCTGGTACATTAACACTCTTGTTATTCTTTACAACTCCGCTATTATCAACGGTGCATAACAAATAACTTTCTCGCTTTTCTTTAACTGTGAATTTGATGTCACCATCATCAATTAAAATATTATCTCCAACATGCAGATCGGCAACAAATTTTTTGTAATTAACACAAATGTTTGCTCTTTCAGAATCAATTTTTTGAAATGAAAACAGTACTTCCTGATCTTTAGCGACTTCAGTGTGTACCTGCATTTTACATGTACGTATTTCCGGACCTTTTGTATCGATCATAATCGCTATGGTTTTCGATACAGATCGAATATTATTTATAAGTTTTATAGCTCCCTCCGTGGTAACATGTGCTGTATTAATTCGGGCAACATTCATTCCAGCATTGTATAAAGATTCAATAAATGGAATATCGCACCTTTGGTCCGAAATTGTTGCCACAATTTTTGTTTGTCTCATTTTGATATTTTTTAGGCCTCAAAATTAGAATTTTAAATTGCCATAAACTGAATTTGTATAGAATGTGAAATTAAGATTAAGCTTGTTTACAAGTAGTTAAAATTCAACATAAAAAAGATAAAGAGGATACGAATTAACGATTCTCCTAATATTTCAGAAAACTTAGCACTGCCAAACGGTAGGAATCAAGACCAAATCCCATAATACAGCCTTTGCATACAGGACCAATCAAAGATTTGTGCCTGAAATCTTCACGCGTTAAGGTATTGGAAATATGAACTTCAACAACTGAAGTACTGACACCAGCAATAGCATCACGAATTGCAACTGAAGTGTGTGTATATGCACCAGCGTTAATAATAATTCCATCGGCGTTGAAACCGAATTCATGAATTTTATTTACTAATTCCCCTTCAATATTCGATTGGTAATATTGAAAATCAATATCGGAATACATACTTTTTAAAGAATCGAAATACTTTTCAAAACTTTCTGATCCATAAATACTTGTTTCACGAAGTCCCAACAAATTGAGGTTTGGACCGTTTATAATTATTATTTTCATATTAAAATTTATTTTATTATTTGCATTTAATGTATATACTCATTTTTTTCAAACTCCAATTTATCAATAAAAACAGGGATTTGAGACATTTCGAAATTAATATTTTTTATAGTAACTTTATAAAATGCTAAACGTAATGAAACATACAATTGGTTAAGTTAATAAGATTAGTGTTTTTAAGTCACTGAGAAAGAATCAAAAGTACAATTTAAAAAAAGAAAGCTATGAACTGGGAGGAAGGAAAAAAAGGTTTTGAAAACTATTTAAAACTTGAAAAGTCGTTATCACAAAATTCTGTGTCAGCTTATATAAATGATATTAATAAGCTGATAGACTATTTGAATAAGAACCACAGTAAGGTTACTCCGTTAAAGGTTAAACTTGAACATTTAAAAGGGTTTATTGAATGGTTAAACCAAAGGGAAATTAGTCCTCGAACACAGGCACGCACAATTTCCGGAATAAAATCATTTTATAAATATTTGTTGATTGAAGGTAAAATAACAAGCGATCCGACTGCACTTATGGAATCACCTAAAATAGGCAGAAAACTCCCTGATGTTTTATCAATGGAAGAAATTGATAGCCTGATAAACGCTGTTGATTTAAGTAAAGCAGAAGGCCAGCGAAACAAAGCGATGCTTGAAACTTTATACAGTTGCGGTTTAAGGGTTTCTGAACTTGTTGGACTTAAAATTACAAACCTGTTTTTTGAGCAGGGATTCATAAAGGTTGAAGGTAAAGCAGGAAAGGAACGTTTAGTGCCGGTTAGTGGAAAGGCAATTGAAGAAGTCGGAAGATATTTAACTGAATACCGAAAAAAATTAAATGTGGCCAAAGACAGTGAAAATATCCTGTTTTTAAATCGGCGTGGAAGAAAACTAAGTAGGGTAATGATTTTTACCATTATTAAAAACCTTGCAGAGAGTATTGATTTGCAAAAAAGTATCAGTCCGCATACATTCAGACATTCATTTGCATCTCATTTAATTAACGGTGGAGCTGATTTACGGGCAGTTCAGGAAATGTTAGGCCATGAGTCAATTTTAACTACTGAGATTTATACACACCTGGATAAGGATTACCTAAAAAGCACAATACAGCAGTTTCATCCTCGCTCGTGAATAGTAAAATCAGTATCTCAGAAAACAGGAAATGATTATTAATTAAAATTTAACATTTCCTGTTTTCTTATATACAAGTTCAATTACCAATCAATCAATTCATTAGATATCAATGTGATTGACGATTTTTAAATTTAATTTGAACTTTAGCACATCATTTTTTTCAGAAGAGTTAGTAGTGTAGCATAAATTTCACTATTTAGATTGATACTTAATAACTTTAAGACACATATATCTGTATTACAGCATTTTGCACTATTTCAACGTTAGAAATTTACATCAAAACATAATTTATGAAACCTCAACTTTATGATAAATTAGAACTTTCAATTTACAGTTTATGACCACGATCAGTCTCAAACAGATTTTTTAAAATTATCTTTGTAATGTTTGATAAATGAATTATAATCTATTGATTGATAACAAATTAAATTATTATGACTACTAACAAAAAATTATTGGCTTGGGTTGAAGAATGGAAACAACTTTGCCAGCCCGACAGTGTGCATTGGTGTGACGGTTCAGAAGAGGAAAATCAACATCTTTTAGACGGAATGGTTGCTTCAGGTGCAGCTAAAAAATTAAACGAAGAAAAACAACCTGGTAGCTATTCTTTCAATAGCGATCCTTCAGATGTTGCCCGAGTAGAGAACCGCACTTTTATATGTACAAATACAAAAGAAGAAGCAGGATTCTCAAACAACTGGATGGAGCCGGCAGCTATGAAAGCTGAGCTTACCGAAAAATTCAGAGGTTGTATGAAAGGCCGCACAATGTACATTATTCCATTCAGCATGGGGCCTCTTGGCTCCGACATTGCCAAAATTGGTGTTGAAATTACCGATTCAGCCTATGTAGTTGTTAACATGAGAATCATGACCCGGATGGGAAAAACTGTTTTGGACGTTCTTGGCGATGACGATTTTATTCCCTGTGTTCATTCAGTTGGCGCTCCGTTGGCTGAAGGACAAAAAGATGTCAGCTGGCCATGTGCATCAAATATTGACAACAAATATATCAGCCATTTCCCTGAAACACAGGAAATCTGGTCGTTTGGTTCAGGTTACGGAGGTAACGCTTTATTAGGCAAAAAATGTCTTGCATTGCGCATTGCTTCATCAACTGCAAAAAAAGAAGGTTGGCTGGCCGAACACATGTTGATTATGGGCATTACCAATCCAAAAGGAGAGAAAAAATATATTGCAGCAGCTTTCCCTAGCGCTTGCGGAAAAACAAACCTCGCCATGTTAATTCCAACTATTCCGGGATGGAAAGTTGAAACAGTAGGTGATGATATTGCATGGATGAAATTTGGCGCTGATGGCCGTTTATATGCTATTAATCCTGAAGCTGGTTTCTTTGGAGTTGCTCCAATGACATCAATGGAAACCAACCCAAATGCAATGCTATCTGCAAAATCCAACACAATTTTTACCAATGTGGGAGTTAGTCCTGAAGGTGATATTTGGTGGGAAGGAATAGGTCATGATTGCCCTGCCGGAACAATTACATGGAAAAATAAAGTTTATGATCCGGCTTCAGGCGAACCCGTTGCACATCCAAACGCACGTTTTACAGCACCCGCCAGCCAATGTCCATGTATCGATAAAGACTGGGAAAATCCTGCAGGAGTTCCAATTTCTGCATTCCTGTTTGGAGGACGTCGTCCGTCAACTGTTCCTTTGGTGTACCAGGCACGTAGCTGGAATCACGGAGTGTTTATGGGATCGATTGTAGGTTCTGAAGTTACTGCAGCCGCTATTGGTTTGAAAGCGGGTGTTCGCCGTGACCCGTTTGCAATGTTACCATTCTGTGGTTACAATATGGGCGATTATTTCGGACATTGGGTAACCATTGGCAAAAATGCACCAGTAAAAGAAAACCTTCCAAAAATCTTCAATGTAAACTGGTTCCGCAAAGACGAAAACGGAAAATGGCTGTGGCCGGGCTATGGCGAAAATATGCGTGTTCTGGAGTGGATTTTCAATGCCTGCGACAATGCAGTTGAAACAATTGATACACCAATCGGTTTGGTTCCAAACAAAAAAGATATCAATGTTAAAGGAATCGATGAAGTTGCAGAGAACCTTGACGAATTGTTAAGCGTTAATACTGAAAAATGGCTTGATGAATGCGAATTAATTGAAGAACATTACAAAAACTTTGGTACACATCTCCCAAAAGAATTAGCCGAAGAATTTGTTGCTCTGAAAAACCGTTTGAAATAATACAGTTTTAAATACTTACAAGGAAAGACTGTCCGAAAGGATGGTCTTTTTTTTTGTATTTCTCATTTACAAACGCAACCAAAAATCAAAAGTTGAAGTCTAAAATTAAACACTTCAATATGAAAAAGATCGTTTTGTTTATTTTGATTTTTGTTTTGTTTAGCTGCAATAATGCGTTACCTGAAATAGAACTTATTGAAATTTACACTAACATTCGGGAAGCATATTTTGATGATGCCGTGGAATTGTATATCCGTGAAATATTGGCAAATCCAAAACATAACAATTATAGCAATCCTGACCTGGATGAAAAAGAACTGAATAAAATTTTATCCTTTTTTCAAGCCGTTTTCAATTTGCATATCCCTGAAACTGATACAATCTTCAATTATTACAATATTCATGCTTTGAAATGTAACGGTACAAAATCGATTGTGATGCATGTAAATTCAGAATCACCTGAAATAATTAAACTCGCAAATGGCGAAATCCTAACAGGAAACCTGCAACTTGATTATCTTTTGGAAACCTACAAATTTGATTCTGTGCGCACTTCATACAGTTATCCGCAATTTGAATGGTTGTCGGTATACACTAAAAATACTTACAACCTTATACCAATAATTATGGAATTTGAAAAAATCCCTTCAATTGTTTTGGCTGAAAACAATGGCGGGTGTTTCGATGGTAACAATATAAAACTTGAACGTAGAGCAGAAAAAGCTATTATCGATTTCAGTATTGGTCGCGGCGATTGCCCTGCAGGTTGCATTTATCGGAAACATTGGGTTTTTGAAGTTCAAAATGGAATGGCCAGGTTGGTAAAAGTTTATGATTAAAGATATTTAAATTTATATACTATTCCACATAAAATGGCACATTCGCTGTTCCCACTTTTCCTTTTCCATCAAAAACATAGGAAAACAAACGGTATTCACCTTTTTCTTTTGGCGTAACAAAACGGAGTTCACCGTTAAGGTCAGAAATGGTTTCAAATGAAATTTTGGCAGGTTCATTTTCATGTGCTCCGCCTTGACTGCGTTCTGCAACTTCGCCAAGTAATTCCCATGTAAAAGTCATTTCATCGCCATTCGGTTCTGATGCAAACACTTTTGCTGTGTATTCTTTTCCAGGTTTTAGATAAATATTGTCAACTGCATTTTTTCCGTCAATTTTCATTGAATCTAATTGAGGAGCCTGGTTTTCCGGGTATTCTCCCGTCCAGTAATGTGTTAATTCGTCAACTATTGCTGTGGCTTCTCCGGTTTTCAGGAACATGCCATACCATGTTGGTGTACGTTCCTGTTTTTGTCCCCACAAAAATGCATAACCACCAAGGCACAAACCGGTTGGGTCGTTTACAATCCCGTTTTGTATGCGGTTATATAATCCGGAAGCTTTTTGCGCACTTGTTTCTTCAATCTCTCGTCCCCAGGCAGTTTGCGGCCTTTCCCAATGCCCGATTGGACCATATTCGGTGATAGCAAATGGAATTGTGATTCCGGCAGATTTTACCATTTCGCCCATATTACCCAGCCCGCCATAAACCTGCACTGAAATAAAATCGAGATTGGGACAACCTTCAAGCGCTACTTTAACCTGCTCTTTCTGAGCTCCGGCCATTGGTGTTGTTACAGGATGATTTGGGTCATTGGCATGAATATAATCCACAATATCGCTAACAGCATCATAAACTTTCGGGTTAACCGGTTCACCTTGTTTTGGACTTAGATTTAACTCGTTACCCACCACCCAGCATAAAAGATTCGGATGATTCTTTAATTCTTCAATTGCAGCAATATTTCGACGGTATTGTTTTGCTACAGCAGCCGTATCGTTGTAATCAAAACCATGCAACTCCTGCCCCATTCCCAAACCCATGGCAATCATTATGTTGTATTTATAAGCAGAATCAAGTAATTGCAAACCATTTCGGGAACCCCAGGTTCGCAACGAATTTCCACCTGCCTCTTGTAAAGCTGCTAAATTGTTGCCGCCTCCTGCACCTTTTAGTAAAAAGAGTTCGTCATTTACGTAAAAGTTGTATTTACCATCAACCGCTTTGATTTCCACTTTTGAAGGTGTATGCATCGGATTGTCATTTTTATTCACCGAAGAGCAGCCAGTAAATACAAGCGCTGTAATTAAAAAAGATACAAGGTTTTTTAGATAGTTGTTCATAGTTGATCGTAATTTTTGATTTGGTCAAACTTACAAAAAAATCAAACTATTTCTTTCAAAGCACTATTTATGTCAGGATATTGAAATTCAAAACCAGCTTCAGTTAAATTTCGGGGTAAAACTTCCGAACCTTCAGTCAGTAAACCTGATGCTTCGCCCAAAACTGCTTTTAACACAAATTCAGGAATTGAGAAAAAAACCGGTCTGCCCAATGATTTTGCCAAAGCTTTTGTAAAATCTTTGTTTGAGATATTTTCAGGAGCAACCAAATTGAAAACTCCGCTTGTATTTAAATCTTCGATACACCACGTAAAAGCCCGTGCTACATCATTTATATGTACAAATGAAAACGATTGTTTTCCGTTTCCCAGTGTTGCACCCAGGCCAAGTTTAAATGGTAACAATAAATTTGTAATAGTTTTTGCTTCCTTTCCCAAAACTATGCCGATACGAAAAATATTCCGCTGAATATTTGGAGATAAGCCATTGCTGGCAGCTTCCCATTGTTTTACAACGTTTCCGACAAATCCATCATCAAAATTTTGGCTCGATTCGTCGTGCTTAAATCCTGTGGCATAAATACCAATTGCAGAGGCTGTTATAAACTTTTTAGGTTGTTCATTTAACGGAAGATTATTAATAGCCTGAACTAAATTTTGAGTTGTTTTTACGCGGCTATCTACAATTGTTGCTTTGTTTTTTACTGTCCAGCGCTGTAAAATTGGAGCACCTGCAAGGTTTATAACCCCATCACAATTTCTGATTTCAGCCATCAAATCAATAGTTGAACCATATAGTAGTTTTCGTTCGATCCCCGAAACCTCATGCCCCTTTTCAATTAGAAAATTTGCAATGTAGTTTCCCAAATAACCTGACGCTCCTGTGATTTTGATTTCCAATGTTTTGTGCTTTAGTTGTTTATTTTTAAATACAAAAATTTAATAAGTATTTACCAATTCAAAACTTAACTGATTCAAATATAACCATAACAAAAAATATAGTTGTTTAGTTGAACCTATACTTCTTGTAAAACAGTGCTTTTATTACATTTACAAGTTGAAATGAGAAAACATATCCACATAATAGCACGTTTTCACCGCTGGCGTTTGCGGAATATGAGTGAGCGCGGATTTATTACTGCACTAAGCATCATTGTTGGTGTTTTGTCGGGAATGGCGGCTGTGGTAATAAAAAATTCTGTTCGGCTCACACAACATATGGTGCAAACTATGGTATCAACGGAAATGCACAATTACATTTATTTTGCATTACCGCTTGTGGGAATTTTACTAACTGTTTTGGTTGTGAAATATGTTATCAGAAACGAAGTACGTCCGGGAATCCCAAATGTTTTATACAGCATTTCAAAACGGAAGGGAATGATTAGTAACCATAATCTTTTTTCATCAGTGCTTGCAAGTTCGCTAACAGTCGGTTTTGGTGGATCAGTTGGGTTGGAAGGACCGACCGTTGCAACTGGAACCGCCTGGGGATCTTGGTTGGCAAAGTTTTTTAGATTGAGCTACAAAAACACAATACTAATGCTTGCCTGTGCATGTGCAGGAACTATGGCGGCTATTTTCAAAGCTCCAATCGCAGCCATTGTTTTTGCTGTTGAAGTAATAATGATCGACCTTACTGTTTTTTCTCTAGTCCCACTTTTACTGGCATCTGCAACAGCTGTTGTAACTTCTTATTTTTTTCTGGGACAGAATGTTTTATATCCTTTCGAGGTGCATCATGCTTTTGAATTGGCCGATCTTCCATACTACATTGTTCTTGGAATTGTAGCCGGGTTCATTTCGGTTTATTTTACCAAAATGTACATGTTTATAGGCAGTTGGTTTGATAAAATGGAAAAACAGATTTCAAGGATATTAATTGGAGGTGCTGGTTTGGGCGCACTCATTTTTTTGTTCCCTTCTCTTTACGGCGAAGGATATGAATCTATAAACGATAGTTTGGCTGGTAATGTAGAATACCTTTTTAACAATAGTTTGTTTTTTGGTTTGAGAGAGGAAATTTGGGCAGTGTTGATATTAACTGGAGCCGTAATTTTGTTGAAAATCGTTGCTGCCTCGTTCACCTTTGGCGCTGGCGGGGTTGGTGGTATTTTTGCCCCAACATTATTTATTGGCGTAAATACAGGGATGCTTTTTGCTCAAATAATTAACTTAACCGGAATCAGACAACTGAGTACAAATAATTTTGCACTTATTGGGATGGCTGGACTTATTGCCGGGGTTTTACATGCACCACTTACCGGAATATTTTTAATTGCCGATATTTCAGGGGGCTACAAACTTTTTGTACCATTAATGGTAACAGCAACTTTCGCTTATATTATTGTTCGTACTTTTACACCAAACTCTGTTTATCACTATCAGTTGGCTCGCCGGAAAGAATTGCTTACTCACGATAAAGATGCAAACGTTTTACAAATGCTTGAAGTAAAGAAATTGATTGAAACAGATTTTGAAGTACTTTCGCCTGATGCAACTTTACGGGACTTAACGATTGCTATTGCACATAATCACAGGAACTTGTTCCCCGTGGTTGATAAAAATGGAACAATGGTTGGAATGGTAAAAATGGACGATGTACGTGATATAATTTTCAAACATGAGTTATATGACACTGTAAAAATCAGTGAATTAATGTACATGCCAACAGACCATATCCACCCAAATGATAATATGGAAACAGTTGCCCATAAATTCGAATCATCGGGCAGGTACAACCTGGCTGTTATCGAGAATGGAAAATATATTGGATTTATTTCCCGCGCGCGGGTTTTTACAACTTACCGTAAACAAATAATTGATGTTTCGCACGTTTAAAATAATTTGGCTCCGCAATTCAAAAAACTGGATAAACAAAGCAGTTGCCTGGAGGATAGCTAAAATTCCGGAGAAAAATTTTATATATCTGCTGAGCCTGTTTATAGGCCTCTTAACTGGGTTGGCGGCATTAACACTTAAGAACCTGATCCATTTTGTTGAAATAAAAATTACAAAATGGGTAACAGTCGATTCAATCAGCTACTGGTACCTGATTTACCCTATGATCGGGATTTTTCTGACGGTACTTTTTGTAAAATATGTAATAAAAGATAATATCGGACATGGGGTTTCCAAGATATTATTTTCAATTTCAAGGAAAAACAGCAAGTTGAAACCCCACAACTCTTACTCATCAATGATTGCCAGTTCTCTTACAATTGGACTTGGAGGTTCTGTAGGGGCAGAGGCACCTATTGTATTGACAGGTGCTTCAATTGGATCCAATCTTGCACGCATTTTCAAACTCAACTACAAATACGTTACCTTAATGGTGGGTTGTGGCGCTGCGGGTGCAATTGCCGGAATTTTCAACGCACCTATTGCCGGAATAGTCTTCACCCTCGAAGTGCTGATGATTGACCTGACAATGGCATATTTGGTGCCTCTCCTTATTTCAGCAGTATCTGCCACTGCATTAACCTCTTTCTTTATGGGAGAAGGTGTTTTGATGCAATTCACAAATGTTTCGCCATTTCAAATCAGCAACATTTGGTTTTATATATTGCTCGGCATATTTACTGGATTTCTTGGGTTTTATTTTACCCGTTCCGCAATGTATCTGGAATCCAAATTCGCTTCAATAAAAAATTGGATAGTGAGACTTTTATTTGGCGGTTTTATTCTCGGATTGCTCATATTTATTTTCCCTCCACTGTGGGGAGAAGGCTACACAAGTATAATTACCATTTTTAGCGGAGCCGGAAAAAATTTATTAAACAATTCCTTGTTTTTCGAATGGAAAAGCAACCCCTATGTTTTGCTCACTTTTCTTGCAGCAATTCTAATCTTTAAAGTATTTGCAATGTCGGCCACAACCGGATCAGGAGGTATTGGAGGTATTTTTGCGCCAACACTTTTTTTAGGAGCTGTTGGCGGCTATTTTTTAGTAAAATTACTGAACACATTTTATAAATTAGGTTTGCCGGAGGATAATTTTGCACTTGCCGGAATGGCAGGAATGATGGCCGCAGTGATGCATGCCCCATTAACAGGAATCTTTTTAACCGTTGAAATTACAAAAGGTTATGGCATGTTTGTGCCTCTGATAATTACGGCAACTGTCGCATACCTTACTATCATGCGTTTTGAACCCCATTCGGTTTATACAAAACGATTGGCGCAAAGCGGAGAATTGATGACTCATCATAAAGATAAGGCAGTGCTTTTATTAATGGAATTAAAACAACTGATTGAAACTGACTTTGAAATCCTTTTGCCAACAGCAAGTTTAAGAGATTTGGTGAAAGCAATTTCACGATCTGACAGAAACCTGTTTCCGGTGGTTGATGAAAACGGTATTTTGCGGGGAATGGTAAAATTATCGGAAGTAAAAAACCTGATTTTTGAACCCGATTTGTACGACTCGGTGAAAGTAAAAGATATTATGTATATGCCCGAATTCTTTATTTCGCCCTACGACAGCATGGAAATTGTAGCTGAGAAATTTGAATCTTCAGGAAGGTATAATTTGGCTGTAATTGATAATGGAAAATACCTTGGTTTTATTTCGCGGGCAGTAGTTTTTTCAAAATACCGTAAAACGCTGCAGAATGTTTCTAATGAATAAAGTTTGAATGCTGATTGCCCAAACCACCCGGGTAGTTGGCAATTTTGATCGTAATATCCTTAATACGGTAATACTTATTTTACTCGGAACTCTGAACTTTAAAATTTAAACTTTAAACTCCAATTACCTCAAATCAATAACCTCAACATCCGGAAATTTCTTTGCATCAAAAACAAAATCTGAATCAGGAAATTCTTTGTTGGTTTCCATTTTTTTAACAATAATTCCATATACATTTCCATCGGTGCCAAACAATTGCGCCGATTTGATCATCATTGTTGATTTATCAATTTCGATTGTGATTTTTGAAACGTCAAATTCTTTTTTGTCGGGGAATAAATCAATCTGATAAACTGCTTTTCCGCCAACATTTTTCTCTGCACCAAATTTCGAAATAAACCCTTTTTCGTAAATACTGAAAAGTGACGAAGGATCCATTAAATCACTACCCGAATCTTCAATAGATGAAATGGTAACCTGGTTTCCCTGCTTCATGTATGTCCAGCTGTTTTTCCCATCGGAATATATTTTCATACCGGTACTGGGAAGATCAACCACATATTTTTGTCCTTTCAATTTTATCGAACCATCATTTCTCTCATTAATCGACATAGCTTTGTTTTCCATTGAAAATGAAAAATCAGCTAAAATTGTTTTATAGGTTTTTGTTTTACCACTTACTTCATCCAAAATGCTTTTTGCTTTTGGATCTTGCTGTGCTTGTGAAAAAATGGCAATCAATAAAATTGCACAGGTAATAAAAATGCTTCTCATTATCTATTTTTAGTTTAATCTATTCAATAACTGTTCCAAAGTATATTCATCCTGAATAAGTACCTGCCTTGCTTTACTTCCTTCGCTTGGACCAACAACACCAGCGGCTTCCAATTGATCCATAATTCGTCCTGCCCGATTGTAACCGATGGAGAATTTTCGCTGTATCATTGATGTTGAACCAATTTGGCTCATCACAACAACACGTGCACAATCTTCAAACATATCATCTTTATTGTTTAAATCAACATCGCCGGGATTGGTTCCATCTTCGTCGCCCTCAAACTCAGGGAGTAAAAATGCAGTAGGGAAACCACGTTGTTCAGCAATAAATGAACATATTTTTTCAACTTCAGGAGTATCAACAAAAGCACACTGAACACGTGTAATATCACTGTTAGCGGAAATCAACATGTCGCCTTTTCCTATCAACTGGTTTGCACCGGGTTGATCCAGAATTGTCCGCGAGTCAATCATCGAAGCTACTTTAAATGCAATACGGGCGGGGAAGTTAGCTTTAATAACACCCGTAATAATAGTTACTGACGGACGTTGCGTGGCAATAATCATATGAATTCCGACAGCACGTGCCAACTGTGCAATACGTGCTATTGGCAGTTCAATTTCCTTACCGGCTGTCATAATTAAATCAGCAAACTCATCGATTATTACAACAATGTATGGCATGAATTTGTGTCCTTTCATTGGATTCAGACGACGGCTAGTGAACTTCTTGTTATATTCTTTAATGTTACGTGTGTGTGCTTTTTTCAGCAAATCGTATCGGCTATCCATCTCAATATTAATGGACGACAGCGTGTATTTTACCTTTTGAATGTTCGTAATAACCGGTTCTTCCTCGTTTGGCAATTTGGCAAGATAATGTTTCTCGATAATCGAGTAGAGGTTTAACTCTACCTTTTTGGGGTCGATAAACACAAACTTTAATTCAGCCGGGTGCTTTTTATAAAGCAGCGAAGTGATGATTACGTTTACCCCAACCGATTTACCCTGTCCAGTTGCACCGGCAACCAAAATATGCGGCATTTTTGCCAGGTCGAACATGTAAGTTTCGTTCGAAATGGTTTTTCCCAAAGCAATCGGAAGTTCGGCTGTTGATTCCTGAAATTTTTTCGACGATATAATGGAACGCATCGAAACAACCTCAGGATTTTGATTTGGTACTTCAATACCAATTGTACCGCGACCCGGAATTGGCGCAATTATCCTTATTCCAAGAGCAGAAAGACTCAAAGCAATATCATCCTCAAGGTTTTTGATTTTGGCAATTCTAATACCGGGAGCAGGTACAATTTCATACAAAGTTATGGTTGGCCCAATTGTAGCCCTGATTTTTGTAATTTCAATTTTATAATGCCGGAGCGTTTCTACAATTTTATTTTTGTTCGAAATTAATTCTTCGTTTGTAACCTCCGCATTTCCCGATTTGTGGTCTTCCAGCAATTCGATTGTAGGAAATTTGAACCCCGACAAATCCAAAGTCGGGTCGTAATCTTCCATGCCAACGCCATAAGTTTCATCGGTATCATCATCGCTTTGCTTTGCAACCACTGCTATTTCTATATCTTCGTCCTCTTCATCCGACTCAGGAATTACCTTCGTTTCAACTTCCTTTACCTTTATTTCGCGTTCAATTTCCATGTCCATTTCAACATCATCGGGCTCAAAAATTGCTTTAACAACGTCGCCTTCCTCAATTACTTTCGAAATGGTTTTATCCTGAAGTACAATTTCTTTTCCTTTTACTAAAAATTCATCATCGTCTTCCTCCAACTTTTCTTTCTCTTTTCTTATCCTGGGTTTGTAGCTCAACAATTTTTTAAAGGTTGAATAAGAGTTTTCAAACCTGATTATTACCAATGAAATCCCGGTAATCAGCAAAAAGAAAATCATTCCTACAAAACCAATCATCGAACTCATCCAGGTGCTTAAAACGTAACCGTATCTGCCTCCCCAGTAAATAAATGAACCTTCTTCAGATTTTGTAAAAATTAAACCCAGCGCCAGTGAAAACCAGATTAAAGTAATCAGGCTGTAAACAAAATTGCGCCGAAATCTGACCAAATTGCGGCTGATAATTCGCAAACCCGCAACAGCCAGAATATATACAATTAAGAATGAAGATACTCCGAACCCTTTATTGATAATTAACTCAGAAAGATAAGCTCCTGTTTTCCCGGCTTTGTTCAATACATTAATTTCCCTGTTTAAGACAAGTTCTTTTAAACTTAAATCAAGTTTACTTTGATCGGCCGCACCAAAAAAGAGGAACGAAACAAAAGCAATTAAAAGATATATGGCAACAACAAATATGATAAACCCAAGGATAAACCTGAATTTTTCATTTCTAAAAAAAGGAACTTTTGCTACTTTCTTTTTCTGTGACGTTTCAGCCGGCTTTTTGTTTTTCGATGCCATTTATTGATAATTATTGAAAATCAAGGCGCAAATTTAATTAAAAAAACCAAGGTTTATTGCCAGAACACCCTCCTCTTCAACAAACCTTTAAAGAAAAAATTGTTAATAAACAACCCCATTCAATTTCAAATTGAAAGCACACTCACCTGGTTTCAGCTTAATTCATCAAACATAATTTAACCTACTGTTTTATAACTATATACGCAATAAAAAACACTGACAAATACACAGAAATTTTATCAATGTTAATTTTTATGTTTGTTTGTTTTCTTTAATGATTGAGTTGAAAAAAATGAACGCTGTTTATAAAGCGAACGAAAAAAATTCTGTAACAGATATACTTTAAATAAAATATAATTTTTTATGGGAAAGCTTGCAGTAATTGCTTTTGGCGGAAATGCTATTTTGAGGGATAATGAATCGGGAACCATTGAACAACAAGAGAAAAATGCTACAGAAACGCTGGAAAACCTTGTTCATTTAATTAACGACGGGTATGAACTGGTAATTACACACGGCAACGGACCGCAGGTTGGAAATATTTTACTTCGCAACGATGCAGGTTCTCAATTGTACAATATTCCGGCCATGCCACTTGATATTTGTGTTGCCGATTCGCAGGGTGGAATTGGCTATATGATTGAACGGATGATGCGTAATGTGCTGAACAAATACGGAATAAAAAAAAATGTGATTACGATGGTAACTTTGGTTGAAGTAAATCAAAACGATCCGGCTTTTCAGAATCCATTAAAACGAATTGGTAAAATTTACAATAAAACAGAAGCCGACAGACTTGCAAAAGAACACAACTGGGTTTTTAAATCGTCAGCAAAACACAAAAACAGTTTTCAGCGGGTGGTTCCATCTCCGGTTCCATTGCAAATAATTAACAGGGAAACCATTCAATTACTCGTTCAAAACGGGAACATAGTAATTGCTGCAGGTGGAGGCGGAATACCCGTTTATTTTGATGATGAAAAAAATGTAAGGACTATTGATGCTGTTATCGATAAAGATATGGCTTCAAGCCTTTTGGCAACAAATATTAACGCTGATGAATTTTACGTTTTAACCGATGTCTCCTTCATATATAAAGATTTTGGCTTATCTACACAGGAAAAACTTGAATTTCTGAATTATAACGATACAGTAAAATACCTGGAAGCCGGTACTTTTGCAGAAGGCACAATGAAACCTAAAATACAGGCGTGTTTGAATTTTATAAAAAACGGCGGCACAAAAAGTGTTATAACTGAAGCTAAAAAACTCGAAGACAAATCATTCGGTTCAAAAATTACAATGAATTATGAGAACTAAAGAATGAATAATGCGTGAATGCTAAAAATGCATGAATGCGAGAATGAGGAAATGAAAGACTAATGACCAATGACCAATCATTGAACTTTAAACTCGAAACTTTAAACTAAAATATATGACAATCAATCTTAAAAATCGAAATTTCCTGAAATTACTGGATTTTACACCTGAAGAAATCAACTATTTATTAAAGCTATCTGCATCGTTGAAAAAAGAAAAAAAGGACGGAACTGAAAAGCAGCAATTGAAGGGAAAAAATATTGCGCTGATATTTGAAAAAGCATCAACACGCACACGCTGTGCTTTTGAAGTTGCCGCTTTTGATCAGGGTGCAAATGTTACCTACCTCGGACCATCGGGCTCGCAAATCGGACAAAAAGAATCAATGAAAGATACAGCACGCGTTTTGGGACGAATGTATGATGCAATTGAATACCGCGGATTTGGGCAAAATATTGTTGAAGAACTTGGGAAATATGCAGGTGTTCCGGTATGGAACGGATTGACAAACGAGTTTCATCCAACTCAGATTTTAGCAGATTTTCTGACAATGCAGGAGCATATTGAGAAACCACTTTCGCAAATTAAATTTTGTTACCTTGGCGATGCACATAACAATATGGGGAATTCGTTAATGGTGGGGGCTGCCAAACTGGGAATGGATTTTAGGGCAGCGGCACCAAAACAATGCCAGCCGGCAGACGAATTACAAGCACTTTGCAAACAAATTGCAAATCAAACCGGCGCTAAAATTACCATTACTGAAAATGTTGATGAAGCCGTTATAGATTGTGACTTTCTTTATACCGATGTTTGGGTTTCGATGGGCGAACCCAATGAAGTTTGGGCAGAACGGATAAAATTACTTCTACCCTATCAAATCAACAAAAAAACGATGGAACTTACAGGAAATCAAAATATAAAATTCCTCCATTGCCTTCCCGCTTTTCACAACCGAGAAACAAAAGTTGGTGATGACATTTTTAAGCAATTCGGAATTGAAGCAATGGAAGTTACCGAAGAAGTTTTTGAAAGTGAATCATCCATAGTATTTGATCAGGCTGAAAACCGCTTACATACAATAAAAGCGGTGATTGTTGCGACACTGGCATAAAAAAAGAGGCTATCCGTAATTTAAGGACAGCCTCTTTCATTTATATACAAAAATTTACTACTCTGTCTTTGTAACGTTTCCCTTAATCTGCAAAACCACTTCAGAATTTTTTGCATTTGAACTCACTGTGATTGTTTTGTTGAAATTACCAACACTATGGGTATTGTACACCACTTTTATAGAACCATTTTTACCAGGAGCAACCGGTTCTTTTGTCCAACTGGGCACAGTGCAACCGCATGATGAACGAACATTACTAAGAATCAGGGGTGATTTTCCGTCATTCGTAAACTTAAATTCGTATGTTCCATCACCACCCTGCTCTATTGTTCCGTAATCGTGAACAGTACTTTCAAAATTTATTACAAGCGTTGAATCAGCAGTTTGGGCTTTACCATTTAAAGAAAGTGCAATCAGCAAAATAGCTGAGAAAAGAAATGTCTTCATAATTTTATATTTTAATTTTTTATTAGTGGAATAAAATAATTCATCTTCAATAGTTTGCAAATGTAAATGCAATTTTATTTAATTATTCAATAACTGGAAGTTTTTTTAGTTTCCTTAAAAGTTAATATCTCCAGCGGTTGGCCAAAGCCACCAATGAAAGCATAACCGGAACTTCAACTAAAACACCTACAACAGTTACGAGCGCTGCAGGCGATTGAAGGCCAAACAACGCAATCGCCACTGCCACTGCAAGTTCAAAGAAATTACTGGCACCAATCATCGCAGCTGGCGAACAAATGGCATGTGGAAGTTTAAGTTTTCGTCCTCCAAACCATGTAATAAAAAATATAAAATAAGTTTGAATGACCAGCGGAATTGCTATCAGTAAAATAATCAGCGGGTTTTGGGTAATATTTGTTCCCTGGAAAGCAAAAAGCAGAACCAGTGTTACCAGCAGTGCAAAAATAGAAACCGGCTTAAACCTTGGCAGAAATTCGTTTTTAAACCAATCCTCACCTTTTTTTGCAATCAACGTTTTATGCGTAATATAACCTGCAGCCAGCGGAACAACAACAAAAACCAGAACACTGGCAACCAGTGTTTCGTATGGAATTTCAACGTTGGTAATACCCAGAAGTAAACCCACAATCGGAACAAAAGCAACTAAAATAATAAGGTCGTTCACTGAGACCTGAACGAGTGTATAATTTGGATCGCCGTCGGTGAGGTAACTCCAAACAAAAACCATTGCTGTACAAGGCGCAGCGCCCAGTAAAATAGCACCGGCAATATATTCACCTGCAAGTTCGGGAGAAATAAAAGCCGCATATATTTTTGTAAAGAAAATCCAGGCAAAAAACGCCATGGTAAAGGGTTTTATCAACCAGTTTACCACAACGGTAAGTATTAAACCTTTCGGACGTTTTCCCACATTTTTCAGGCTCGAAAAATCAATTTGCAACATCATCGGGTAAATCATCAGCCACACCAGAATTGCCACAGGAATGTTTACTTTGTATATTTCAAGGTCGCTAACCAAGCGGATTTTATCGCCTGCGACATGGCCAATTACAATGCCTGTTGCAATACAAAGTGCCACCCACAGTGTTAGGTATTTTTCGAAGAAACCAATTTGTTTCTTTTGTTTTTCCATGGTTGACTATTTTTTTGCTGAAACGGTAATGCTGTAAATTCCGGCATCCGATTTTTTAAACGAATCAAGTTCCTCTTCAGTAATAAATTCTTCCAAAACCGAATCAGGTACTTCAATTTTTCTTTCCTTATGAATCTGAATATCAAAGAATCCCTGTTTTTCAATAATCCCAACATAATCCTCCTTTTGTGAAGCTCCTGAAACACATCCGGCATACATGGCAGCCGACTCCTTCAAACCATTCGGGAGTTCACCCGACAAAACAACATCGGAAATGCAAAAATGACCACCGGATTTCAGCACCCTGAAAACCTCTGAAAATGCACGTTGTTTATCAGGAACAAGGTTCAATACACAATTACTGATAACAACATCGAATGTATTTTCGGGCAGTGGCATTTCTTCAATATCGCCTTTCACAAATTCAATATTCGAAAAACCTAGTTTATTATTATTTTCTATCGCTTTGATAATCATTGCATCTGTAAAATCCAACCCGGTTACCTTACCTGAATCACCGACAATGGATCTTGCCACAAAACAGTCGTTTCCTGCTCCACTTCCCAAATCAAGCACATGGTCACCGGGTTTTATTTCGGCAAACTGCGTGGGAATACCGCAACCTAAACCTAAATCAGCGTCTTTATTATAACCTTTTATATTTTCATAATCATCACCAATCATGCTGATTCCCAGTTCATCACAGCAATTTTCAGTGCCACAGCATCCTTGCTGTTGTAATAAAAAACTTTGACCAGCAATTGAGCCATATTTTTCTCTAACTACCTTTTTTAAATCATTTGCATTCATAATTGTGGTTTTATTTGTTCAACATAAAATTTCCAAAATCCTTCTTTTATCTCGTCCCGAACCCTGTAATATTCACTTTCAATAAATTCGGCTGTTCCAACAGCGTGCGACGGGTCATCGAATCCAATGTGCAACCGGTGTTTTACTTTTCCAAAAAAAGCCGGACAGTTTTCGTTGGCACCGCCACAAACTGTGATTACATAATCCCATTCCTGATCGAGATATAAATCTACCGAATCGGAAGTGTGTTGACTGATATCGATGCCAATTTCTTTCATTACTTCCACTGCTTTGTGGTTTAATTTTCCTGATGCTTCTGTTCCTGCAGAAAAAACATCCAAACGCTTGTCAAATGACTGTAAAAAACCATGTGCCATCTGGCTGCGGCAACTGTTTCCAGTACAAAGAATTAAAATTTTCATCTTATAAATTGTTAAATTGAAAAATTGTTGAATTGTCAAATTGTCAAATAGTAATTTTCATAAATATTTAATTTCACCTTATTTAAATAAGGTTGTCTATCTCACTATAAATCTGCTACTAAGGTTGGAAAACGAAGAATAAGGTTTTTTATAAAAGCCATAGTCTTTGTATTTCTTATAATGAGTCATTCTCTTTCTCTAACTCATTTAACTCAATTATTCTTGTGTTATAGCATTCATGCATTCCCACATTTTTCCTTACCCACACACGTATCCTTCACCAGGCTGAATATCTTCAATAAACGAAACGAGCAATTCCTTCATCTCCACTATTCTTTCCGGATCAAGACAGTATTTTGTTTTCACTCCTTCAATGTGGCCTTGTATCAATCCGGCATTTTTTAACTCCTTTAAATGCTGGTTGACTGTTGTTCTGCCCAACGGCAGTTCATCTGAAATATCCCCGGTAATGCAATTACTGGTTTGTGCCAAAAACTTCAAAATCTGAAGTCGTGCAGGGTGCGCAAGGGCTTTAAACAATACTGCCTTATCTGCAAGTCCTTTGTCGAATAATTCGGTCTTTGATTGTACCATATCGTTTTTATTTGACGCAAATATACGTTATATTTTAAATCAGACGTATAAATACGACAGATTTTATTAAAATTTCTACTTTAAAAATGAATTTTTACTTAACAAAATGGATTTTGCCTGTATTTCTTTATCTGAAATAAACCCGTAATAGTCTGAAACTTATTTCACATAAAACACCTGAATATTCTCTGAATGTATTCGTGCTTTCAGCCATTGATTTATTTTTTCCTTATCCTTAACCGACAGGTTATTTTTGCTCAGGGTAAATACAACTATTTCCGTTTCCCTCGAACCAGGAGTTGAATCCAAAAATGTGGAAGCTTTTGCAAATGAGCAGGAAATAATTTGCGGATAAATATTTTGTATTTCTTCAAGAATGTTTCTGCCAATCATATTTTGAATGGTCAAACTGTCGATTACAATCTCTTTTTGCTGAACCAATAAGTTTAACCGGTTTAACTCTGCCCTCAAATTATCGGCTTCGGTATTATCTTCATCCGATAATTCAATTGATAAACCCTGCTGAATTTGAACTTCAACATTGTTCATCGAAATATCATCTGTTCGTGCCTTTATGGCTTCTTTCTGATTTTCGTCCATAGTTAAACCTCCATAAACAAGCAAAATACTTCTGTCTTTTGGCTGAACCTCACTTTTCAGCAAATAATTTCCTTCGAAAATGCTGACATTTTTAATGTACCGGTTTGCCTGTTCAACAAACCTCTCCTTTTGAACCAGGTTGTAGCCAAAATAAACACTAGGAATTGCAACAAGAATAATCACAAATGAAATCAATCTGTTAATTTTCTTTTTATTCGAATCTTCAATTTCAGCGCTAATCGGGAATTTTAAAATCTGTGAAATTGCGACAGAAGAAATAGCAATAAATACAGTATTGATTGTAAAAAGATACATTGCTCCCAGGAAAAACTCAAACTGGGCAGTGGCAAGTCCGTAACCAGCAGTACACAGCGGGGGCATGAGCGCTGTGGCAATGGCTACCCCCGGAATTACATTTCCCTTTTGTTTGCTGCTAATGGCTACAATTCCGGCAAGTCCGCCAAATAATGCTATAAGCACATCATAAATAGTTGGACTGGTACGCGCCAGTAACTCGGAATGTGCAGTGGAAATGGGACTTACGAAAAAATAGGCAGTAGAGGCAACTAAACCTGTAAAAACAGCAAAACCTAAATTTTTTAATGACTGCCTGAAAAGTTTCATGTCATAAGTTGCTATGCTGTAGCCCATACCATTAATAGGCCCCATGAGCGGCGAAATTAACATTGCCCCGATAATTACCGCAGTTGAATTCATATTCAGACCAACAGAAGCAACAATAATGGCAAACATTAAAATCCAAAGATTGGTGCCTTTAAAAACAATGTCTTTTTTAATGCTTTCGTTAATTCTTTCAAAATCATCTACTTCGTTCTCAAGATTGAAGTACGATAATATTTTTAAGATAAAATTATCACGATTTACCACTTTTATCACGATTTACCACTTTTCACATTTTTTACTTTTCCGGATTCAAAAATAATTAAATCTCTTTACCAAAAACTTTTTATGATTAACTGAAGGATAATTTTAGAAATTTCAAATCAGTGAATAAGAAAAGCATAATCCTTATCTATTCATTCTGTAAATTGACTTTTGTTTATATTTTTGCAGAGTTCAAAATTACTCCGAGCCCTTGCACCTGAATTAAAAAATGGTGTACCGGCCGATGGGATAACCCGGAAACAGGTTGTCCTCCCGCATCCCGGCAAAGTTGGGACAATTTGGAAAGGAGAATGAGCTTATTCAAAACTGAGGTTGAATAAGTTTCAATCAACTTTCATTTAAATTTGAATTGAAAAAACTATTATGGAAATTCTGTTTCTAGGTTTGGTATTTTTGATGGCTGTTTTATATTCGTCGGTTGGTCATGGTGGTGCAAGTGGTTATTTGGCATTAATGGCAATTTTCAGTTTTTCGCCCGAGTTTATGCGCCCGTCAGCACTGATGCTTAATATTTTTGTTTCATCAATTGCACTTTTTTCGTTTTACAGAAATGGTCATTTACGAGTTACTTTGATGTTGCCATTTATTATCACCTCAGTACCGCTCGCATTTTTGGGCGGATTAATTACTGTCGATCCAAAAATCTATAAAATAATTCTTGGTATTTTTCTGATAATTGCCATAATCAGAATGCTTTATAGCCCAAAAAATCAGCAAGCCGAAGTTCGATATGTAAATAAATATGCAGCATATTTAATCGGAAGTTCGCTTGGTTTTTTAAGTGGCTTAATTGGTATTGGCGGCGGAATTATACTCAGTCCGATTATAATATTGCTGAAATGGGGAACGATGAAAGAAACTGCAGCAGTTTCTGCAGCATTTATTTTGGTGAACTCGATTTCAGGTTTGATTGGACAATTCACACAGGGAATTCAACTTGCACCTGAAATAGGTTTCATGCTGGCTGCTGCAATAACAGGAGGTGTAATCGGCTCTTATATGGGTAGTTATAAAATCTCTGAAAAAGTTTTAAAATACTCACTTTCTGTTGTATTGACTTTTGCCAGTTTTAAATTGTTGCTTTTATAAAAATGGAAAATCATACAAAAAATAATACCATTAAAATATCCAATCTTTTATTGATTGGTGGGAACGGCAGAAATGCCGGAAAAACCACGCTGGCATGTAAAATCATATCTTTTTTTTCAACAAAAACAGAAGTAACAGGCTTGAAAATTTCACCGCACCAGCATTTTTATAATGAAGAGGATGTTCTTTTCAAAAATGAAAAAATTATTGTACTCGATGAAAAACAAAACACAGAAAAGGATAGTTCGTTAATGCTGCAATCCGGCGCCAGCAAGGTTTATTTTGTAATGGTAAAACCTGAACATTTTAAGGAATCAATTGACAAACTTATTGAATTACTGCCCAACAATTTAATTGTCTGCGAATCGGGTGGATTACAAGAGTTTGTTACTCCCGGACTATTTTTAATGGTTAAACGAAAAGATGATGAAATCGTAAAAAAACATTTGTTGCCATTCTTTCCAAAAATTGTAAACAACGATGGAAAAAACTTTGATTTCGACATTCAAAAACTTGAATTTCAAGACCATCAAATAAAAATATTAACGTGATTATGGGAAAATTTGAAGAAATACTTGAAATAATAAATACCCTGCCAACTGATTTCAACATTGAAGAAATTGAATTGCAACATGCATTTAACCGGATCCTGCAGGAAGATATATTTGCAGATGCCAACATGCCGCCTTTTCATAAATCGGCAATGGACGGATTTGCTTGCCATTTGGAAGATATTGGTAACGAACTCGAAGTGTTGGAAGTTATTCAGGCAGGAATGATTGCCACAAAAAAGGTTGGCAAAAACCAGTGTTCAAAAATAATGACCGGTGCACCGGTTCCTGATGGTTGTGATTGTGTTTTTAAAGTGGAAGAATCTGAGAAAATTGGAGAAAACCATATTCTATGCACAAATCCCGGTACTCATAAAAACATTTGTTACCTGGGTGAAGATTACAAAAAGGGGGAATTGCTAATCAAAAAAGGAACAATAATAAATGTTTCGCAAATGGCGGTTTTGGCCGGTGTTGGGAAAATAAAAATAAAAGTTTCTGCCCTGCCAAAAATCTCTCTCATTGCCACAGGCAGCGAATTGGTCGAACCAAATGAAAAACCTGAAAATGGTAAAATCAGAAACAGTAATGCCAGCCAGGTAATTTCACAACTTCAGAAAATGAATATCGGGGTGAAATACATTGGACTGGCAAAAGACGATTTCGAAAGCCTGACCCAACTATTCACCAAAACTTTTGAAACGAGTGATTATGTAATTTTTACAGGCGGAGCATCCGTGGGCGAATTCGATTTTATTCCTGAGATCCTAAAAGGTCAGGGATTCAATGTTTTATGGGATCGCACAGGCATAAAACCCGGCAACCCGATGACTTTTTCACAAAAAGGAAAAAAATATTGTTTCGGTTTATCCGGCAATCCTGTTTCATCTTTAGTTCAATTCGAAATGATAGCAAAACCAGCAATTTACAAGCTTTTGGGTGCCAATTATCAACCTTTCAGAATAAAAGCACCCTTGGAATTTGATTTTAAACAAAGAAATGCCGATCGCTTAATCCTGAAACCCGTAATCATCAACGAAAGTGGTTTAATAGAAGCAATTCCGTTTAACGGATCAGCACATATAAATGCACTTGTTTTTGCAAACGCATTAATGGAAATACAGACAGGACAAACTGAAATTATGAGAGGAGAACTTGTTTATGTTAGACCCTTATAACCGACCGATAAATTACCTGCGGATTTCGGTAACTGACAGGTGCAATTTCCGCTGTACTTATTGTATGCCGGCAGAAGGAGTGCCACTAAAAAGACATGAAGATATTTTGTCGTTCAATGAAATTGCAGAGATTGTAAAAGCTGGCGTTCAATTGGGTTTGAAAAAAATACGTCTCACCGGTGGCGAACCTTTGGTACGGAAAGATTTACCAAAACTTGTTAAAATGATTGCCGAAATTGAAGGCATTGAGGATATTGGATTAACAACCAACGGTGTTTATTTACCACTTTTTGCAACTCAATTAAAGGAAGCCGGTTTGAACCGGGTTAATATCAGTATGGATACTTTGAATCCCGAAAAATTCAAAAAAATAACGCGTTTTGGAAATGTTGAAGATGTTTTGATAGGAATTGATGCTGCAATAGCGGCCAAACTTCTACCTGTTAAAATCAATTTTGTGCGTATTCCTGGCGAAAACGAAGAAGATGAAGCAGAAGTCAGAGAATTTTGTGAAATGAAGAATCTTCAACTTAGGTTTATCCGTCAAATGAATTTAAAAACAGGCGAATTTGATGCAGTTGAAGGTGGAAAAGGAGGAATTTGTGAAATCTGCAACCGACTTCGGTTAACTGCTGACGGATTTATTGTTCCGTGTTTGCATTCCGGACTTCGTTTTAATGTGCGGGATCTGGGAATTAACGAGGCTTTTCGAAGGGCTGTGAACTTAAAACCTGAAAGAGGAATTGGAACAGAATCACATGAATTTTCAAATATTGGAGGATAAAAAATGGACAAATTATCACATATCAATAACGAAGGAAAAGCAAATATGGTTGACGTTGGCAATAAACCTGAACAAAACCGAGTTGCAAAAGCATCTGGTTTTATTCAACTGCAACCCGAAACGCTTAAACTAATTAATGAAAATCTGATTAAAAAAGGCGATGTTTTAACCATTGCCGAAATTGCCGGAATTCAGGCTGCCAAAGAAACTTCTCGTTTAATTCCATTGTGCCACACTTTGTTGCTCACAAAAGTTGAAGTAAAAACTACGGTAAAAGAAAATGGTGTTTTTGTTGAAAGTATGGTCAAATGTAAAGGTCAAACCGGCGTTGAAATGGAAGCATTGACTGCTGTTAATATTGCATTGTTGACCATTTACGACATGTGCAAAGCAGTTGACAAACAAATGGTTTTAAGCAACATAAAACTTGATTTTAAAGAAAAAACAGATTTTCAAACTTAGTGAAACTTGGTGGCTTTGTGTCTTTGTGGCAAAATAAAAAGAAATGCCACTAAAGCACCAAAACACGAAAAAACACAAAAGAAGAACACAATGGATCAAAAAACCTGCATCATAAAATCGCTGAATATTTCAGATAAAAAAGGGACGATAAAAACTCCCTGCAAACAGATTACGCTTACTCCGCTGGGTATTGAAGGCGATGCACACGCCGGAAAATGGCACCGGCAGGTTAGTTTACTTGCAGAGGAAAGTATTTTGAGTTTTGAAAGTGAACTGGGACGAAAAATCGGTTTTGGCGAATTTGCTGAAAACATTACCACACAAGGTCTTGCTATTCATAAAACCAAACCATTCGACAGATTTGTAACTCCCGAAATTGAATTGGAGGTTACACAAATTGGAAAAAAATGCCACGGTACGAACTGCGAAATATTTCAGCAAACAGGAAATTGTGTGATGCCAAAAGAAGGGATTTTTTGCAGGGTAATTAAAACAGGCATTTTAAATGAAAATGATGAACTGACGTACATTCCAAAAATTTTCAAAATTAAAGTTATTACGCTGAGTGACCGCGCTTTCGAAGGAATTTACGAGGACAAAAGCGGACCTTTAATCGAAAAACTTTCAAAAGACTGGTTTCAAACCCAAAATTATAAATGCGAAACAAAACGGGTTGTAATTCCCGATGAAAAAGAACTTTTGGAAAAAGAACTTCAACAGGCAGTTGATGAAAGTATCGATATAATTTACACAACCGGCAGCACAGGAATTGGTCCACGCGATATTGCACCTGAAATTATTAAACAATTTATTGATTTGGAAATCCCCGGAATAATGGACCTGATCAGAATAAAATACGGTGCTGAAAAACCAAACGCCCTGTTGAGCCGCTCGCTTGCAGGAGTAAAATACAACACGCTCGTTTTTTCACTTCCCGGCAGCACAAAAGCAGTAAACGAATATTTAACCGAAATTCATAAAATACTTATGCACTCGTTTTTAATGTTGTATGGGATTGACAGTCATTAAATTTAGAAATCAGGAATTTGGAAGAGAAATAAATTCTTGTTTTTGAAAAGAAAAATATTTTTGAAAGCAGATTATGTTTGTTTGTTACCTTTTTCAAGCGCTTTTCCAATCAATTCATCTGCTGAAATAAAACCATAATTTCTGTAAAATTCATTTCCTTCCTTATCGAGCAAAATTTGCATCGGTACTGCTGAAATGCCATAATATTTCATAAATGGCAAATTTTCCTGTTTCATAATATGCAGAAAAACCACGTTTGTATTTATTGTTTCGTTGCTGCGTATTTCGTCAAGAACAGGTTCCATTTTTTTACAAATAACACAACCTGTTGAACCAAATTCGAGTAAAGTAACTTCATAAGCAAGGCCATTTTTCGAATAATTATATAATGAATCAACTATTGTTTTTCCAACATATTCAATATCAGGAGTTACGTTAAGTTTCATTAATCCTGAAATATACCGGTTCATGCTGTCTTTCATTATAAAACCAATAGCCATTAAAACAGCCATTCCTCCAAAAACTATCCATAATATGATTCTTCTGGCCATGATCTTTAGTTTTTTCAGCTTCAAAAATACATGAATAAACCGTCGGCAAAACTTCTGATACTATTACTCATTCAGAATTATTTTCAACTTAATATTATCCTCATTTTTTAAAACGTCAAAATATAGAAATTGGATTCAAAACAGAACACAAAACTTATGAAATCATGTTGTTAAATTCGAAAGTCAACAGATTTCAGAAGTTAAAACTATCCGTCATTTTTTTAATATTCAATTCCCGAATGATTTATTACTTTCGCGGCTGAAATATCAAAAAATGAAGAAACTTACAATTATCCTTTTTCTTCTTTCGTCAATTGTAGCGAAATCGCAGGAATTTGAATACAAAGTTTTGTTTGAAGGAATTGGAGATAACCGTGAATATTTCTACGATGGAGCTTATCCGCAAACGATTTTGGGTACACGCGGCGCATTTGAAGCCGGGGTTAAGTTTGATAATCACAGGTTACGCGTGGGTTTAAGTCAGTTGTTTGAATTTGGCAGCGACATTGATGCACAAAAACCAAAACTCACAATGTATTACCAGTTCCAAAACGAACGAAATGAGTTTCTTTTTGGAGCTTTTCCAAGAAGAGATAAAATTGATTTTCCGCTTGCCATGTTAACCGATACACTTTTGTATTTCCGCCCAAATATTGAAGGTATGTTTGGGGAATTGCACTGGGAATGGGGCCACCAGAATGGCTTTGTTGACTGGATTGGAAGACAAACTGAAGTGGTGAGTGAAATTTTTACAGCGGGTTCTTCAGGAGAAATTTTCTCAAATAACCTTTTTCTGCAAAACTATATTGTGTTGACTCATCATGCTGTTCCCAGCATAAAATCTCCTTCGGATCATATTGAGGATTACTTTGGATTTGCTGTACAGGCCGGAATTAGAACTTCTGAAGATGCTAAATTTCAGGGTTATTTTAAAGCGGGTGTTTTGGGTTCGTCTTTCCGCCAGCGCAGTGTAATCGATGAATTTCAGAATGCTTTTGGATTATTTGTTGAAGCAAAAGGAAAATATAAAAACTTTGGCGTTAAATCTATTTTGAAATCGGGTGGAAATCATCAGTTTGCCTACGGCGATCTTTTTTACAGGGCAAAAAATTACTCGCGAACTGACGTTATCTGGTATTTTATCAATCACGAAAAAGTTAAAGCCACTTTCAACCTTTCATTCCATATTATCGAATGGGAAGAATTAAACCAGCAACAGCAATTATCAGTAATTTATGTTTTTGGGAAGTAGAAGAAGGAAGAAAGTAGGAAGTCTGTAGTCCGAAGTCGGAAGTCGGAAAGGAAAAAGTAAAAGGTAAAAAGTAAAAAGTACATTCTATATGGAACGCTAAACACTGAACCCTTAACCCTTAACTCTAAACTCTAAACTTTGAACTCTAAACTCTGAACCCTGAACTCTGAACCCTAAACCCTGAACCCTGAACTAAATTCTTACTCCACAATCTCCATCTCATCAAGTAAATAACCGGCTCCGGCAAATTTGTCGATAATAAAGAGCGCGTATCGCACGTCGAGCGAGATATTTCGGCACATTTCGGGATCGAACATTATATCGCTCATTGTTCCTTCCCAAACACGGTCGAAGTTAATTCCAATCAGTTCGCCGGTAGCATTTACAACCGGACTACCGGAATTTCCGCCGGAAGTATGGTTTGAGGCAGTAAAACAAACCGGAACATCACCATTTATCTGGTATCGCTCAAAATCCTTTTTTTCGTACAATTCCTTTAATCTGTCAGGTACATCGTAATCATAAATTTCAGGATTGTCTTTTTCAATAATTCCTGATAATGTTGTGTAATATTTATAAATCACTCCATCCAAAGGTTTGTATCCTTCAACTTTTCCGTAGGTTACACGCAAAGTAAGATTTGCATCGGCATAAAGTGGCTGATTCTTTTTCATTTCCATGATGCCTGCCATATAAATCTGCATGTTCTTTTCAATCTGTTTATTCAATGAATCGACAACAGGTTTAATATTTACCTCATAATGAAAACTCAAACTTTTGTAAAGTTCAACCAACGGATCGTTTCGCAAATCTTTCAGTATTTTTTCCCGTTCGGCATGAAGAACATCATTTAGTTTTAGCTGATTAGTAAGAATTGATTTCCGATAAACTTTGTTCAATAACTTTTCAATATCATTTTTTTCCATCAACTCCTGAAAATCTTTGGGTAAGAATTGTTTATCTATATCGAACATTAATATTGGGAGCAATTCTGTAAATAGTTTTTCGTCGGTTGGCTGGTTGAAATCCTTATAAAATCCGGGCATACCTTTTATCATATTTCCAATCTGATCAACTAAATTGTCAGTTTTTTTGCTTTCGATTTTGTTAATTACAGCGCTTGATCTTTCAGCTAAACTGAAAATTTCGATTCCCCGCAAAACAATTTCGGAATAATAGTCGGCGGCTTTTATATATGGAGCGTACTCATTAAAAATGGCATCGAAGTTTTCAAAAACCGCTTTATATTTTGTTTCCCAGGTATTGTTTTCAATAGCCCAGTTTTTAAATGCTTCTTCAAATTCATTTTTTTCATCAACAGCATTTAATCGTTTCAGCCCCAACATTTCGCCCTGCCATTTTTTCCAGGCATTGCTTATTCCTTGATATTTAGCCGAATATTGAATCCGAACTCCGGGATCAGCTTCCATATCAGCGCCAATAATTTCCAGTTTTTTGTCCCTGATTTTAATTCTGTCCGGATCGCGCTGGCTCATAATTATATCAACTTCATTCGAAGTAATAAATTGCTGCGTACTTCCCGGATAACCAAATACCATTGTAAAATCGTCGGGCTTTACTCCTTTAAGTGATATAGGAAAATACTTTTTTGGTTTGAATGGAACGTTGTCGGGCGAATACACTGCAGGTTCATTATTTGAATCGGCATAAATCCTGAAAAGCGAAAAATCTCCTGTATGGCGTGGCCACATCCAGTTATCCGTATCTCCGCCAAATTTGCCGATTGACGAAGGTGGTGCGCCAACCAAACGCACATCTCTGTAAATTTTATAGACATACAAAAAATATTGGTTGCCATAAAACAAGGGCTTAATTTGCGCACTGTATTTCCCATTTTCTGATGCCTGTTTTATGATTTCGTTTGAATTTCTTTCTATTAGTTTTTCTTTTTCTTCAATAGAAAGTCCTTCTGTACTTTTAAAAACTTTATCGGAAACATCCTCCATATATTCAAGAAAACTAACCGTTAACCCGGGGTTTTGCAATTCATCGTTTTTGCTCATCGCCCAAAATCCATCTGTCAGATAATCATGCTCCAAAGTGCTGTGCGATTGTATTTGACGGTAGCCACAATGATGGTTTGTAATTAGCAAACCTTCGTCAGATATCAATTCTCCGGTGCAACCACCACCAAAAATTACTATTGCATCTTTCATGCTCGCGTGGTTTACATCATAAATATCGTCTGCCGAAAGTTTAAACCCCATTTGCTGCATTTCAGCAATATTGTATTTTTTAAGCAGAATGGGAATCCACATTCCCTCTTTTGCAGCCAGCTTTAATATAAAAAAACTACTTACAGCAAGCAGTAGTACTGATTTTCTTATCATTTTGGTTTTTATTGATGTGTCAAAATTTAAAAGTTCAAAAGAAGTAGAAAAAAACGCAGTACAAATGATTTTTGACAACAAAATGAAATTCAGGATAAAAAAATGGGCTGAAAAAATTTCAGCCCATAATTTTGGTTTGGTCCTTAAACCAATGAATTCGTTATGTTTCTTTTGGTCACAAAAAAAAATCATTTTTAAAACCTGTAAAATGTCTTTCAGTTTTTTATCAATTTACCTGTATGAATTGTTTCTTTTCCATTCATAAGTTTATAAAAATAAACGCCGTCTTCCAATTTTGATAAAGAAACCGATTTTCCCGATAATGCTGTTTGTTCCAAAACTTTGGCGCCGGTAATCTGGTACATTTCAAGAGTTAGTTTTTCAAGATTACCATTCCATTTAAAATTCACCGATTCAGCAGCCGGATTGGGATAAACAGAAAAAAGTGCATTTTTGGGTTCATCAATTTTAGTTGAAGTTCCGGATGAATAATAGAATGTTGATTTACCATAATTTATATAACTTCCGTTTACCATCCCATAAAAGTTCATTCCGGTTATTAATTTATTAAACGTTAAATCAACTTCATCAATCATACCGAATAGCATATAAAAATTAGGAAAGACAACATCTGCGAAATTTGTTGAACTATACAGGTATTCATCTTTATCATATTCATCCCATGAAGTACCGTTCCAATCTGAATAAATCTCAAAGGACACATCGCCAGCTGCATTATATTGAGTTTCAGTTTTGTCCTCATTAATCCATGTTCCTCCTTCCCATTTCGAAGAAATTGTTTCTGAAACTTTTCCCGGAGAAACGTATTGATAGATATCACGTCTGGAGTTCTCCATCTCGAAAGTAAAAAAGTCAAGTACTGTAACCACTTCTGAAGTCAAATTCCCTGATCCGTCATAGTTATATTCGATTTTTGAGTATAAAATTTCTTCTCCCTCCATACTAAACATTGTTGAAGCAGATTCGATTTTTCGCGATTCAGTGTAAGTATATAGAATACTCTGTGAAAGAACCAATTCTTCTGTTTCTTCACCTGGAGTCCAAAAATCTGTCTTTATAAGCTGTTTTTCAGCATTGTAATGGTGTATTTGTTTTGATCCTAAACTCCAGATGTCATTTTCAATTTTTGAATACATTAATACTGAGTCCTGCAATCCCTCCGGATTATAGAAAATAAGCATTTTGCTGTATTGAATTAGTGGATCGGCTTCTGTATCCCTGTTATAGAATATCAAAGAATTTACTATATCCTGATTATCAAAACCAACATCAGTCTGGCTCCAAATAACCCACATTCCCGACTCAGGATTCCATTCACTAGATTTCCATGCAGTATTTTTTATTTCCGAATCATAAAGGTATTCATCTTTTGTGTCCTTTTGCCAAACCTGGGTTTCAGTGTTTAAAGTCTGCTCAACAATACTGTCGAGTTTTTGAACAGCTGCAGCATTTTTTAGTACTGCGTTTTTGGTGTTGGTTTGCTTTTCAGCATATTTAACCATCTCCGAAAATTTCAGATTTTTTTCATGTATCCGAACCATTTTGTCTTGAAGATTTTTACTGATTTTTGAAGTAGCCGTAAAAGCTATCACAAAAAAAGCGAGCAGGAAGGTAAATTTTTTCATATTTCGTAATTTTTAAATAAGTAATTAAATATTCCTTTATCTGTAAAATTATGACATTTGTGAATATCAAGCAACTATATTATTGGCCTCAATTACATAAAAATTGTCTGCTATAAAAGGCTACAAAAATTCAATATTGTATTAAAATTGAATTATCATTGTGTGCATTATAAATTTATTCGCATTTTGGTTTTATTTGTCCCTAATTTTGCTATATAGTATCTATGCAGGTCAAACGATTCACATATTTTTTTCTTCTGCTTATTATTACACTTCATATTGAAGCACAAACTTGCCTCCATGATTTGGATTTTAACAGGATTGGTCAGGAAAAAGTACATGAATTTGTTGTAAATCAGCAGGAACATGGTATTGAAACTTTTAATGAGGTAAAACCATCATTGCAACCCAATGCCGATTTGAAAGGTTATTTTATTCGCGAAAACGAATATCAGGTCAAAAAAAGACTTGAAGAAGTATGGCAACATTATTTAACCACAAGCCCCAGGAAACTTTGGAGTGGTAAAAGGGTTTCTTTTGGTTTTCTGTTTTCAAAAAAAGATGAAAAGATTTTTTATTGCGACGAAAGTTTCTCTAAAATTGATACGGGAGTTGTTGTTTATATCAATCTCAGGTTAATGAGCGGTTTAAAAAATCTGGCTACAGCTTTTGAGTTCACTTCAGTTGACGAAGAAAATAAAACCATTGAATTCAGTTATTTAAAAGGAAATATTTCGATGGGCAAACAACGGATTCAATTTTACGAAACTTCGAAAGGATATACACGGATACTGCATACGAGTTATTATAAGAATAGCAATGTACTCAGGAACTACCTTTTGTATCCATATTTCCATACACGCACAACACATGAATTTCACAGGAACAATAAAAGACAAATACTTGCCGGGAATTGAGAAGGGAGTTCAGAGTTCAAAGTTCAAAGCGCGGCTAAATGATGAAGTTGGGCAGCTTCAGAGTTGTCTTTGTTTTCGTAGTTGTCCCTGTTTTCATAGAAAGCTTTTACCTCACCTATTTCTCTTTACAAACAAAGGGAAGTCAATAAAATAATTCTTTATTCCAAAGAAATCGCTTGCAACGATTTATGTTCCTTATCAACCTTGTAACTGTGAAATCCTTTGAACCAGGAACTCTGAACTTTGAACTTTAAACTTTAAACCTTAAACTTTCTCCCTCCCCCACTCCAGCAAATTATCAACACGGAAAACAATCTTTTCATTATCAAGCAACCATTTAATAACCTGTCGCAATTTTTGTTGGTCGCCTTCAAGATTTAGCAACAATTTTTCATAGGTACAGGGTTTTTCAAGGATTTTTTTAACGTGATCTCCAATTTTACCAAACTCAAAAGTTGTCAATCCCATTATTTCCAACGATTTACAAACGTCGCAGTTTCCGCAAGGTGCTGAATCCAATTCACCAAAATATTCCAAAAGTATCTGGCTACGGCATTTTGTTGTGCTTGTTGCATAATGGATTACTGCTTCAATCCTGTTATTCAACTCTTTTTTACGCTGATCATAACTCTCCTTCGATATTTTAAGCCTTTCGATATTTAGCCGTTCCTTACTGAAATAAATATAAGGAGTCCGGTTTTTGGGCACATAATCAATGATTTTCGATTTACGCAAATGCTTTAAATACTCATAAACCTGTTCCGATGAAGTGCCCGAACGTTTTGCAAGCATTTCTTCATCGATTATCACAAAACCTGTAAAAAGCCCGGTATATGAGCGAAGCAGAAGTTTAACAAAACCATCCATTTCAGCATTTGAAACCTGAAACTTGTACAAATCATCGCGTGAAACTGTAAAATAAACGCGCGAAGCGCTATCCACTTCTTCAGTAAATTCAAGATAACCTTCACGCTGTAAAATTTTCAGGCTGTTAAAAACCATGGCCTGCTGAAATTTGAATGCCTGCGCAAAATTTTGGAGGCTGAATTCAAAAATCTGGTCTTTCCCAAATCCTTCAGCAATTTGAAGATAATTGCATAATGCCTGGTAAATGCGTTTTATTGCTGAAATTTCAGGAAAAGCAACCGAAACATGCTTTTTGAGTTTTGTTTTTTCAGCATTGTTAAAAAGCAAAACCGCAGCCGATTTTTTCCCGTCGCGCCCGGCACGGCCAGCTTCCTGGTAATAGGCTTCCAACGAATCAGGTGGTGCGAAATGGATTACAAATCGTACATCTGGTTTGTCAATCCCCATTCCAAAAGCATTTGTAGCAACAATTACACGGGTTTTGCCATTAATCCACAAATCCTGTTTTGAACTACGCACAAGGTTGCTCAATCCAGCATGATAAAAATCAGCGCTTATTTTATTTTTTTTCAGTTCATCAGCAATCTCGCGGGTTGCAAGACGGCTGCGAACGTAAACAATACCAGAGCCATTCACTTTTTGCAGAGTTTCGAGCAGGTAACTCATTTTGTTTTCTTTCGTCCGTACCAAATAATTCAGATTATCCCGTTGAAATGATACCTGTAGAACATTTTTTTTCCGGAACTCAAGTTTTTCCTGAATATCATCGGCAACTTTAACAGTTGCCGTAGCCGTTAAAGCAAGGAATTTAACATTTGGCAGAATTTTTCTAATCTGTATAATATTCAAATAACTTGGCCTGAAATCGTAACCCCACTGCGAAATGCAATGTGCTTCGTCAACAGTTACCAAATTGACATCCATTGCTGCAAGCCGATCTTTAAAATGTTCGGAATTTAATCTTTCCGGTGAAACATAAAGGAATTTATATTCTCCCCAGACGGCATTATCGAGTGTTATTTTAATTTCCATTGGCGACATTCCGCTGTGTATTGCAAGCGCCTTAATTCCACGTTTGTTCAGGTTTTCCACCTGATCTTTCATTAATGCGATGAGTGGGGTTATAACAATACAAATACCTTTTTGTGAAAGCGAATAAACCTGGAAAATAACTGATTTTCCACCACCGGTCGGCATCAAACCAAGCGTATCTTCCCCGCTTGCAACCGATTCGATAAGTTCCAATTGCATCGGGCGAAAATCGGGGTAGCCCCAGTAACGGGTTAATATCTGCCTGTAATTTTCCATGATTACAAATTAAGAAATCATTTCAGTATATAACAAAGAGTAAAAAAAACAAAACACAAAAAACAATTAAAACCCAAATTCAAAATTGCAAATTTCAAACAAAATAAGGTATTCGGTAAACAATTTGATTATAAATAATATTTACCTCACTGTTTGTATTCCCTGTTTGATTTTTGTGTTTTGTGATTTATAAATTCTGGTTCTTTCAGGTTAGGGTTTAACAATTTTTATGGCCCAAATCGTTGACAGGCTTAAAAATATTCGGTTATAATCCACTAAAATTTGTAGTTTTGCGCATTATTTTAAAAACTTAAAACAGATTAATATGTCGTTTTTAATTGACAAAGTAGAATTTGAAGGTTTGACATACGATGATGTTCTTTTAATTCCTTCATATTCAGAAGTTTTACCTCGCGAAGTTGATTTGAGTTCGAAATTTACCCGTTCAATCATAATAAATACGCCCATTGTGAGTGCTGCAATGGACACAGTTACTGAATATAAAATGGCTATTGCCATTGCACGTGAAGGAGGTATTGGAGTAATTCATAAAAACATGGGGATTGAGGCTCAGGCACATCAGGTTACTACTGTTAAACGTGCTGAAAACGGGATGATTTATGACCCAATTACAATTACCCGCGAAAAGAAAGTGATTGATGCCCTTAATTTAATGGCACAGTTCAAAATTGGAGGGATTCCTGTTGTTGACAATCAGGGTTATTTGGTAGGAATTGTTACAAATCGTGATTTGCGTTTTGAAAAAGACATGAACCGCCCGATTGTAGATGTTATGACTAAAGACAACCTGGTTTCAACTACTGAATCAACAGATTTGGAAAAAGCTGCCGACATCCTTCAACAATATAAAATTGAAAAACTGCCTGTTGTTGACAAAAACAACAAACTGATTGGTTTGGTAACGTATAAAGATATTACAAAGGCAAAGGATAAACCTTTAGCGTGTAAAGATGAGAAAGGCCGGTTACGTGTTGCTGCAGGAATCGGTATTGCCGGAGATACGATGGATCGGGTTGATGCTTTGGTGAAAGCGCAGGTTGATGCACTTGTAATTGATACAGCTCACGCGCATTCGTTGGGTGTGATTGAAATGCTAAAAAAGATAAAAGCAAAATATCCTGAAAAGGATGTTGTTGCAGGAAATATTGGTACAGCTGAAGCCGCAATCGCACTTGTTAAAGCTGGTGCCGATGCGGTGAAAGTCGGGATTGGCCCTGGTTCGATTTGTACTACACGTGTTATTGCAGGAGTTGGAATCCCCCAACTTTCGGCAGTTTACAGTGTTGCGAAAGCAATTAGAGGTTCCGGGGTTCCGGTGATTGCCGATGGCGGAATCCGTTATTCAGGTGATATTGTAAAAGGACTGGCAGCGGGTGCAAGTTCAATTATGGCAGGTGGCATGTTTGCGGGAGTTGAAGAATCCCCCGGTGAAACTATCCTTTTCCAGGGAAGGAAATTCAAATCATACCGTGGAATGGGTTCAATTGAAGCGATGCAGCAAGGCTCAAAAGACCGCTATTTCCAGGATATGGAAGAAGATATTAAAAAGCTCGTACCTGAAGGGATTGCAGCGCGCGTGCCATTCAAAGGAAACCTTGACGAAGTTCTATTCCAGTTAACCGGAGGATTACGAGCCGGAATGGGATATTGCGGTGCAAAAAATATTGAGGCACTACAACAAGCGAAATTTACTCGAATTTCGAATGCAGGGGTAAACGAAAGTCACCCACATGATGTTACAATAACCCGCGAAGCTCCAAATTACAGCTCGCGTCAATAATTTGTATTATCAATTGTTTAACTACACCTTAGAAATTGGAACTTGTGAATAATGAATGATATATACTCATTGTTCAAGTTAAAATATTGTTTAAAAACAAAGATTATTAATTATGAATCGTATCATTTTTTCAATTTTCATTTTAAGCTTTTTTTCTTTTACTGCGTTTTCACAATCCGACGAAACGCTTATTACCATTGGAAAAACCAAAGTAAGCAAAGGTGAGTTTGAACGTATTTATCAAAAAAACAACAATAACCTTTACAACGAAACCGAGAAAAAAACTCCGGAAGAGTATTTAGACTTATTTATCAATTTTAAACTTAAGGTTCTCGAAGCAGAAGATTTAAAAATGGATACAAGTTCTGTATTTATTAATGAATTGGCAGGATATAGAGAAGAATTGGCAGCGCCTTATTTAATAGATGTAAAATACAATGAGCAAATGGTTCGCGACTTGTATGAAAGAACAACAAAAGAAGTAAATGCCAGCCATCTTTTGCTTACCGTACCAAAAGATGCCTCACCTGAACAAGATGCAGCAGTTTTAAAACGCATCGAAGAAATTCATAAAGAAATTATCGGTGGCAAAGATTTTAACGAGGCAGCGGCTGAGTATTCAGAAGATCCATCGGCAAAAACAAACAATGGAAAATTAGGTTATTTTACTGCTTTTCAAATGGTTGTTCCTTTCGAAAATGCTGCATTCACAACTCCAGTAGGAGAAGTTTCAAAGCCAATACGAAGTTCTTTTGGTTATCATCTTTTAAAAGTTCATGATATTCGTGAAAACCAGGGCGAAATTTTGGTTGCACACATCATGAAAATGTTTCCAAAAGAAATTACTCCAGAAATAAAATCGCAATTAAAAGCACAAATTGATTCGATTTACATGGTGCTGAAAAACGGTGCTGATTTTGCGGAGCTTGCCAAAACTACATCCGACGACAAACGTTCGGCCATGCAAGGCGGTGAAATGGCATGGTTTTCTTCAAGTCGAATGATACCTGAGTTTGCCAATGCTGCCTTTGCAATCAAAAATGTGGGTGATTACTCTGAACCTATTGAAACCCCTTTCGGTTATCACATCATTAAAAAGCTTAATACAAAGCCTGTTGCTTCATTCGAAGAATCAAAAACGAATCTCGAAACCAGAATAAAACAGGACCCTGAAAGGAGTATAACAAGCAAAAAGATTTTTATCGATAAATTAAAAACACAATATAATTACAGTGAAAATCTGGAAGTAAAAAATAAACTTTACAACAAGAACAGTAACGACACACTTGATTTTACGAATCTGGTATTATTCAAAATCGACAATAAAAATTATACTGTTGAACAATTTCAAAATTATTTGAAAGAAAAAAACACAGAACCTGTTTCATTTCTAAGTCAATTTGACACATGGATTGAATTCGAGATCACAGCGCTTGAAAACTCAAAACTTGAAACTAAATATCCCGAATTCAGATATTTGGTACAGGAGTACCATGATGGGATTTTGCTTTTTAATATTTCAGAAGAAAAAATTTGGAATTTTGCATCACAGGACACAACCGGACTCGAAGAATATTACTCAAAAAACAAGGATAAATATTTGTGGGAAGAACGCTTCAAAGGCATGGTAGTTACCTGTAAAAATGATTCGACAAGAGAAGAAGCCGACAAATTTTTTGCAGCAGAAATGACGGTTGCTGAAATTACCGACCTGCTCAATGCAAAAGAAAACTTAATTTCAATAAATGAAGGTGCATGGGAAAAAAGTGCAAATCCGGTTGTTGATTACTATGTTTGGAATGGCCCAAAACCAAACAACTTTAATAGTGAACTGAGTTTTATCCGGGGTGACAAAATTCCGCCGCAACCAAAAACACTTGAAGAAGCACGTGGACTTTATGTTTCTGATTATCAGAAATATTTGGAGGATAAATGGATTAAAGCGCTTCGTTCAAAATACAAAATCAATGTCAATAAAAAATTACTGAAATCAATTAATGGTGTTTAGTGTCCAACTGAAATATATTGTTGTTTTATTCTCTTCGGTTATAATGTTGCAATGCACAAAGACCGATATTGGTGACGATAAAATCATTGCGCAGGTTGGCGAAAAAAAACTTTTACAAAGTGAAATTGCTCAAATAATTCCTAAAAATATAGAGTTGGAAGATAGTACCTTAATGGCAAATGACTATATCAGAAAATGGGTAAAACAAGAACTGCTTATTCAAAAAGCAAATGAAAATCTTACGTTGGAGCAAAAAAATTTAACAAAAGAAATTGAAGAATACCGCAATTCACTGATAATTTACAAATACAAAAATGAATTGATGAGCCAGCAAATGGATACATTGGTCACTAAAAGACAAATTGAGCAGTACTACAATGAAAACCCAGATAATTTCAAACTAAACACAAATATTGTAAAAGCTGTATTTATTAAAATTCCGTTGCAGGTTGCCAACACAGAATTAATCAAAGAATTAGTTGACGATGATTCGGATGAAGGTAAAAATGCATTGCGTGAGTACAGCATTCAGTATGCAAAAAGTTTTGATTTTTTTAACGACAACTGGGTTAATTTTGAAGTTGTAAAAAACAACATTCCAGGCAACATATCTGATGAAAAACAGTTCCTTGACCGTAATAATCAGATTGAACTTAAAGATTCAATTTATTATTATCTTGTCACCATTCAGGATTACAAATTAAAAAACGAACTGGCACCAGTTGAATATGTTGAAAACAACATAAAGAACCTAATTCTCAACAGACGTAAAATTGAATTCCTAAAACAAGTGGAAGAGAACGTATATAAAGAAGGTGTGAGACAAAATAAATTTAAAATATATAGCGAAGAAGTAAAATAATAAAGCTTTAACAGACAACCATATTGCAAAATAAATTGTCGTTAAACTTAAAATAACAATTGAAACAAAAATTACATTGAGATGAACACAAACAAAATAATAAAACTGACAGGTTTGTTTTTGGTAACCGCTCTGTTAACCACATCAGTAAAAGCACAGGATAAAGTAGTTGACCAGATTGTTGCAATAGTTGGTGGCAACATCATTCTAAAAAGCGAAGTAGAACGAATGAATATTGAACAGCAGGCGCAGGGAATTACTTCGGAAGGTGATATGAAATGCGAAATACTTGAGAATTTTCTTGTTGATAAATTACTTGTTGCCGAGGCTGAATTGGATACTTTAATAGAAGTTACACCAAGCCAGGTCAATCAACGGATGGACCAGCAATTGGCCATGTATGTATCTTACATGGGAAGCGAAAAAGCTGTGGAAGAATATTTCAAAAAATCTTTCATGGAAATTAAATCCGAAATGAAGGAAGGAATCAGGAACCAGCTTCTTAGCCAGCAAATGCGCGAAAAGATTGTAAAAGATGTTACAGTGACACCTTCTGAGGTGAGGTACAATTTCAGAAATTTAAAAAACGATGAAATTCCCACACTTCCAACACAATATGAATATGCGCAAATTACATTTCAGCCAACAATTGATCTGGATGAAGATAACCGCATTAAAATGAAATTACGCGATATAAAAAAGCGCATTGAAGACGGTTCGAGTTTCGCAACAATGGCGGTTCTTTATTCTGAAGACGGATCGGCAAAAGATGGTGGGGTTATTGGTTATTTAGGTCGTGCCGAACTTGACCCTACTTATGCTTCAGCAGCATTTAACCTGAAGGACGATAAAGTTTCAAACGTAGTTCGAAGTGCTTTTGGATACCATATTATTCAACTTGTTGACAAAAAGGGGGACAAAGTAAATACAAGGCATATTCTGATAAAACCAAAAGTTTCTATTGAAGCAAAAGAAAAAGCCAATTCCAGGTTAGACAGCCTGGCAAACATGATCCGAAAAAACGATATAACATTTGAAGAAGCTGCTTCACTATTTTCTTCTGATAAAAACTCAAGAAATAATGCGGGAACCGTAATCAACCCGAATACAATGTCATCGAAATTTGCAGTTGAAGATTTGGATCCGGATGTGAGTAAAATCATTACAACTATGAATCTGAATGAAGTCTCCAAACCATTTGAATCAATTGACAAAGAGACCCAGCTTCCAGTATTTAAAATTGTTAAAGTGCTTAAAAAAACCGATTCACACAAAGCAAATCTGCAAAACGATTATCAGCAACTTGCCGAAATGTACCTTGCTAAAAAGAAAGAAATTGTATTTAATGAATGGATCAGCAAACAACAATCAGAAACCTATATTCGGATTGACCAAACATATGCAAATTGTAACTTTAATTTTGAAAGCTGGATTAAATAAAACGCTGAATAACAATTCAATATTTACCCGATGAATTTTAAAAACGATGTGGAAGCGCTTAACGCTCTCCGGAAAAAATTTGATGAACTAAAAAACGAAATAACACGTGTAATTTATGGTCAGGATGAAGTTGTTACGCAAGTATTGATTTCATTGTTTAGCCAGGGACATGTTTTACTGATTGGAGTTCCCGGGTTGGCTAAAACGCTTTTGGTTACCACAATTGCAAAAATACTCGGGTTAAAATATAACCGAATCCAGTTTACACCCGATTTAATGCCCTCTGATATAATTGGAACTGAAATACTGGACAACGAACGCCATTTCAAATTTATACAGGGACCATTGTTTGCAAATATTATTCTTGCCGACGAGATAAACCGTACTCCTCCAAAAACCCAATCGGCACTTCTGGAAGCTATGCAGGAAAGAGCGATTACAACAGCCGGACAACGATTTAAACTGGAAGATCCGTTTTTTGTTTTGGCAACACAAAATCCTATCGAGCAGGAAGGAACCTATCCACTTCCTGAAGCTCAACTCGACCGTTTTATGTTTTCCGTGTGGTTGGATTATCCAAAATTCGAGGATGAATTAACAATTGTAAAAAATACAACTTCAACTACAGAAATCGACTTAAAACCGGTTATTTCAGGTAAGGAAATAATGTATTACCAGAACCTGATCCGCAAAATACCGATCAACGATAGCGTAATGGAGTATGCAGTAAAACTGGCAGCCAAAACAAGGCCGAACACAACACTTGCAGCTGAAATATCCAACCAGTACCTGAAATGGGGAGCTGGTCCGCGGGCATCTCAGTATCTTGTGTTGGGAGCGAAAACCCACGCTGCTTTGCATGGAAAATATTCACCCGACATTGAAGATGTAAAAGCAATAGCACCTGCAATTCTGAGACATCGAATTATAAAAAACTACAAAGCCGAAGCTGAAGGGATTTCGGTGGACAATATCATCGAAAAACTGCTTTAATGCTTTCAAAACTTATCCATATGGTTCCGAACTTCCGGAATGTAAAATGGAAGTTGCTTTTTTTGCTGACGTTAGTTTCATCACTTACCTTTTCGCAGGAAAGAAAACCTATTGATATAATTCGCGCCGGTTCTCTGGAAGCCAACGAAGAGATTGTTGCAAACGCACAAAGGCTGATTGACTCAGTTATTATCGGTCATAAAAATATTCTGATGTGGTGCGACAGTGCATACAATTACAATGGGACAAATCGTGTTGATGCCTTTGGCCGTGTACATATTAAACAGGACGACACGTTACATTTATATGCAAACCGTGTTTATTATGATGGCGATATCAGTTTTGCCCGAGCCTGGGGAAACGTCAAATTAATCAACAAATCAACAACAATTTACACTGATACACTTGATTATGATCTGGCCGCCAATATCAGTTATTACGATGACAAAGGAAAAATAATCGACAGCACAACAACTATTACCAGCGTTATTGGAAAATATCATGTTAACGACGATATGTTATATCTTTTTAAGGATGTGGTAGCGGTAAACGAAAAGTTTACACTGAACAGTGATACAGTGAGCTACAACACCGAAACAAAACGTATATTTATTACGGGACCAACCACAATTCGTGATTCGGCCAGCACGTTGTATGCCGAAAATGGCTGGTACGATTCAAATACCGGCGAAGCTGAATTGTTAAAAAAGCCTGTTATTTCAAACGAAACACAAAATATTGCTGCCAACTATATTCGGTACAGTAAGGAAAGTAAATCGGGAAAAGCACTTGGTTCAGTTAAAATAACTGATTTGGAAAACAACTCAATTATAACAGGAAATGTTGCCGAATACAATGATTTACTTGAAACAGCTTTGGTTACCGATTCAGCAGTTTATATGAATTATGATGAAAAGGACACACTTTTTTTACATGCCGACACTTTGCGTTCAATGCCCGATACAGTCCCCGATGAGAAAATAATTTTTGGCTACCATAAAGTCAGGTTCTTCCGAACCGATCTTCAGGGTATTTGCGATTCAATGGTTTACTTCACTCGCGATTCCGTTATCCAACTTCACAAATCACCTGTTATTTGGTCTGAAATCCATCAACTTACAGCCGATTTAATTGAGATGAAACAATTTCAAGATGCGCCCGATGAACTTCACCTCACAAGAAACAGTTTTATTATTTCGAAACAGGACTCCAATATGTACGACCAGATAAAAGGTAAAGAAATGGTTGGATATATTGTGAATAATAAACTGAACAATATAGATGTGGATGGAAATGGCCAGACACTTTATTATGCCCGTGAAAAAGAGGAAATAATTGGGCTGAACCGTGCTGAAAGCAGCAAGATATCAATCAGGTTCAACGATGGGAAAATTTACAAAATCATATTTTTTAAAGCTCCCGAAGGTGAGTTAAAACCGCTGTTTGATTTAACTGAAGAGGACAAAAAACTGAAAGACTTTGATTGGAAAATACAACTTCGCCCGCTTTCGAAATACGATATTTTTGATAGAAAAATTGTGAATGAAGCAGAACCTCTGCAAGAGACAACAGAAAAAGAAGAAAAGTAAGGGTAGAATGAAGTTGTCTTTGCTTTCTTGTTATCAAAATTGGTTTGTGTTTATCCTTTATTTATAAATACTTTCTGAACACCCTGTTTTTCCCCAACAACCACAACCCTAAAACCTGACAACCCAACAATCCGACAACCCGGGCAACCTGAAAACCTTCTTTACTTCCATCCTACCACATTCTGCGATTCAAAATCACCCTGCAACATAAAAATCACCTGGTGAATTATTTACGATTTATATATGGTAAAGCTTGAATTCGTATTTACCATAGCTTGTGGCAGGCTGCATTTTACGCAGAAGGTTCAGGAGTTTTTTTGGATCAGCGTTTTACTGATTCATTGTTTTCTACAATAATGAGGGAAATGGTATTGGCAAACTCAAAGTATTCTTTAAGTTGCTTCATTTTTTGCACACTATAATATAATGTGGTAATAGGAAAGCATCATTTCGACAGTTTTATACCGTTCCCCAAAGGGGAAAGCTCCATAACAAGTTATTTATACCGTTCCCCAAAGGGGAAAGCTATAAAACAAGAGATTTATACAGTTCCCCAAAGGGGAATGCTCAAAAACAACATATTTATACCGTTCCCCAAAGGGGAAAGCACAAAAACTGCATATTTATACAGTTCCCCAAAGGGGAAAGCTCTAAAACTGTATATTTATACAGTTCCCCAAAGGGGAAAGCTCCAAAACATGAGATTTATACCATTCGTTTGACGCGAATTCTGCAAGTGTGGCAGACACGAAGGATTCCATCCCCCGATAAATACCGGTGCCAACAAAGAAGTTACATTTGGAATCCAACCAACATTAGTGGTTTTCCCAACCCAGCGGGTTGGCATGTTTATAGAAATAAATATTGTGAAATGCAGGTGCGACCATGGATGGGGTCGAATAGCGCTTTGCTGATGGCATTGCTAAAAACATTTGATGCCGCTGGTATCTATTCACTTAACGGGAATGAACGCTTCCATCAGCTATTATGCGCTTTTCTCAACCCCGCAGGTTGGCATGTTTATGGAAAAGAACAACAACCGTGACAATTTTCCAATCCCCTATTTCATACCAATCCCTCCTAATATTAATTTTCATCAACAAAACAGGGCTATTTATTTTCATTTTAAAAAATAATTTTCATATTTGCATCCAAATTGTAAGTAAAAATGAATTTAAAGTTCAACATATCTATTCTTAACCTGCTATTAGGTATTATTCTTCTCATTGAGAAGAACTGAGAATGGTATGTAGAAAAAAAGATATTTTTAAAACAAATAGGGCCATTCTCAGTTATAGAGGGTGGCTTTTTTTCGTGTAAAAGGTTGATGAATTATTCACGGAAAAGAAAATAAGAAATAAGTTAATTTTAGTTGAATTAAAAAAATGGAACACAAAAAAATAATAAATATGAAATTTCTATTCTGCCCGGGATTCCGACTTCAGGATTCATACTTCACCAAATGTGCTTCCTCACACCAGATAATAAATAATAAATAATAATTCAAAATGAGTAACAGACTTTTTATTTTCGACACAACATTGAGGGACGGAGAGCAAGTCCCCGGTTGCCAGTTAAACACGGTCGAAAAGATTGAGGTTGCCAAAGCCTTGCAGGATTTGGGAGTTGATGTAATTGAAGCAGGATTCCCAATTTCAAGTCCCGGTGATTTCGAATCGGTGGTAGAAATTTCAAAAGCAGTTTCATGGCCAACCATTTGTGCCTTGACCCGCGCAGTTCAGAAAGATATTGACGTTGCCGCTGAATCTCTTAAATACGCGAAAAGAGGTCGTATCCACACTGGAATCGGAACTTCGTATTTCCACATTCACCATAAACTCAATTCAAATCCTGAAGCTATTATCGAGCGTGCTGTGGAAGCAGTTAAATATGCAAAAAAATATGTTGAGGATGTCGAGTTTTATGCCGAGGATGCCGGCCGCACCGAAAACGAATACCTTGCACGTGTGATTGAAGCGGTTATCAAAGCAGGTGCAACTGTAGTAAATATTCCTGACACAACCGGATATACTTTGCCACATGAATATGGCGAAAAAATAAAATATCTTGTGGACAATGTAAAAGGTATTCATAAAGCTACTATTTCGACCCACTGCCATAATGATTTGGGAATGGCAACTGCGAATTCAATTGCTGGAGTAATAAATGGTGCACGCCAGGTTGAAGTTACAATCAACGGTATTGGAGAACGCGCCGGAAACACTTCGCTTGAAGAAGTTGTTATGATATTGAAAAGCAGATATGCAGTTTTAGGAATTGAAACCGGTGTGAATACAAAAAACATTTACAGAACAAGTCGTTTGGTATCTACTTTAATGAATATGCCTGTTCAACCCAATAAAGCAATTGTTGGCCGAAATGCTTTTGCACACTCTTCCGGAATTCACCAGGATGGGGTTTTGAAAAATCGCGAAAATTACGAAATCATGGACCCAACAGATGTTGGCATCAATGAATCTGCTATATTACTTACAGCAAGGAGTGGTCGTGCTGCATTAAAACACCGTCTTGAAATACTTGGCTTCGAATTAACAAAGGAAAAACTAGACGCTGTTTACGATGAATTTGTAAAACTTGCAGATAAGAAGAAAGATATCCGTGACGACGATATCGCTTTGTTGGTTGGTGATGCAACACGTCAGGAACGCCGCATAAAACTTGATTTTTTACAGGTAGTTACAGGCAAAAACCTGAAACCAATGGCTTCTGTGAGGTTGGATATATCAGGTGAAAAATTTGATGCAACTGCTTCAGGAAACGGTCCGGTTGATGCAGCAATAAAAGCCGTAAAACAAATTATTCACCGACAAGTTACAATCGAAGAATTTCTTGTTCAGGCAATAACAAGGGGTAGCGATGATGTTGGAAAAGTGCACATGCAAATCGATTATGATAAAACCATTTTCCACGGGTTTGGTGCAAATACAGATATAATTACAGCTTCAGTTGAAGCATTTTTAGATGCAGTAAATAAATTACCGGTAGCGGAATAGTTCAAAGTTAAATGTTCAGAGTAGAGACATTGAATTCAATGTCTCTATTCAAAAAAAATAAATTATTATGCAAAAAACATTGTTTGATAAAATCTGGGATGCTCACGTAGTTAGCCAGGTTGAAGGGGGTCCTGATGTTTTATATATCGACCGCCATTTAATACATGAAGTAACAAGTCCTGTGGCATTTCTGGGTCTGAAAAAGCGCGGGTTGAAAGTTTTCCGCCCCGAAAAAACAACTGCTACACCAGACCACAATGTGCCAACAATTAATCAGCATCTTTCAATTAAAGACGAACTTTCACGTCACCAGGTTGAAATGCTGAAAATGAATTGTATTGAGCATGACATTGTATATCATGGTTTGGGAAGCGAAGGACACGGTGTTGTGCACATTATCGGACCCGAAATGGGTTTAACTCAACCCGGAATGACAATTGTCTGCGGCGACAGTCATACCTCAACTCACGGTGCATTTGGAGCAATTGCTTTTGGAATTGGCACCAGCGAAGTTGAAATGGTTTTGGCCAGCCAGTGCATTATGCAGCCAAAACCAAAAAAGATGCGTATAACCATCAACGGTAAATTAAACAAAGGTGTAACTGCCAAGGATATCGCGCTTTATATTATTTCGAAAATTTCAACAAGTGGCGGAACAGGACATTTTATTGAATATGCAGGCTCGGCAATTACAAGCCTTTCAATGGAAGGCCGCATGACACTTTGTAACCTTAGTATCGAAAGTGGCGCTCGTGGCGGTATGATTGCACCCGATGAAACTACCTTCAATTATATTAAAGGCCGTGAGTTTGCGCCGGCAGGCAATGATTGGGATAAAGCCGTTGCACGCTGGAAAGCATTAAAGTCGGAAGAAAATGCAGTTTTCGATACCGAATATATATATGATGCGGCAGACATTGAGCCAATGATAACTTATGGTACAAATCCGGGTATGGGAATAGGTATTTCGCAAACAATTCCAACTACAAACGGAATGCAGGGAAGTGACAAATCGACTTACGAAAAATCGCTGAATTACATGGGTTACGCACCGGGCGAAAAAATGACAGGAAAAAAGATTGATTTTGTTTTTCTTGGAAGTTGTACTAACGGCAGAATCGAAGATTTCAGGCAATTTACTTCGTTTGTGAAAGGGAAGAAAAAAGCAGACAACGTCACAGCGTGGCTGGTTCCGGGTTCGAAACAGGTTGAAAACCAAATTCGTGAAGAGGGTTTGGTAGAAATTCTGGAAGAAGCAGGATTCGAACTTCGTCAGCCCGGTTGTTCTGCATGTCTGGCAATGAATGACGATAAAATTCCGGAAGGAAAATATTCAGTTTCAACTTCAAACCGAAACTTTGAAGGCCGCCAGGGACCAGGCGCCAGAACTTTACTTGCAAGTCCGCTAACTGCGGCAGCAGCAGCTGTAACGGGGATTATAACTGATCCGAGGGATTTACTTTAAAAGGAAGCCCCCTTACCCCCGAAGGGGGAATAAGAAAATGGAAAATGATGATAAATAATTAATTAAAAAAATGCTCTTTACTCCTCTCCGCCAGCTGGCGGAAGGATGGGTGGGGCTACTAAACAAGATGGCATACGATAAATTCTCAATAATAACATCGCCGGCGGTTCCGTTGGAAATTGAAAATGTGGACACTGACCAGATTATTCCGGCTCGATTTTTAAAAGCAGTTGAACGCAAAGGTTTTGGTGATAATCTTTTCCGCGACTGGCGGTACAACAAAGACGGAAGTCCCAAAACGGATTTTCCTTTGAACAATAAAAAGTATTCAGGAAAAATATTGGTTGGAGCCAAAAATTTCGGAAGTGGTTCAAGCCGCGAACATGCAGCCTGGGCAATTTATGATTACGGTTTCCGGGTGGTAGTTTCAAGTTTTTTTGCCGACATTTTTAAGGGAAACGCATTAAACAATGGATTACTCCCTGTTGTTGTAACTCCTGAGTTTCTTCAAAAAATATTCGATGCAATAGAAAAAGATGCAAATACCGAATTTGAAGTAAATCTGGAACAACAAAAATTTACAATAAAAGCTACAGGCGAAAGCATTAATTTCGAGATCAATCCGTATAAAAAACATTGTTTGCAAAACGGACTTGATGATATTGATTATTTGGTTGAGATGAAAAGTAAAATTACTGAATTTGAAGCCCCCTAAATCCCCCGAAGGTGACTTTACCAAGTTTGAATATAGTTTGAAAATGTTCAAAGTAAACGTTGAAAATGAATTTGAAAATACAATATTATTTAATCCTCCCCATTGGGGAGGTCGGGAGGGGCTTATCATGACAGGCAAAACAGTTGAAGTACAAGGTAAACTGCTGACAATAATGGACACTACCCTTCGCGATGGTGAACAGACTTCGGGAGTAGCATTTCGCGAAGGGGAAAAATTAAGTGTTGCAAAAGTATTGTTGGAAGACGTAAATGTTGACCGTATAGAGATTGCATCTGCCCGCGTTTCTGAAGGCGAATTTAAAGGAGCAAAGCGCGTAATGCAATGGGCAGCGCAAAAAGGCTTCCTCGATAGAATTGAAATTCTTGGTTTTGTTGATGACAGGGTTTCTTTACAATGGATTGCCGACGCCGGTGGAAAAGTAGTCAATTTGCTTTGCAAAGGTTCATTAAAACACGTATCAGAACAGTTGAGAAAAACGCCTGAACAACATGTTACTGATATTAAAAAGGTACTCGCAAATGCTCAGGAAATGGGTATCAGGGTCAATATTTATCTTGAAGACTGGTCGAACGGGATGCGCAACTCAAAAGAATATGTGCATTTCATGATCAAAAATCTAAAGGAAGAAAATATTGACAGGATAATGCTTCCCGACACATTGGGAATTTTGGATCCCGATGAAACATACAATTTCTGCAAAGAAATGGTTGAAGCTTTTCCTGAAGTCAGATTTGATTTTCATGCACACAACGATTATGATCTCGCAATCGCAAATGTATTTCAGGCCATTAAAGCCGGAATCCGTTGTGTTCATACAACTGTAAACGGACTTGGTGAAAGGGCTGGAAATGCACCACTTTCAAGTGTAATTGCTACAATTACCGACCACATGAAAATGAAAACCAACGTTAACGAAAGTAAGTTGAATAAAGTTTCGAAGCTGGTTGAATCATTTTCAGGAATAAGGATACCTTCAAATAAACCACTTATTGGGGAATTCGTTTTCACTCAATGCAGTGGAATTCATGCCGATGGCGATAGCAAAAACAATCTGTATTTTAATGAATTGTTGCCTGAACGATTTGGCAGAATAAGGAGTTATGCACTTGGGAAAACTTCCGGTAAAGCCAATATCAAAAAAAACCTTGAAAATCTCGGAATTGAACTCGACCCTGAATCTTTGAAAAAAGTTACAGATAAAATTATAGAGCTTAGCGATCTGAAAGAAAATATTACAAGCGATGATTTGCCTTACATTGTTTCTGATGTTTTAGACAGTGATGTAGTTGAGCAAAAAGTTAACGTAATTAATTACACGGTTACACATACAATGGGTTTGCGGCCGGTTGCGAATGTTGCAATCGAAATTGACGGTAAACAATATGAAGAGTTTTCGGATGGCGATGGGCAGTATGACGCATTTGTTCGCTCGTTAAGGAAAATTTACAAAAAACGTGGAAAATCGTTACCAAAACTTGTTGATTACGTGGTTACTATACCACCGGGAGGAAAAACTGATGCTTTGGTTGAAACTGTCATCACATGGAAAAATAGCCGCGAGTTTAAAACAAAAGGATTGGACCTCGACCAAAATGCATCAGCAATAAAAGCAACAATCAGGATGCTTAATATTTTTGAAAATGAGTTTATTCCTATTGGGCAGGATTAAGTGTCTTGTATGTAACAGATTTGTCAATCTTTGCTTTTTAATGTAATTTTGATAAAAATATTTTGAAATGAATTTCATTGAAAGAATTACAATCGCCCCTGAAATCTGTCATGGAAAGCCATGTATTAGGGGGATGCGTTGGCCAGTAGAAGCGATAATAGACATGCTCGGTTCAGGAATGTCAAATGAGCAAATATTGGAAGATCATCCTGAATTGGTAATTGAAGATATTTTTGCCAGTCTGCATTATGCTAAACTGAATTTATCGGGAAAACCTATAAAAGAAGTCGCTTAATGAAGTTTCTTTGCGATGTTCATATTTCTTACAAATTGGTAAAACATTTGAGATTATTGGGATTTGAAGTAATTCATGTGAATGAGATACTGGACAAATGGATCACTTCAGACAGTAAAATATGTAATTTTGCAGACCAAAACGACTTAGTTGTAATTACCAAAGATTCTGATTTTAGAAATAGTTTTTATATAAAGAAATCTCCTAAAAAATTGATAAAAATAAATTTGGGAAACATTTCAAATCAAGAACTTATTCAAATATTTTCAGCAAATCTGCAGCGTTTTAGGGTATTGAATAATAATGAGATGTTTATTGTTGAAATTGACAAATCTTCTATACAATATAACATTTGAGAAAAAATATAATAATCTGAAAATCAAAACAAAAACAATTAATGAAACTCAATCTTGCAATTCTTCCCGGCGACGGGATTGGGCCTGAAATTATCGAACAGGCAATGAAAGTAGTAAAAGCGATTGCCAAAAAGTATAACCATGAATTAACTTATGAATATGGTTTAACAGGGGCAGTAGCCATCGACAAAGTTGGTGACCCCTACCCCGCTGAAACGCACGATTTATGTATGAAATCGGATGCGGTTTTGTTTGGTGCAATTGGTGACCCAAAATTCGACAATAACCCAAAAGCGCCTGTACGTCCTGAGCAGGGATTACTTGCTATGCGCAAGAAACTAGGGCTTTACGCAAATATTCGCCCTGTTGAAACTTTTGAATCGCTTTTGCATAAATCGCCTTTACGCCGCGAACTTGTTGAAGGTGCTGATTTTGTTTGTATCCGCGAATTAACCGGCGGCATCTATTTTGGAGAAAAAGGCCGAAAAGACAACGGAAATACTGCTTTCGACACAAATACCTATACTCGCCCGGAAATTGAACGTATCCTTGAATTGGCATATCAGTTTGCAGCAAAACGTAGCAAAAAACTTACTGTTGTTGACAAAGCCAATGTTTTGGAGACCTCTCGTTTATGGCGTGAGATTGCTCAGGAAATGGCTCCGAATTATCCCGACATTAAAACCGAATTCATGTTTGTTGACAATGCTGCCATGCAAATTATTCAGTGGCCAAAAAACTTCGATGTAATGGTTACTGAAAATATGTTCGGCGATATTTTAACCGATGAAGCCAGTGTAATTACAGGTTCTTTGGGACTTTTACCATCAGCATCGATCGGGATTCACACTTCTGTTTTTGAACCTATTCACGGTTCGTACCCGCAAGCTGCCGGAAAAGATATTGCTAACCCAATCGCAACAATACTTTCAGCTGCCATGATGTTTGAGTATGCATTTAGTTTAATGGCGGAAGGAAAAGCAATTCGGGATGCTGTTGCGGCTTCACTTAAAGCTGGGTACGTTACTGAGGATATTTCTGAAGGTACGTCCTACAAAACTTCACAGGTTGGAGACTGGATTGCTGATTATATTGCAAAAAATTAAATAGAGCTTATTTCATAAAATCTATTTTAGCAAAATAGGGGGATTCGCTGGTTAAATAAAGTTTTAGATATCAACATATTAAGTTGATAAAAAGTCAATAAAAAACCCCGAAAGTACCCCCAAAAAGGGTAAATTCGGGGTAATTTCTTTTTTTTGACTATGGCTAAATTAATCAAT
>JBGSMW010000059.1:0-80946 GCA_041739985.1 Draconibacterium sp. | reverse complement strand
TTGATTAATTTAGCCATAGTCAAAAAAAAGAAATTACCCCGAATTTACCCTTTTTGGGGGTACTTTCGGGGTTTTTTATTGACTTTTTATCAACTTAATATGTTGATATCTAAAACTTTATTTAACCAGCGAATCCCCCTTATTAAAGTCGTATTTGAAATCCCTTCAACAACTTCCTAGCCCAAAACAGCTTCTGACCGTTTACTTTTTACATATTGAACCCCAAAAGCTATCAAAACAAAAATAAGAGCAATAAAATAAATAGTTGTGGTAGAGCTTTTCAGAAATGAAAAAGTACTGGTAATTGCAACCGTTTCTGATGAATAATTTGGGTATTGGTTGATCATTGTAATAATCCCGATATTTTCGATATAATCAGAAATTCCAGCTATAAGGGGCAATAAACTAAAGTAGAAAAATGGGCTTGTAATTTGATTTAACTTTTTTAAAAAAAAGGCAAAAAGTAAACAGAAACCAACGCCAAAAAGTGCAGGAAAAATTAAATCAAGTGGTATTTGGTAGTATAAATAGGCATGCCTTCCATTTTCGCCAAGCTCTGAAAACAGGGTATTCACATATTGATCATCATACCCTTCCGGCATCATATCAAGAATTTTCATGCCATTGGCAAAACCGGATACATTTGGAATGGTAATCAAAATCATTAAAAAATAAATAATGGTTGACAATACAAAAAAAATCAAAACTGTTTTGCCGCTGCTGAAGGTGTAAATTAATTTTTTTAAGCTCCTGATCATTTCACAACTATATTAATAATTTGAATTCAAATGCTGTTTTTTTAGTTCCAGTCAACTACCAGTTGTAAGTAATAAATTTTTTTTAAGTTTTGCAAATTGAAGTACGATAAATCCACCAACAAAAAACAACGACATGAAAATCATACTGTTTCGCATGTTACCAGTAATCATATCAATCAATCCATAGGAGAATGAGCCAATCACGATTGCCAATTTTTCGGTAATGTCGTAAAAACTGAAAAAAGAAGCTGTGTCTTTCGTTCCTTCTGGTATCAACTTTGAATATGTAGAACGAGAAATAGATTGCACACCGCCCATCACAAACCCCAACAATCCGGCAAGGCTGTAAAACGAAGCTTTTTCTTTCAGAAAATAACCGGCAACACACACAATAATCCAGATTATCAAAGTAGTTCCAATAGCAAATCCATTTCCCTTGAATTTTGAAATCAAAGCAAAAAAGTAAGCCCCGGCAATGGCTAATATTTGCAAAATCAAAACGACGATTATCATTTCATTTCCGGTAATCCCAACTACTTTATCTCCAAATAATGGCGCAAGCAGCATTACGGTTTGCACGCCCATACTGTATATAAAAAATGCGGTAAGAAATCGTAGCATCACCTTTTTATCCTTCACAACCCTGTACACTTTTTTCAACTCTTTCAATCCGTTGCCTAAAATTCCTAACGTAATTGGTTTTCCGGTTGCTCTGTCTTCGAGATAAAAGAAGGCGATTTGTGCAAATCCCATCCACCACAAGCCTACCAGGATAAAACCAAATCGTGTGGCAGCAGCGCCATTTTCAAAACCAAATAAATCTGATTTCATGAACAAAACAAGGTTAATTACAAGAAGTATAATACTCCCGGTATAACCCATCGCAAATCCGCGGGCACTTACTCTGTCCATTTTGTCTTCTGTGGCAATTTCGGGCAAAAATGCATTGTAAAATACAAGAGACCCCGCAAACCCGATACTTGCAAAAATGGCACAAGCTATGCCGTATTCAACATTTTCCCCTGTAAAAAAATAAAGTCCGATACACGACAACGAGCCCAGATATGTAAAAAACTGCATAAACCGTTTTTTCCTTCCACTAAAATCGGCAATACCGGAAAGTACCGGTGCCAGAAACACTATGACAAGGAATGAAAAGGAAATTGCATAAGAATAAAGCACTGAATTGACAACCTGAATTCCAAAGAATTGAACTGTGTCGCCGCCAAATGCTGTCTGTGTTGTACTTAAATAATAAATTGGAAAAATTGCAGTGGTTACAATAAGGTTATAAACCGAATTTGACCAGTCGAAAGAAGCCCAGGCATTAATAAGTCGCGCGTTGTTTTTTTCAAGCATTTTGTTGAACTTTTAATTGGTTGCAGTTGGGTTTTCGTTTTAAAGATGCAATTTTTTTCAATAGGATAATTAATATGGATTTTGCTAGTCTCAAACTTATAAAACTAATTGAAAATTACCTAACAACAGAGTTAAAAACCTATTTTGGATTTCTTGTAAAAAAATCTACTTTTGGCGTCATTCAATTTTTAAACTGTGCGCATGAATCCATTACTTCAAACCGGAACCATAATCGTTGTATTTGCACTTGCATCATATTCAATAGCTATATTTACTGAACAGCGTAAAAAGATATTGCGACGTAGGATTCTCGTTTTTTTGACACTTGGAGTTGCGCTCGATATTACGGCTACAGTTTTTATGATTTTAGGATCTTCAAAAGGAATTTTTAGTTTGCATGGAATAATCGGATATTCATCATTGGCAGGCATGTTTGCAGATTCTGTCATGATTTGGCGGCTGAAAATGAAAAACGGATCTTATTGCCCAATCCCCGATAAAATTCACATTTTTTCGCGTTATGCATACATTTGGTGGGTAATTGCGTTCGTAACAGGTGGATTACTTGTTGCGTTGCGTTAACACCTTGCAATAAAAGGCCAACACTTTCAACATGATACACCCAAGCTGCAAACTTTGGAAGTTATTCAGGTATTATGAATTTCAAAACCTTTCTGATTCTCAATTTTTCGTTTTCGTTTGATTTGTGCAAAAAACAACCCGGCAACCACTACCATAATCCCAATTATTTGCTGTCCGCCCAACTCTTCCTTCAAAATAAAAAATGAAAGGATTGCTACAAAAACCGGTATTAAATTGATAAACGAATTTGAGCGGTTAACCCCTATTTGCCGGATGCTTTGGGTAAAAAACACAAAAGCAAGTGTGGATGCAAAAACAGCCAGTAAAATAATTGCACGGAAAGCTTCGGGATGAAAAGGCCGGGAAACAAAATCGTTAAAATCAACAATAAGCCAAACAGGAAGGAATAAAACAATTCCGATAATATTTTGGTAAGCAATAATGGAAAGTGTGTTGTATCGCGAAACAAGGTTACGAAGGACAAGAGAATAGGCAATTGCAGCAAACACAGCTATAAACTCTAGCCCCACACCGAGTGGCGAAGCATCGAATTTAAATGAGCCATTTAACACAACTAATCCAACCCCAAAAAACGAAAATGAAAGCCCGGCAACATTCATCCATTTCAGTCTTTCTTTAAAAAAATACCATGCAAAAATCGGTGAAATCAGCGGGATTGTTGCAACTATTACTGCAGCAACTGTTGAAGAAACGTATTTCAACCCATAACTTTCGCCAAGAAAATAAATGAACGGTTCGAAAAAAGCCATGAGTATAAATAACCCGAAATCCTTTTTTGAAGGTTTTTGCAAACGTTTCAAAAAAGCGGCAATAATTGTTATCAACACGGCTGAAATGGCCAACCGGAAAATGACTACTGTAATTGGATTGTAACCCAGATAAGCAATTTTAAACCAAATAAACGAAAAGCTCCAGAAAAATGCGGCTCCCAACGCCGAACCAAAAGCAAGAATTTCTTTGTTTTTCATTGAAAAATTATGACGCGCAATATTAAGGATTAAGTGTTAAAAATCAGTTGAAAAACACATGAATTGCAATTAAATGATATGATAAGCAAAATGGTTTTAATATTTTTGAACCGAAAAGCAAAAAAATAACAAACTAAAATCAAAAAGAAATGTCAATTAAAAAAATCAGTTTGAAAAATTTATTGGTAGCTGTAGCTGCTGTAATCATGTTGCAAGGATTTGTTTCGTGCAACTCAACAAAGAAACAAGCGCCAGCCGAAGAAAAAAGTGCTGTTGCTGAAAAATTTATCGGTCTGCAATTGTATTCCATACGGGATAGTATGTCGGTAAATGTTCCTGGAACAATTGCCGCTGTTGGCCAAATGGGGTATAAATTTGTTGAAACCGCCGGTTACGGTGATGGTAAAATTTATGGAATGGATCCTGTGGAATTCAAAAATCTTTGCGAAAGCAATGGCTTGCAATTCCTTGGTGCACATTGTGGGCAAGTAGTTCCAACCAAAGAAACCTGGGACCAAACCATGGCATGGTGGGATACTTGTATTGCCGCACACAAATCTGCCGGTGTAAAATGGATCGTTCAGCCTTTTATGGGTGGTACAGCCTATGAAAGCCTTGATGCTCTAAAAAGTTATTGCGAATATTTTAATGCTGTTGGCGAAAAATGCAATGCAGCCGGAATTCGTTTTGGCTACCACAACCACGATAAAGAATTTTCTACCGAGTTTGAAGGCAAACCAATTTATGACTGGATGCTGGAATTAACAGACCCTGCCAAAGTGATGTTCCAGTTGGATTTATACTGGATTATTGAAGGTGGAAAACAACCAGTTGACTATTTCGAAAAATACCCGGGTCGTTTTGAATTGTGGCACATCAAAGACAAAGCGGAAGTTGGTGCAAGTGGCAATATGGATTTTGCAGCTATTTTTGCCGAAAAAGAAAAAGCCGGTGTAAAATATGGAATCGTGGAAGTTGAAGAATACAATTTCCCTTCACTTGAAAGCAGCAAGAAGAGTTTAGAATTCTTACAGGCAGCTGATTATGTGAATTTGACAGAATAAAAAATTAAGTTATCAAATAGAAATGCCGGAAACGAATTGTTCCGGCATTTTTATTTGCTGAAAGGAAACTCAGCTTCAAAAATATTTATTGTTATTTACAACGAATTTAAAACTGAACAAATCGGTGTAAACATATGTATTCTGTTGAGTTTTCAGTTTAGAACTTTCCAAACTTAAATGTCAACCCAAAATTAAAACCCCGCAAGGCATCGGCTTTGGTTTGACTGGAAAGCTCCAGTCCTGTGCGTTTCAAATCAATATTTGATGTATATCTGTAACTTACCGCTGCTGCCATCCTGAAAAAGCGGGCAAGGTTAAACTCCAGTTCAACAGCAGGTTCGATTACAAAAAATGCATCATATGCATATTCGTTTCCGGGATAATAATCGTCCCAATAATCATAATTGTACATGTCAACAAGTGTTACGCCGCCTGCCCCTATTAATATTGGGAAAGCCAAATGTACGGGAGATGTGCCTGCTAATATTGGTTCGATTAAAATACCACCGTAACCACCCGCAAGAGATAAGTGGGTTTCGCTGTTGTTATTATGATAATAGTCGTAGTTAAGGTTATTTGCAAAACCATAACCACCTAAACCAATAGCCAGTGAATGGTCAAAAATAAATGCAGCGCGCACACCTGCTACCATAGCATCATAACCGCCAATATTTGAGTAATTTACAGTTAGTGCACCGTACCCGCCATTCGATCTGTTTTTCGAGAAAATGGTCCTAATTTCATCGTCCTGAAATGAATCCTGTGCATTGGCCAGTGAAAATGCCAATATAAAAATGATAAAAAAACATGTGTTTTTCATGATATTATAAATTGATAATTAATGATTTATTTTTAAAAATGATATTTAACCGTAAACGCGAAGTCAAACAATTCCAAATCGAAAATCTCCCGTCCAAACAAATCGAAATACGGTTTTACTTCAATCCCCAACGAAATCGGGACTTCGGGAAACATATATTCAAGTCCGGCAAGACCATCGATACCAGCAATAAAGTCGGTATTTGTAACATAATATACTGAGTTGTATCTGGAAAATCGCTGATTCCATCGTTCGTAGCCGACATGCAAACCGCCCCCATAGACAAAATTGAGATGATCGGTAAAACTGAACAAGCCGGGTTTATGAAATTCTTTAAGTGCATGAATAACTGCTCCATTTTGGCGTGATCCAAGCAGAAATTTATACGAATTTAATTCATCGGTGTAAATTCTGAATTCAATTCCTCCTGTGTAACCAGCACGAATCCCGGCTGCATATCTAAAGTCTTGCGAAAAAGCAGAGCTGCTTAAAATTATTAGTGTTGAACTAAGTATGAACTGTTTCATTTTAAAACATTTAGTTTCGATGGATTATTTTTCCCGAACCTGAAACATTTAGTTCTGTGATTGGGTTGCCTGTATAATAAATATTACCGCTCCCAGATATTTTGGCAGTTATGGTATTTGCTGCATTGACCTGCATGTTTCCCGAACCCGAGATATGCGCATAACAGTCATCGACAGCCAGTTCAGAGCTATCTATATTTCCTGAACCACTAATTGATAAGTCTGATTCATTTGCATCGCCCGTAATAATCATCCAGCCAGAACCTGAAATGTCGGCTTCAATATTGTTCACATCCACTGACGAAGAAATAGAGCCTGAACCGGATATGGAAAATTCCATTTTTTCACTTGAAAAAAAGTCAGTAATAATGGTACCTGAACCACTTTGTTTTACACTTTCCAACTCTGGGAGAGTAACAAATACATTGATTGGTAATCGGTTCTTTACATTGTGCACACCTTTTATATCAATAAATAATGTATTGTTTGAAACTGTTGTTTCAATGTAGGGAAGGATGTTTTCTTCAGCAGTTACAAGTATTTCAAATTCATCTCCATTTGTAATTTGAACATCAAAATCTCCTGATGATTTTACTTTGGTGAACGCCGCAACTGCCCGGGCTTCGGTTGCTTCAATCCCATTCCCGCGAATGTTAAATTCTTCAATACAACTTGTTGCAGCAAAAAGCAACAATGTGTAAATGGTAAATTGTTTAATTGTTTTCATGACTTTAAAAAAATTAATTGTTTTGTTTTCGAATAAATCTTTTCAGATCATTCGGTTTGTTTTCTGTATTAGTATTGACAGGATATTTTTTTGTTGGTTGCAAAATCCTGAAAAAAAAATGAAAAAAATTTTTGCGGTGGGTGAATCAGATGGTTGAAATCATGAATTTTTTTCAACCCGAAAAGGTGGGAGTATTATAGGATGGAAGTGATTTGGAATAATTTTTTAAATCTTGATTTGCATTAATCATGCATCAATATTCAATCACATTTATCCCACCTCCCGCGGCATTTATAAAAAGTTTTGTGGTTTTTGCGTTGTTTCCGAAATGACCCGTTAATTGAACTTTTTTCTCTTTCTCATCAAGAACTTCCTCGTTTTTGATTGTCATTTTACCGGGGAAATTGGTTTCGCATTTTACATGTGTAATATCGAAACCAAACTCCGATTTTTCACTAAACCCTAGATTGATATCCATTGATTTTGACTCGATGTAAACCGACTTAAAATCGGGAGCAACTTTTTCGATATCGAGGTCGCCGTATTCGGTTTTTAAGTTAAGGGTACTGTTGAATTCAGTTATCCTGTAATTTGTAAAACTTCCCTTTGCCGTGAGATTATCAATCAGGTAAATGCGGAATTTGTCACGTCGTGAATCGGCATTGATTTCATTTATTTCGGTGATTTCAAATTCTGATGATTTGCTCACAATCTGCAGTTTATCAGCTTCTTTGATATAGATCTCGCTGTAATTACAATCCAAGGTACCCGATTTCATTTTGTTGATTGTTGCATCGCCAAAACTTAAGCTTAGTTTTGTTTTTCCCGAAAAATCATGCGATTTAAGGTTACCATTCGAAAGAATAATGTCAATATCTCCTGAATAATCGCCAATATAAATATCGCCAAACTTGTTTTCCACTTTTAACTGGTTTGCTTTTGGTATCCAAACAGTGTAATCGATTTCAATTTTTCCGTCAGTCTGAAAAACCGATTCTTTAAAATTCAATATTTCTTTTTCAATACTGCTGCGGCTTTCACCAACTTTTGTGCGTGCAATAATGAAATGTTGGCTTCCTGTAAAATCTATTTCTACATCTTCAACTAGTTTTTCAAGTTTCGCGAGTTTTTTATCCTCAACCCTGATTTTGATATCGAAAACTACCGAATCTTTATCCCAGGTGTTTATCTTGATTTTCCCATATTTATTGGTTATTTCAATTCGTGTTTCACGGGTCGCCTTAAAGCGTTTGGTAATCTGTTTCGACTCTGTAAATTGTGCGACAACCAGTAGCGGGATCATTAAAATAATCAACCCTGTAAAAACTATTATTTTCAAACTTTTCATTGTTTTCCTTTCTTCTAACAATTAATTTGATCCAAAACTTCATCTACCATTTTTAACCTGTAGCGGTTGTTTTCAATCATTGCCTCGATAACTGATTTTTTCGAAACGTTTTCTTTCAAATCAGTTTTCAGTACATTATACATTTGTTGTAATTCGTTCAAATCCATTTCAACATCTTCCTTAATTTCAGGATACACTACGTAACATTTTCTTATTTCGTCCATTTTTTTATTAACCTGGCTTGCATAAAATGCTTCTGCTTCAATCAGTTCACGCAATTCAGGATCATCTGATTGTTGTGCAAATTCACCAGAATTGAAAATGTTGGTTTTGGTTATTGTTACAGAAAATATAGCAACAACAGCCAAAACCGCGGCTACCCGCAAAAAGTAAGTTGTGAAAGTTACAGTTCTGGGTTTGGGTTTTGATTTTGATTTTGATTTTGAAATTTGTCCCCAAACTTTGTCGGAAGGTTCGAACTGATCGAACGCTTCGCGGTTTTCTTTTATAAATTCTTCCAAACGATCAGTTTTCATTTCATTTCTGTTTTTTGTTCTTTCAAAATTTCAACAACACGGCGTTTTGCGCGCATAAACTGGCTTTTCGAGGTTGACTCGGTAATATTCAAAATCTGCGAAATTTCACCGTGATCGTACCCTTCCAGCAAATAAAGCGAGAAAATAATCCTTCCGCCATCGGGCAATTTCTCCATGGCTTTGGTTATTCCGGCAACAGACAACTGCACTTCTTCATCGTCGTCATCATCGTTATCAGCTTTATCGAATTGGTGCATTTCGTCAATAAAAGTAAGCTCCACTTTTCTTTTGTTTTTTGCGTTGATACAGGTGTTTATCGCAATTCTTTTTATCCAGGCGCCAAAACTTGATTCATAGCGATACGAATCCAGTTTCAAAAAAGCCAGTATAAATGCTTCCTGTAGCATGTCTTCTGCTTCCTCTCTGTTGTTCATCATACGGTAGCACACGTTAAACATGGCTCTTGAGTAAAGTTGATACAACTTGTACTTTTGCCTTTCGTCGCCCTTTTTACAGGCTTCGATTATGTTTTTATGGTTCTCCCCGTACTTTTCCAATTTGTTTACTTTCAGTTTTAATGACAACAAATAAACGGAATGGTTGCAATTGTTTTATTTTCTGTTCCTTTTTTATAAGGAAAAGCATTTGAGCTGCACAAATTTAATTAATGAGTCAAATTTTGATTTTCAAAAAAATAAAATATTATATTTGCCCCCGCAAAAACACGGTGGTTGTAGTTCAGTTGGTTAGAACGTCGGATTGTGGTTCCGAAGGTCGTGGGTTCAAATCCCATCATCCACCCAAAATAAAAAACCGTTTGAATATCAGACGGTTTTTTTATTTATCAGAGTTCCTATCAATTCTTTTTTTGTTGATAAATATCAATAAATCAGTGTTTTTGCCTTGCAAGACATCTGAAAATCATATTTTCATACAACTTTCATGAAAAATTTAACTTTTTTTATAGAATAATAGAAAATAATATTTCCTTTGTATTGTATTAGGACGCAGCTAATAAAGTATTTAGTAAAAATTTGAAGTTAATATTTATCTGATTTGAATTAGGGTTAGACATTATTTGTTTGTTTTAACAATTCATTTCGATAACAATTATAAAGACATTATTAATCATTAGGGTTAAAGTTTAAGTTTTACGCTTTTTGAAGATGAGGTAGATGCTACCATTTTTTAAGCTCCGGCTAAAAGCTGGAGCTTTTTATTTATGGTTTCAGCATATATCCAAATGGCTGTGGAATTATTATTTCAAAAAAACTGTTTTTCCTGTTTTTGCCGATTCCCTTGCAGCATCAAGAATACGTACCACTTCCACATTATTTTTTAAAGAATATAGTCCAAATTCAGGTATCGTTATTTTTTTCTGAATGATATCCGCAAAATAGGTAAATGGATCTTCGTAAACAGCTACGTTTTCTGCGGTTATTTTCATTCTGTTTTCAGTCTTGTCATTTTTTCCCCTGGTTCGCAAGTCAGTTTTATTTTCAGCGATTATCAATCCAGTTTCACCATAAATTTCCATGTCCTTTCTGCTAAATGGCCAGTTCCATGATGCTTGAATAATGCATTGTGATTCGGGGTAGGAAACGATAATTGTAGCTTCGTCATCAACTTTAGGGTAAATATCGGGTTTAAACTGACGGGTTACAGCACTAACTGACAATGCTTTTTCTCCGTTTGTAAGGGCGGTCATTAGGTTTGCACCATAACATCCAAAATCAACAATTGCTCCGCCTCCGTTTAGAACCGGGTCGGCAAGCCAATCCAGAAAAACTTTGTCGCAGCCAATTTCCTTTGGTCCCTGATGGCCATCGTGAATAACAACTTTTCTGATTTTGCCCATAAAGTTTTCATCCTTTACCATTTCCAAAGATTTTGCTGTTGTTGGATACCATGAAGTTTCATAATCGGTAAGTAAAAAAATGTTGTGTTTTTCGGCTAGTTCAGACATTTTATTTGCATGTTCCATGTTTACGGCCAACGGTTTTTCAACCATCACATGAATTCCGCGGGGAGCACAGGCTTCAACAACTGCCAGGTGATCGTAAATTGAACCAAAAGCAACAACTGCTTCCGGTTTTACTTTATCCAGCATTTGTTCCAGATTGTAGTAAATCAAATCCGGAGAGAATTTGTACCGTTCAGAAAGGCGTTTTGTTAACTCCCTGTTTGTATCAAAAACTCCGACAAGTTCAAAATCTCCTTTGTCGGGACGATTCAAAATAAAGGAAATATGACCGTGTGTCATTCCAGCTACTGCCAGGCGGATTGGTTTTTGAGTTTGTGATTTTACTGATATTGAAGTAAAAATAATCAATAAGATAAAGAACAGGGATTTTAGATTTTGAGTTTTCATTTTGTTAATTTAATATTTAAACCACTTCAACAAATATATGAAACAAATTAGTTGAAGGGTAAAGAGAATTTTGAACTAAAACGATTCTTCGGAATATGTTGATTGGAGAAATGCACAAAAGGAAATTTTTTCGGATTTTAACCCTTCTGATTAAAGAACAAAAAATATATCTTATTAAATCAATTCTCTAAAGATATCCATGAAATTGAAAGTGTACCGCTGACTTTTTGTACAACTTTCCAATATAAACCTTTTTGGATGGGAATAGTTAAAGCAGATGGTGTTACCCCAATTGCAACTGTAGTTGATGGATTGTTAGTTGAATCGGCATAAACGTAAAAACCGGGGTTAATAAATATGTTACTGCTTATATAAGAATTAACAAATAAAATACCATCAGTGTTTGCCAGATAAACAACATCCTTTTGAAAATCAGTCTGAGTTTTGCCTAACCCGTTTTGACACAGATATTCTGTATTTTGAATCTCGTTTTCATCTAAACTTGAATTCTGGTTTATATCTAAACCACTAATAATTTTGTAACCGCCATTGAAGCAATTTTCTCCTGCAGGTTCAGGCAAAATATCCATCAACGATAAAATTCCATCGCTTCCGGATTCACCATTGCAGATGTATTTTGTTTCATCGATTTCATCCATATCAAGAATCCCATTATTATTCAGATCAATACCGCTTATAATCTTTAATCCACCGGAATTGCAATTTTCTCCAACAGGTTCAGTTTGAATGTCAATTAAAGAAGTCAATCCATTCTGACATTCATCATCACAAGCTACCAGAATAAATGCAGCAACAAAAACAATGGTAATTATAGTTTTCATATTTAGTTATTTATTTTTTGTCTTGAATAATTGCGGTTAATAGTTTAATCGTGCGGTGTATATGTATTGTTTTTTAGTGCATATTAATTTAGGTGTAGTAAACAAATGCTAAATTTTACTAAGGTAAATAAACTTTTTTAAAGTTGAATTACTGAATATTAAAGGATTTGTTTGATATATGATTATAGCATTTGCAACTCAATTTGCAGGAAAATTTATAAAGTTCCCTCTTTGAACTAAATAGTTTTACAAAATCAAATTTTGACCCACAAAAAAGCCCTCCACCAAAAAGATGAAAGGCTTACTATCTTATTTCTTCAACAGCCTACACCAACTCTACCACCAAATCGTCCCCAATTTTTGTAACCTGGGCCAGTTTATGTTTTGTAAGTCCTTTAATCGAAACATCCCATTTTTTGTTACTCAAACCTGAATTGTCTTTTAACTCGACAAGTGAAACGGGTGATTTAGCTTTTAACAATGCCAAAACCACTTTTTCCTCTTCAGTCAATTCAATTGGTTTCTTTTCAGGTTTCATTTGCGGGAAAAAAAGCACATCCTGAATGGAAGAACTGTTTGTCATAAACATGGTCAGGCGGTCGATTCCAATTCCCATTCCCGAGGTTGGCGGCATCCCGTATTCAAGAGCACGCAGAAAATCCTGGTCTATAAACATAGCCTCGTCGTCTCCTTTTTCAGAGAGTTTCAACTGGTCTTCAAAACGTTCGCGCTGGTCAATCGGGTCGTTTAGTTCAGAGTAGGCATTGGCCAATTCTTTACCGTTTACCATCAGCTCAAAACGTTCTGTAAGTTCCGGATTCTCGCGGTGTTTTTTGGTCAACGGGCTCATTTCAATTGGATAATCGGTAATGAAAGTGGGTTGGATATAATGATGCTCGCATTTTTCGCCAAAAATTTCGTCAATCAATTTTCCTTTTCCCATAGTAGGGTCGGTTTCAATACCCAGCTTATCGCATATTTCGCGGAGTTCATTTTCGTTTTTCCCTGAAATATCGTAACCTGTATGTGTTTTTATGGCTTCTGTCATGGTTAAACGCGGGTAGGGCGTTTTAAAATCGATTGTATTTTCGCCAACCTGCACCTGTGTTTTTCCATGCAATGCAAGAGCTACACGTTCGCAAATTTCTTCAGTAAAACCCATCATCCATTTATAGTCTTTGTAGGCCACATAAATTTCCATAACAGTAAATTCGGGGTTGTGTGTGCGGTCCATCCCTTCGTTACGGAAATCTTTTCCGAATTCATAAACTCCTTCAAAACCGCCAACAATCAGGCGTTTCAAGTAAAGTTCATTGGCAATTCGCAGGTAGAGCGGCATATTCAGTGAGTTGTGGTGGGTAATAAACGGACGGGCTGTTGCACCACCTGGAATGGGTTGTAAAATAGGCGTTTCAACTTCAAAATAACCATATTCGTTAAACATATTCCGCATTGTATTTACAATTTTCGTACGTTTCATGAACGTATCTTTTACCTGCGGATTTACAATTAAATCGACATAACGCTGGCGGTAACGTTGTTCAGGATCGGTAAATGCATCGTATGTTTTGCCTTCTTTTTCCTTAACAACGGGCAGAGGCCGCAATGATTTGTTTAAAACAGTAAATTCCATCACGTGAATTGAAGTTTCACCGGTTTGTGTGATAAATACAAATCCTTTAACGCCAATGATATCACCAATATCAAGTAATTTTTTGAATACGTCGTTGTACAGGGTTTTGTCTTCTCCGGGGCAAATTTCATCACGGTTCACATAAATCTGTATCCGTCCGGTGTGGTCCTGCAATTCGGCAAACGAGGCTTTTCCCATTATCCTGAAACTCATAATACGGCCGGCCAGAACTACTTCCTGATAGTTCTTTTTCTCCTCGCTGAAATTTTCTTTTATTTCGGTTGAAGTTGCATTTATTTTATATTCTGCTGCCGGATACGGGTCGATGCCCAGTTCACGCATTTTATGCAACGAGTTTCTTCTGATTCCTTCCTGTTCGCTTAATTCCTGAATGCTCATGTCGTAAAAAATTTTTCGCAAAGATAGTAAAAGTAGTGATATTGCTTTTAGAGTTAAAGTATTGTATATCAGTTATTATAAAAATTATTTTTTCAAAGATTGATTCTAAATTAATATATCACAAGCCATTTTATATCTTTGTAAGTTGTCAGTTGACAAATCACAAAAAAAGGCATGGATAAAATTTGGAATTTAAAAAAGCAGGGCGATTTGAATGAGGTGAAACACCTTTCTGCAGCGCTGAATGTAAACATGGTGATAGCGCGTTTACTGGTGCAGAGAGGTATTAATACCTTTAATGAAGCCAAGGCGTTTTTTCGTCCAAGGTTAAGCGATTTGCTCAATCCGTTCCTGATGAAAGACATGGACAAAGCTGTGGCCCGCATTGAACAAGCCATTGCCAACAAAGAGAAAGTTATAATCTATGGCGATTATGATGTTGATGGTACAACCTCGGTGGCAATGATGTATTCGTTTTTGAAATCACGTATTGAACAAATAGAATATTACATTCCTGACAGATACAGTGAAGGTTATGGAATTTCACCGCAGAGTATTAATTATGCAATTGATAATGGTTTTACGTTAATAATTGCACTTGATTGTGGAATTAAAGCTGTCGATAAAATTGCAGATGCAAAAGAACGCGGTCTTGAATATATCATTTGCGACCACCATAATCCGGATGATCAGGTACCACCGGCATTTGCAGTTTTGGATCCAAAACAACCGGATTGCAATTATCCAAACAAGGAACTTTCAGGTTGTGGTGTGGGATTTAAATTATTGCAGGCTTATTGCCAGAAAAACAACATTGAACAAGACGAGATTTATGATATGCTCGACCTTCTTGTGGTTAGCATCGCTTCTGATATAGTACCGATTGTGGGCGAAAACCGTGTAATGGCATATTATGGTTTAAAAAAACTGAACACAAGCCCCGGAATTGGGCTGCAAACCATTATTAATCTGGCCGGTATTGCTGATACTGAAATTACAATCAGTGATATAGTATTCAAAATAGGTCCCCGGCTAAATGCTTCCGGGAGAATTGAACACGGTAAAAAATCGGTTCAAATTCTTGTTTCTGATGATGAGGAAAAATCAGATTTAATTGGTGAAGAAATCGACTCGTACAATGAAATCAGAAAAACGCTTGACCGCGATATTACGCAGGAAGCACTTGATATGATTGAAAGAAGCGAGGATTTGAAAAACATGAACAGCACCGTTTTATACAACCGCGACTGGCACAAAGGTGTTGTTGGAATTGTAGCATCGAGAGTTACTGAACAATATTACCGCCCGTCAATTATTTTAACCGAATCGAATGGATTGGCTACGGGATCGGCACGTTCTGTGCGCGATTTCGATTTATATGAAGCAATTGGTAAATGCAGCGATTTGCTTGAATCGTATGGTGGGCATATGTATGCTGCCGGTTTGACACTCAAAATAGAAAATATCCCGGCTTTCAGACAGCGGTTTGAAGAAATTGTAACAAACCAGATTACCGATATGCAGCAAACCCAAACAATTGAAGTGGATGCAAAAATATCTTTAAGTGAAATAACACCCCGCTTTTACAGAATTTTAAAGCAGTTTGCACCTTTTGGCCCACATAATATGGCTCCGGTTTTTGTTACTGAAGATGTTTATGATGCAGGAACAAGCCGTCGAGTCGGGAAAAATATGGAACATCTGAAACTCGATTTGGTAGAACCTGATGTTAATTCGGGGATTTTTGCCGGTATAGCTTTTAACCAATCGCAAGCGTTTGATTTAATTACTTCAGGCTCTCCTTTCGATATTTGTTATTCAATTGCTGAAAACGATTACCGTGGAAAAACCAATCTGCAATTGTTTATCAAAGACATTAAAAAGAGGGATATTTTTTGAGAGTAGTTTTGAGAGAGTTATCCAGAAGATTTTATTAAATTAAGTTTTCAATTTTTTTAATGACCCCGTGGAATATACTTTTTTCCCAAAGGAATAGAGTTCAGTACCTTGGTAATAAGACTTCATGCCAAGGTCCAAAGATTTGGAATCTATAGCAAAGGCTTCTGAAAGTTTTGAATTTATTGGGGTTTTTACAATTAAGCTTTAAACTTGTTTATTTTCTGGCTAAAGTTTAGAATTCTGAAAAATTCCCACCAAGGAGTTGGCTTAAATTACCCATTACAATACCTTTAGTTTGCATTAATCTTTCAATTGATTGATGACCATCTGCAATTAAAATACACTTTACTCCAAGTTCAGTGGCAACTTCAAAATCGTGGGTAGTATCACCAATCAGCAAGGCTTCTCTTTTGTCAATTCTGTAAGTACGGATCAATTGTTTTCCCTGCTCTGTTTTCGAAACTGCATAATGATCTTTTAGCCCGGCAACACCTTCAAAAAAATGCAGGATTCCTTTCAACTCCAATGTTTTTTCAAGCATTTCATGTTGCATAGCAGAAAGTACAAACTGTCGAAATCCCTTGTCGCGAAAGTACTCAAGTACTTTAACAGCATTTTTTTGCAGCGAGCAATTGTCAAATCCAGCGTAATAGAAAACAATATATTGATGTGCAGGAACTGAAAAGTCTTCTTTTTCGAAATCGAATCCAAGGGTTTTGTAATAATCCTGAACAGGAAACGAAAAAATCTCTTTGTAGGAAATTGTGTCAATTTCGGGTAAAGTCCGTTCTTTGAGTAACTTGTTAACTGAACTGATGCATAAATCAATGTCGTTGAGAAGCGTACCGTTCCAATCCCAAATAACCGAATTCATTTATATTTTCGTGACTTTTAGCTTATTAATGACAGGGTTTGCATACAATTTCAGAAATCTTTCCTGAATATCAGTAATCGGAAAGTCGATATTTACCATGGCTTGCTCAACCATAATTTTGAATTTCCGTTCCTCCCAGTGGGTGTATTTGCTTTTAAACCTGTGTTCCTGCATCAACATATCATAAGCAATATAATTGTTTGGCCACAGTTTGTAGTTGGCATAAATTTGCTGGTCTATTTTTTCAGCAATATCCTGGGCTATTTTGTTTTGTTGTTCTTTTGATTTCGAATTTTCTTCATCAATATTTATTTCAAGCGGTTTGCCAAAGGTAAAACGCATTCGCCCTTTGGGGTTAAACATTCCCATCGACATGCTTTTCAAATCGTCTTTACTTGTTTTCGATTGCCCGTAATGTTCCTTTTTGATCAACTCTTTTATTTTGGCCAGTCCGCAAGGTTCAATTTCGTATGAAATGGCAACCGGTACAATATTAAGTTCTTTGTATCCTTCTGAAATATTTTTTTCGTTGCTCATGTTCAGCATTTTCAAAACAGCCACCTGTGTTTTATCAAAGCCGTCTTTGGTGCGGCCTTCGCGTTGGGCAATCCATACCGAAAGTTTATCTTCAATAATTGATTTACGGATAAAATGCGATACTTTTAATGAGGCTTCAAGAATTTCGCGGGGGGGCAAATTACGTTTTATTATAAAAGCACGGTTAAGTTTTACAGCATGTTCAATCCAATTGTACAACAGCAGATTATTTCCAATGGCAATAAGTGTTGTATTCATTCCTTTCTCAAAAATCAGATAATTTAAAAGTGCAGCATCCAGCACAATATCGCGATGATTTGAAATGAAAAGATAGGGTTTCTTTTTGTCAAGGTTTTCAATCCCCGAGCAGGTTAAACCTTTCGATGATTTGCTGATAACGTTTCGAAGTAAATCGTAGATAAAAGTGCCTTGCAATTGTTTAATTGTCCGCAACATACGAAGCTGCAGTTTTACCATTTCAACAACTGGCCTATATTTAAAAACATGCATAAGAACCTCGTCGAAAACGGGGTCTTTAACCATTAAGGAAATTTTAGATTTTACTTCTTTATCGGTGTAAGGTCGTATATCTTCAAAATCAAGATGCGGTAAATCTGACATGCTAATGTTTTTTAAAAACTCGGCAAAGTAATAAATTCAAAATCAAATTTTCAACCTCAACTGGAATTTTAACTCGGTTTTGTTGTTTCCCGAAATCTCATTGTAGCCCGAACTGATTGCGTTGCGGTCGGTCCACGAGGTATTTGCGATTTTGAACCAGCAATCAATATTTTTCGAGATTTTATAGTTCAGGTTCAAATAAGTGCGGAAACCAGCTCCATAAAATGAAGGGATTGAAAAGGAGTAAAGCAAATCGTTTTCGTAGGCGTAAATACGCGAATCGTAACTTTCGGTATTAAAATATGCAATCCGGGCAGTTAAATTTACCGGGAATTTTGCCGGATGAAATTGGATATCCTGAAAAATTAAAAATCCGTTATCCTTTTGCAAACCGTTGTATTTTGAATGCTCAAACCGGGTTTTCAGGATAATTTTTTCAGAATATTTAAAATTGATATGAAACCTTAGTTTTTGGTTTTGCACCGGAAGATTCACATATCTTTCATTTTGGATGAATTTTTCTTCTTTTTCTTCATTTTTATAACGAACATAAAAATCAATTTTGCGCGATAAAGCAACATTTGCCTGTACAAGTGCATCCCATCCGGTTGAAGGCGCTGCTGTTGTATAGTTTATCCACGGTGATTTATACAAATCGGAATAAGCGGTAAGCGTTACAAATTTCACAGGCAATATTTTTGTGCCAAAATAAAGTCCTGATTCGTTGCTGATGTTGCTTCCTTCAGCAAAAGTATTTGCCCAAAGCGACTGGTAATTTCTATCGAAATGCCTGTACAGCAAAGAGAAACTCAACTGATCATTAAGGTTGACAATTGCACCCTGAATAAATGCCTTTCCTTTTGATTTTGACATGGCAGCTTCGCCAAAAAACTGGTATTTACCTCTGTTGAAAATGTAATCAACACCGCCTGTAAGATTTTCAGTTCCGCTAAACCGAAACTGGTTGTATAGCTGACTGGCTGGAATAAGCGGCATATTTAACTGTTGACGAATTATAGTTGCACCCACTTTCAAATTGCTGAAACTCCATGAAAAAACTCCTCCGAAGTTTGTGTTTCGAACCGAGTTCTTATCTTCAATTTCGCTGCTTGTACGGTGATAACCCGAGGTTTGCAAACTAGTTACAAAGTATCCGGTAGAATCAGTGCCTTCCATATTTCCGTCATCATTTTTTTGTGAATAGAAAAAGCTCAGATTTGCTTTCCCGAAATTGAGTGTTGTTGCCGCTCCCCTAAAAAACAGGTTTTCGTCAACAGCGGTGGATGGGCGAATTCCCTGGTTGGTTTTGGAAATTGCCAAAACATTTTCCGATTTCCCACTTGTATAGCCCTGCCACAAAACAAGTCCCTGTCCGGTGCGGACGAGAAAATCGCCTACTACTACCCGCTCAAAAGTCTTGTTTATTTTCAAACTTACATGGGCTGAATAAAAATCGAAACCCTGCTTGTTCGATCCTGTAAAAAACGATTCTCCCTGATCTTTTTCAGCCGTAAATCCTGCTGAAAACTGATCGCGTGCTTCATATTTGTAACGTGAGTAATACTTATATTGATTGCCTGTGTAAGGTTTTTCCCCGTCTTCGTTGGGTTTGTAGCCATTTGCTTTCTGAACATTTCCAAGCGTTCGCAACAAAAGCTGATTCCTTCCATATTGAAAAGCATCGCTAAAATTTTGTTTCTCTGTTCTTGGGCCAAACCATATAAACGGTTCAATTTTCTGTAATAAATCAGGCGTAAAACCATCAACTGTTTTTAGTTCGAATATGGAATATGCAGGACCATATTTTGCCAGATATTCGAGCAGCTTGTTAATTTGAACATCATTTAAAACATACAATCGCGATAATTCTGATGCTATAGTAGCATTAATATTAATTGGGTGTTCCATAAAACTTTCAAGATCTTCGATAATTAGTGCAACGTCAGTTTGTTCGTCAATTTTATCGAGTTGCGATTCAATTATTGATTCGATAATCCTGTTTGGATCTTTTTCCTGCGCTGCTGTCACAAAAGCAGTTGAAACAAAACAGAAAAGTAATATTTGTCGAAAAATCATCATCGTTACAACGCAATTTGAATTGAAACAGCAGGCGTTAACCCCAGGTTACCATGATAACTAAAAGCGATATCGGTACTTATTTTGCCAACTGTATAACCAATTCCGGCGGTGTAATTCAATGGTTTCCCTGACACGCCAAAACGCATAGCAAGATTTTTAACAGGCGAAAACTCAATTCCGGTTATTATGAGGAATGGATTTTCAATGGTTTTTTCGGTTTCAAAAGTCAGCAACACCATTTTTTGGAATTGATAATGACCTCCAACGCGAATAACAGCGGGCATTTTTTGATTTCCTTCGGGCAAATCAAATCCATTTGAAATTGGGTTGAAAATATGAGCCCCAAAAAACAGATTATCTTTAACTGCATAAATAACTCCGGCTTCAAAAGTTGCAAAACCAAAGGCATTTTCATTTTCGGGGAAACGGGTTGAAAAATAATCAAGCTGGATTGCTGCATTTAGTTTTTTAGTCAGTTTTTTGGCAAATGCAAGTCCCACTTTATGTTCCTTATAGGTTCCTTTTCCGAATTGCGAAAAACTGAGTCCGAAAGTGCCGGCTTTAACAGGTGCAACAACGGTTGTGGCTGCATGCGAAAGCTCATCGATCATAAAACGTGATTCGTAAAATACTCCGCCTGAAAAATTCTCAAGTCCAGCAAGCCCGGCCTGATTGTGAAATGTACTCCACGGGTCGGATACAGAAACAAACGCATTTGAAAGCGCCAAAGCACGCGCTCCTGCAGGATAATTTTCGGCAGCCGCGAGTTTTAGTATGAAAAATAAAAAAAGTAATCCGGTTAAAAAGGGCTTTTTCATAATAGAAAATAAAAGGGGTGTACTTTCAAAATACACCCCTCCTAAAATACAGAAATATTTTAATTGAAATTAATTGGTTTTAAATTTATATTTCACTTCCGAAAGATCTTTATTCGCCTGAACTATTTTCTTTTTTAGGCTCTCTTTATAATCGATAAGTTTTTGCATCAATTTCTCGTCGCCGGTTGCCATCATTTGAGTTGCGAGGATTGCAGCATTCATCGCACCATCAACAGCAACAGTTGCAACGGGGATTCCGGGAGGCATTTGCAGAATAGCCAAAATTGAATCGAAACCCGAAAGACTGGCATTGATTGGAACACCGATTACAGGCAGTGGTGTCATTGCAGCAATTACGCCGGGCAAATGAGCGGCCATTCCAGCGCCTGCAATAATCACTTTTATTCCGCGGTCTTTTGCGTTTTTGGCAAACTTTTCCACTTCATCGGGCGTGCGGTGCGCCGAAAGGGCGTTTATTTCAAACGGAATTTCAAACTCTTCAAACAATTTCGCAGCTTTTTCCATCACACCCAAATCTGATGTGCTCCCCATTATTATACTCACTTTTGGATTCATGTTTTATATTTTTAATTTTTAGTTAACCGAATAGTTTCGTTAATTTGTGCCTTTAATTTTCAAGATACGAAATTAGGGCAATTTAGGAAAAATCAAAAATCAATAATTTACAATGAAGCAGGTAAAAATCCACGACAAAACATTTGAATTGTATATTCCTTATGAAAAGCTGAAAGGAGTTGTTGAAAAGATGGCCGAAAAAATGAATGCAGATTTTGAGGGTAAAAATCCTTTGTTTGTTTGCATTTTGAACGGTTCTTTCATGTTTGCTGCCGAATTGTTTAAAAGAATTGAATTGATTGAAACTGAAATCACTTTCGTAAAACTGGCTTCATACCATGGCGACAAAACCACAGGTGAAGTAAAACAACTGATCGGGTTAAATGAAAATATTGAAGGAAGAACAGTTGTAATTCTTGAAGATATTGTGGATACAGGAATCACAATTGATAATATTCTTGAGCAATTGAAAAAGATGAACCCAAAGGAAATAAAAATTGCTACACTTCTTTTAAAACCCGCAGCATTGCAAAAACAGGTTCAACTCGACTATATTGGGCTTGAAATCCCCAACGATTTTATTGTTGGCTACGGGTTGGATTATGATGGTCGTGGTCGTAATTTAATAAATATATACTCGGTTATTAACGAATAAAAAACATAAAAAAATGCTGAATCTCGTATTATTTGGGCCTCCCGGAGCAGGCAAAGGTACTCAGGCTGAATTCCTGATTAAATCATTTGGCTTGGATCATCTTTCAACGGGAGATTTGTTGAGAAGTGAAATTAGCGCTGGAACACAACTTGGTCTCGAAGCTAAAAGTTTTATGGAAAAGGGCGAGTTGGTCCCCGATGCTGTTGTAATTGGAATGATAGAAAGCAAACTCAAAAATAACAGCAAAGCAAAAGGTTTTATTTTCGATGGTTTTCCCCGTACGGTTGATCAGGCAAAAGCATTGGATAATTTACTGAATCAAAACGGTACACCAATTTCAGGTATGTTAAGTCTCGAAGTTGACAAACAGGAATTGATTGAACGTTTGATGACAAGAGGAAAAAGTTCAGGTCGCGCTGATGACCAGGATCAGTCGGTTATCGAAAACCGAATTAATGTTTATAACGAAAAAACTTTGCCTCTTATTGAATATTATAAACCGCAGGGAAAGCATTTCGGTATAAATGGAATGGGTAGTATCGAAGACATTGCCGGAAGATTGGAAGCGGTAATAACAAAACTTTAAAAAGTAAAAATGGCTGAATCAAATTTTGTTGATTATGTAAAGATTTTTTGTAAATCGGGAAGCGGAGGAGCCGGTTCAGCCCATATGAGAAGGGAAAAATTTGTTGCATATGGCGGTCCTGATGGGGGCGACGGTGGTCGTGGTGGCCATGTTATTGTAAAAGGCAACGAACAAATGTGGACTTTACTCCACCTCAAATATCAACGCCACATAAAAGCCGGAATCGGTGGTTCAGGTGGCAAACAGAAAAGTTCGGGTGCCGATGGTGAAGACGTAACCATTGACGTACCGCTGGGAACCATTGTAAAAGATGCTGAAACCGGCGAAGTAATTTTCGAAATTACCAAGCACGACGAAAGCAGGGTTTTAATGAAAGGTGGGCGTGGCGGATTAGGAAACGAACATTTTAAATCGGCTACTTTTCAAACACCTCGTTTTGCGCAACCTGGCGAAGATGGCGAAGAAGGTTGGAAAATTCTTGAACTGAAAGTGCTTGCTGACGTGGGACTTGTTGGTTTCCCAAGTTCAGGAAAATCGACACTTTTATCTGTGGTTTCGGCTGCAAAACCCAAAATTGCCGAATATCATTTTACAACGCTGGTACCCAATCTCGGTATTGTTGGTCATCGCGAAAAACAATCTTTTGTAATGGCCGATATTCCTGGTATTATCGAAGGAGCCCACGAAGGAAAAGGGCTGGGACTTCGCTTTCTTCGGCACATTGAGCGTAATTCAATGTTACTCTTCATGGTTCCTGCTGACAGCAAAAATCACCTGAAAGAATATAAAATCCTGTTAAATGAACTTGAGAAATACAACCCCGAACTGCTCGATAAACAGCGTTTTCTGACTATCAGCAAAGCCGACATGCTTGATGAAGAGTTGATGAAGGAAATTGGAAAAGAACTAAAAGGAATCCCGCACATGTTTTTTTCTTCAATCACGGGTTTCAATCTTCCACAACTAAAGGATAAGATTTGGGAAATTTTAAACAGTTAAATGGATTGGCTGCAAAATATACTGGAGCTTGATAAAGAGTTTTTTCTATATCTGAATAGTTTTCACAACGATTTTTGGGACACAATCATGTTAATGATAACCCGCAAGGAAGCCTGGATTCCTTTTTATGTGGTTATTCTTTACTTCATTATAAAAAATTACAGGCTAAAAGCTTTGCCAATCATGTTTTTCCTTGCATTGACAATCCTTTTAAGCGACCAGTTTTCCGGGTTATTAAAAGAGAGTGTTCAAAGGTTTCGCCCTGTACACGATCCGGTAATTGGCCCGCTTGTGCATAATGTTTTGCGGAAAGGAGGCACATTTGGTTTCGTCTCATCACACGCTGCCAATGGCTTTGCAATTTTTATTTTTACATCACGCGTTTTTAAAAATCTGAATTACCGTTATCTGATTCTCTTTTGGGCGGTTTTATTTGCCTACTCACGCATTTACTCAGGTGTTCATTACCCGCTTGATATTATTGGAGGTGCAGTTTTAGGTTGGGGCATTGGCGAATTGTGTTTCAAATTGCTTATGTTTTTTGAAAATCGTTACCTTAATTCGCGCTCGCCAGAAATTGCAAAAACACAACTTTATGACACGCAATCGCATACAATAATACTTGTATTTACTGTGTTAATGTTCACTGTTTTTAGTGTTTCCGGTATTCTTCATCATTATGGGTATTTGTAAAATGAACACGCGAAACCAAACTTTTTACACCCACAAACTCGAAAAATATTCTGCTGAATTAACTTCGGTTTCGAAAAAATTACGACGTTTTGCCTGGTATCGTTTTTTTACGTTTTTACTCATTTTTGCACCGATTTTTATCTTTGGAGTTGAAAGTTGGATAACACTAATTCTCTCGCTTTCAACAGTTATCCTCTTTTTCTTTCTTATCAAGAAAAATATTCAACTCGATAAAAAGAAACGGAAAACTTCAATATTGAAAAAGATTGTTGAAGACGAACTTTTGGCGCTCAATCATCAATTTTCGCATTTTAAAAACGGGGAAGAATTCCTCAATACCGACCACTTTTTTTCGTACGACCTGGATTTGTTTGGTGAAGGTTCACTTTTTCAGTTTATCAACCGCACTTCTACAATCAGCGGAAAACAAAAACTGGCGAACTGGTTAATTAATCCTTCGTTGCAAAAAGATGAAATTGAACAGAAACAACAAGCTGTCAGTGAACTTTCAGAACTAAATGAATGGCGTTTGAATTTTCTGGCAAACGGGAAAGGTTTTGAGGAAACCAAAGAAATGCATAATGAAATTATATTATGGGCCGGACTGGAATTAAAGCTTAAAAATACAGTTTCATTAAAGGCAGCGTTGTTTGTAATCCCTTTTCTAACCCTGATTTCGTTGGTTCCTGCCATTTTGGGAATTACCAATCTCTTCATTTGGATCATGGTTTTAACACAATGGTTGTTCCTGTATTTTTTCTGGAAAAAGGTGAATAAATACTTTAATTTTTTTGGCCGAAAATCGGAACTGCTTTCAAAATACATGCAACTTCTCCGGTTTGTTGAGGAAAAGGAATTTAAGTCGGCATTGTTGTGTGAATTGCGAAACAAAATCACCCAGCCAATTTCAGCTAGTAAACTATTTCTTCAATTAAAAAAACTGGTCGAACAATTTGAATACCGTCAGAATATTTTAGTAGGTTTTGCATTAAACAGCTTGTTACTTTGGGATATCCGGTGTGTTTACAAACTTTGGAACTGGCATAACCAACACCACAAAAAACTGACAGATTGGTTAGAAGTAATTTCAGATATTGATGCTTTAATAAGTTTGGCCAACTTTGCCGGTAATCATCCCAATTTTGTTTTTCCTGGAATAGATAATAACGAATTCACCTATCGTGCAACAAGTTTAGGACATCCACTTTTGCGTGAAAATAAAAGGGTTTGTAATGATTTCGAAATTGACGGATGGGCGAAAGTTATGATAATTACCGGTGCAAACATGGCCGGGAAAAGTACTTTTTTGAGAACCGTTGGCGTAAATTTAATTTTGGCAAGAACAGGTTCGCCTGTTTGTGCCGAAAAAATGGTTTTTACACCTATCGAAATATACACAAACATGCGCACAACCGATTCGTTGCTAAAGGATGAATCGTACTTTTTTGCCGAATTAAAACGGATCAAGGGAGTTTTGGAATGGCTGCAACGAGGGGAGCACATTTTTGTAATTCTCGATGAAATGCTTAAAGGAACAAACTCTGTTGACAAATTGAATGGCTCGAAAGCGCTACTTCGAAAACTTGTCCAGTTTAAATCGTTTTCGCTCATCGCAACCCACGATCTTAAACTCAGCGAAATGGAAACGGAATTTCCGCAGCAGATTTTCAACAAATGTTTCGAAATCAGGATTGAAAACGACGAGCTTGTATTCGATTATAAACTTTATAACGGGGTTACAAAAACCATGAACGCAACCTTTTTGATGAAAAAAATGGGAATTATTTGAAGAAGGTTGAAGTAGAAGTTGTCGTTGTTGTAAGGTTATCATCGGTGTCGGATTTTCTAAAAACAATGACAACAAACATCACCCGACAACCACGATAACAAATCCACTCCCTCTCCTGTGTTTTCAACCGTATTTTGTTAGTTATTGGTTTGTTTCGGTCTGCCAATTCAGTCTTGTTTTCGTTATATTTGCGGCTTATGGAAGAAATCATGGCGCCGAATTACGACGAAGGAACAATAAGAACGTTAGATTGGCAGGAACACATTCGCAAACGCCCGGGAATGTATATCGGGAAACTGGGCGATGGCACTGCATCCGATGATGGAATTTATGTATTGCTAAAAGAAGTTTTGGACAACTCTGTCGATGAATTTATGATGGGGTTCGGCAAGAAAATATTGGTAGAAATAGATCAGGAGAAAGTGCTGGTTCGCGATTATGGACGTGGGATTCCTTTGGGAAAACTCGATGACGTGGTAAGCAAAATGAATACCGGGGCAAAATACGATTCAAAGGTTTTTAAGAAATCAGTTGGATTAAATGGAGTCGGTATCAAAGCCGTTAACGCATTATCTTCCGATTTCACAATAAAGGCTGTTCGTGAAGGAGTTGCCAAAGTAATCCATTTCAGTAAAGGAATAAAAACCGGCGAGGAGGATTTTACCGGATTGGAAGAACCCAATGGAACAATTGTAACTTTTGAACCCGATCTAACCGTTTTCAAAAAATACCACTACATAAGCGATTTTGTAGTGAATATGATCAAAAACTATACTTTCCTAAACTCCGGATTAGTTATCGAGTTTAATGGCGAAAAATATCATTCAAAAAACGGGTTACGTGATTTGCTGGAGGAAAACATGGATCACGATTCCATTTACCCGATTATCCACCTCCGGGGCGAAGATATAGAAGTTGCAATAACACACGGAAATCAATATGGCGAGGACTATTATTCGTTTGTAAACGGGCAACACACTTCACAGGGCGGGACGCATTTACAGGCATTTCGTGAAGTACTTGTGAAAACAATCCGTGATTTCTATAAAAAAGATTACGATCCTTCCGATATCCGCGCATCGATTGTGGCTGCAATTAGCATTAAAGTTGAAGAACCGGTATTTGAATCTCAAACAAAAACCAAACTTGGCTCGAAAGACATTGGTCCTGATGGACCTTCGGTGAGAGCACATGTTGCTAATTTTCTGCAAAAAGAACTCGACAATTTCTTGCATAAAAACCCTGATACTTCGGCAGTTCTTTTACGACGAATACAGGAATCTGAACGTGAAAGAAAAGCAATTACCGGCATAAAAAAACTGGCAAAAGATCGTGCCAAAAAATCAAACCTGCACAATAAAAAATTACGCGACTGCCGGGTTCATTTCGACGAAATAAAACAACCACGATACGAAGAATCAAGTTTATTTATTACTGAAGGGGATTCAGCCAGTGGTTCAATCACAAAATCACGCGATGTAAATACGCAGGCCGTTTTTAGTTTGAGGGGAAAACCACTGAATACATTTGGGCTTACAAAAAAAGTGGTTTATGAAAACGAAGAATTCAACCTGCTTCAGGCTGCACTAAATATTGAAGAAAGCATTGATGATTTGCGTTACAACAAGGTAATTATTGCTACAGATGCCGATGTTGACGGGATGCACATACGTTTGCTCCTCATTACTTTTTTCCTCCAGTTTTTTCCTGAATTGGTAAGGAAAGGACATGTTTACATTTTACAAACTCCACTTTTCAGGGTAAGAGACAAGCAAAAAACATTTTATTGTTATTCAGAAACGGAAAAACAATTAGCAATTAATAAATTAAAAGGAAAACCTGAAATCACAAGGTTTAAAGGACTTGGAGAAATCTCGCCCGACGAGTTTAAAAACTTTATTGGAGATGATATCAAACTTGATCAGGTAATGATGAAAAAGCATGAATCTATTTCTCAAATGCTTGAATATTACATGGGTAAAAACACACCGGAAAGACAGGATTTCATCATTGAAAATTTGTATGTTGAAAAGGATGAAGTTGCATAGTTTGAAATCTTCAAAAAAAACAATTTTTAAAATTTCTCGTATTTTTGAAAAATAAAGGAGGAGTTATGACAACAACAGAATTAAAAAAGAGACTGATTAAACGGATTAATAGTATTGAAGATGAATTATTGCTTCAGGAAATGTCGCGGTTTATTGATATTCAAGATGACGAATCGGATATCTATTGTTTCACTGACGAAGAAAGCAGAGCAATTGAGGAAGCTCGGGAAGCATATGCCAGAGGAGAATTTCTGACGAATGAAGAGGCTAACAAAGAAGTTGATGAATGGTTAGAAAAATAGTTTGGGGTCATTTAGCTCAAAAAGAAAGGTTGCAAATATTGCTTTATTGGGATAATCGAAATAGATCTAAATCGTTCAGTATAAAACTTAACCGCTTATTTAGACAGGACTTAAATATAGTTTGCCAATATCCTTACATTGGTAAGCCAACAAACAAGCCAAACATTAGAATCAAAATAGTAAGAGATTATTTATTGGTTTATGAAATAAGTACGGAAAATATAGTTGTTCTCCGTGTTTGGGACTCAAGACGAAACCCAAAGGATTTATTGTATTGAGTAAATTTAATTTTTTGTTTTCCCATTTAGTGTTAAAATAAACGACAGCAAAAAACCGAATGTCAGAAGAATATATAAACAATGAAGAAATACCTGAAGAACCGCAGGAAGAAGAAGTAAAAGACGAAATAATTTACTTGTCGGGAATGTACCGCAACTGGTTTCTCGATTATGCTTCGTATGTGATTCTGGAGCGTGCTGTTCCTTACATCAACGATGGGCTAAAACCTGTGCAACGCCGCATTTTACATGCCATGCGCGAGATGGACGATGGCCGCTACAACAAAGTGGCAAACATTATCGGGCAAACTATGCAGTACCACCCGCACGGTGATGCCTCCATTGGTGATGCTGCAGTTCAGTTGGGGCAAAAAGAGTTGTTGATTGATACGCAGGGAAACTGGGGAAATATTTTAACCGGCGACGGAGCAGCAGCGCCACGGTATATTGAAGCACGTTTATCAAAATTTGCACTCGAAGTGCTTTTCAATCCCAAAACTACGGTTTGGAAACTTTCGTATGACGGGCGAAAACGGGAGCCTGTTACACTCCCGGTAAAATTCCCTTTATTGCTTGCACAAGGAGTTGAAGGAATTGCAGTTGGACTTGCCTCTAAACTTTTCCCGCATAATTTTATTGAATTGTGCGATGCTTCAATTGCCTGTCTGAAAAACCAGGATTTTGAATTGGTGCCCGACTTTCCAACTGGCGGAATGGCTGATTTTAGCAGGTACAACGATGGGTTGCGAGGCGGAACGGTAAAAGTAAGAGCCAAAATCGAAAAGCGCGACAATAAAACACTTGTTGTTACCGAAGTCCCTTTCGGGAAGACAACTTCAACTTTAATTGAGTCGATTATTAAAGCCAACGAAAAAGGCAAAATCAAAATCAAAAAAATAGATGACAACACCGCAGCAAATGTTGAAATACTAATTCATCTTGCACCGGGTGTTTCTTCAGATAAAACTATTGATGCGCTGTTTGCATTTACCGATTGCGAAGTTTCATTGTCTCCAAATTCAGTAATCATCGAAAACGACAAACCGATTTTTATTGGAGTAAAAGAAATCCTGAGACGTTCGGCAGACAGTACACTTCAACTGCTTAAGCTGGAACTTGAAATTCGGAAAAGCGAGCTGGAAGAATCATGGCATTTTTCTTCGCTAGAAAAAATATTTATCGAAGAACGGATTTATAAAGACAAAAAGTTCGAAGATTCAGAAAACATGGATCAGGCGATAGCACATATCGATATGAGGTTGGAGCCATGGAAACCAAAGCTTAAACGTGAAGTTACCCGCGAAGACATTTTGAAGCTGATGGAAATCAGAATGGCCCGGATTCTTAAATTTAACAAAGACAAGGCTGACGAACTTTTAAAATCCATTGAAGACGAGATTGCACAGGTTGAAAACGATATTAAAAATATAGTTCAGTTTACAATTAAATGGTTTGTCCACCTGAAAACAAAATACGGGAAGGGTAAAGAACGCAAAACCGAAATCCGCAGTTTCGAAAATATTGTAGCATCAAAAGTTGTTGTTCGCAACGAAAAACTGTACCTCGACCGCAAAGAAGGTTTTGTAGGAACCGGTCTGAAAAAAGCCGAATACATTTGCGATTGCTCTGATATTGATGATATTATCGTTTTCAGACGCGATGGTTCTTATTTTGTTAGCAAAGTTTCGGAGAAGGCATTTATTGATAAAAATCCGCTGCATGTCGAGATTTTCAAAAAGAACGACAACCGTACCATTTACAATGTGGTTTATAAAGATGGCGAAACGGGATTTCATTATATGAAACGATTCTCGGTTACAGGCGTTACCCGCGACAAAGAATACAATCTGACTCAGGAAACAAAGGGATCGCGGGTGGTTTATTTTTCAGCAAATCCAAACGGCGAAGCCGAAGTTTTAAGAATTGTTTTGAAACCAAAACCACGCATTAAAAAGTTGAATTTCGAAATTGATATGGGTGAACTTGCCATTAAAGGCAGACAATCCATGGGAAATCTGCTTACAAAGTTCGAAGTTCATAAAATCAGCCTAAAAGAAAAAGGGCATTCCACTTTGGGTGGACGAAAAATTTGGTTCGATGAAGACGTGTTGCGCTTAAACGCCGACAACAGGGGTAAATATCTTGGTGAATTTTCAGGTGACGATAAAATTCTTGTGCTTTACAAACGAGGCGATTACCAATTGTACAATTTTGATTTGAGCAATCATTTCGAACAGGATATTTTAACTATTGAAAAATTCGACAGCACTAAAATATTGTCGGTTGTTTATTTTGATGCCGAACAACAGTTCTACTATGTTAAACGCTTTGAGATTGAGGATTCGGAAGGGAAAATGTTCCGTTTTATAGGAGATAATCCCGACAATAAACTGGTAAGTGTAACATGGGTTCGCTATCCCCGTTTGGAACTGGAATTTGGCGGGAAATATTCCGAACGCGAAAACGAAATCATTGAAGTTGCCGAATTTATTGGTGTAAAATCATGGAAGGCAAAAGGGAAAAGATTGTCGAATTACGAAGTTGGGAAAATTGTTGAAATTGAACCGATTCTCAAAGATGAAGACGACAAACCAAAATCGGATGAATTAATTGAATTGGATGAACCTATTGAACAGGAGCCTGTTGAAGTACCAAAGCCAAAGGAAAAATTAAGTTTTAACGATATTCCGTTTGAAATAAAACGACCAAAAAAGGATGACCCTGACCCAACACAAATGTCACTCTTTTAGTTTAGAGTTTAATGTTCAAAGTTTAAAGTTTAAAGGGAAACTGAAATTTGGTAAGCAAAACATTATGATTCAAATATTAAATAAATATAAAATGGAGTTTTTACTCCTTCCTCCCTCGGGGGAAGGTTGGGAAGGGGGCTGCCTGTGAGAATTTACCTTATTGGATACATGGGTTGTGGCAAATCTACTTTGGGACGCAGGCTTTCAGAGCATTTGAATTTGCAGTTTGTTGATATGGACCACTATATTGAGGAGCGCAACCTTAAAACAATTCCCCAGATTTTTGAGCAGGAAGGCGAAACTGAGTTTCGGAATAAAGAGCGAAAAGCGCTTGAAGAGTTATCGGAATTTACTGATATTATAATCGCAACCGGCGGCGGTGCTCCCTGTTTTTTTGATAATATAGATTTAATGAACCGTTCAGGGAAAACTATTTATATCGATATCGATCCTGATATTTTGGCCGACCGACTTTTAAAATCGAAAACTGAACGCCCTCTGATTAAAGGGAAATCAAGAGAAGAACTTGTTGCTTTTATCGACGAAACACTAAAAAAGAGAAACCAGTTTTATCGTCAGGCAAAGTTCAAAATAACTCAGCCCGATATTGATTTGAAGGTAATCGAAGAAATGATTTCTTAAAGAGAAAAACGTTTTCGGGTTATGTTTCAGAAATATCTCCTCACTTGCTGTTTGTAATTTTCATATTCGACCCCATAAACTTTTCTCATGAATTTTTCTTCTTTCAGAATAAAGAAATGAATGCTGATAACGACCAAAACTGAAAAACCAATAAAAAAAACACTGGGCAATAAAAGTGCAATACCCACAAAATACAAGTTGAGCGAAAGAAAAAACGGATTGCGTGAAATTGAAAAAATACCTGTTGTAATAAGCTTTCCGGGTTGCTTGTCATTCAAGCCAAACCTAAGTGAGGTTTTAAAATGAATGAGTGTAACAGTTAATAAAACCAAAGCCAGTATCAAGACCAACGCACCTGAAATTTTCAGGAATAAAGAATTAAAAATAATTGTAGTAATAGTGTTGGGTAACAATGAGATAGAAATTTGGAAAACTGGTTTTGTAGTTTCAAAAAGCCATAGAAAAATAATCAGTAAAAAAATGAAATAGTAATTTCGAAATGATTCTTTTCCGTTTGTTACTCCCTGATTTACTGAAACTCCTTTTCTTTTCAATAAAAAAATCTTTACTGAAATAAGTACAATCAGGATAAGAAAACTTGCAATGGGAAAAAATTCAAATCCGTTCATAAATTGTATTAATCGAATTTAAAAGTAGTTAAAAATTTATATGCAGACACAGAAAAAATCCCGGGTTTTAATCCGGGATTTTTAAATTAATTATTTTCAAATATATGTCTATCAGCTTTATATCTTGATACTTGTGTCTATAAATCTAAAAATCTGTTCTTTAAATATTCGGGAACGAAATACCAATCATCAGTGGATGCAGTTCGGGGCCTTTCCCATCTTTAAATAATGAAGTCATACTATAATTGGCAAATACACAAAAGTCTCCAAAGCCAATTCGTCCGGTAATGTCGTATTTCCACTGGTTAATATGATAGTTGCTTTTGAACTTTTCTTTGTTCCCATTTTCATATTTGTATTTTGTGTGGGCTCCCAAATACAGGCCACCAATTACACCACCTCCTAAATACAGGCGCGAACTTCCCATTCTGAGTGGTGTTTTAACTTCGAGCATCAGCGGCACGGTTAAGTAATTAACATGTAATTTCGACTTTTTCACACTTGTGTTATCCAATTTAATATCCTTTGGTAAAATCATCCCGATTTCAGGATCTTTTTCGATGGTAACAGGCAAATCGAATGCATAATCGTTAAAACTGATTCCCATACCGGTAACTACTCCAAAAGTTTTGCGTTCGTTTTTAAATGCCCATTCGGCAAAATTCAGGTTCCATGATAGTGATTTTCCTGGGTTTAGTTCGAAAATATCATTTTGTGTTCCATCATAGATTGAATAATCGGTGTTTTGGAAACTGTTCATGCCAACTTCCAACCCAGCCCAGTGCGGATTAAAACTACCATGCCATTTACGGGATTTATCCTCTTTTTCATATTTGACAAAAGTACCGTTGTTGCCTTCAATCACTTTAAAAGTTCTGCGTCCAACTCTTATGTGAGTTGTGTCGCCCCAGTCATCGGTAATTACTTCAATACCTTTTCCCCTTTCCTTGTCGCCAACTACAACCTGTACCTTGTCGTTACCATCAACAACGGTAACCACATTTTTTTTGCCAACATGAATATTGGTTGAGTCGGTTTGAGCCCATAAATTTGCGGCAATTATGCTGCATAATGCCAGTGTAATCATTCGTTTCATTTTTTTCATTTTTTAATTGTTCTGAAGCTGTGACGGACTCCTGTTTGGAAAAGTTACAGTGGGGGAATAAATTGCATGAATTTTAATGTAACAGGTAGATTTATAAGGGAATTACAGTTTAAAAATAGTCGTTTATTTTACCATAAAATAAAGACGCATGATCGTTTCCGGATAACAATCATGCGTCTTTACAAATTCGCGAATGACATTTTTCACTCAAAAAACGACTGTCATTCCCCGTCAATTTCGTTTTTTGTGGGAATAGAAAATGCCAGAATCCGGGAATCGTATTTTACTTCCGTAATTTTCCCATCGGAATTGGTTTCGTAATTGAATTTTTCATTCGAAATGTTAGATACAAATGAAAGACCGGCTTTTGTAATATTATTGAAGTTCAACTTATCAATGCCCGTTTTTTCCTTTACAATATCAACTAAAAGTATTTCATCGTTAAAAGTTTCAATACTTTCAGGAGTGTTTATTTTAACGGGAACCAATTCTATTTTGGCGATACCGGCATAAAATGATGGATTTAAACTTTGAAGTTTAGAAGGGATTTCATGGTTTATCCGAATCATTGCCAAATCTTCATTCTCAAGCCTGCCTTTGGAGTTTTCGCGCAAACTTTTTACCGGTTCTGATTTTGTTTTCTCCTTTTTAAGAATCTGTTTTTCCTCTTTTATTGCCGGCTCAATTTCTTTTTTTTCTGTTTTAACCGGAACTTCCTTGATCTCCTCTGTGTTAGGTTTTTTCTCAGGAACCTTTTCAAGTACCGCAATCTGATTTTCAGGTTTAAATGTTTCTGATGTTTTATCGATATAAATATAAACTGACAATGCAACGATAAAAACTGCAGCTACTCTCATCGACCAAAGAAGTATGATCCTGCCTGATTCTTTTTTGTAAAGTTTATTCTTCTTACTAAAAACAACTGTTTCATCCGCCTGAAGTTTTGTAAGTCTGAAAAGATCAACTTCTTTTTGTTTTTCGGGATGATTGGAAAGATATTTCTCAAATTCAGCTTTATCTGATGTCGAAATTTCTTCTTCTAAAACAGCAATTGCAGCTTCGTTAAAAGCATGTTCAACATCGTATTTTTCTTTCAGCAAAAACTCTTTTTTATTAAAAGTAATTTCCTCTCTCCCGATTGAAATGTTTTCAAAAAGTGATAATTCTTCTTTTAAATCAGGGTTTTGCTGAAGAAATTCAATAAAATCATCTACAAGTTTTTCATCGAGTTTACCCTCAAGGTAATCGACAAAAAACGATTCGTAATTATTTCTGTTAATCTTCATTTCTAATTCCTCTTTTTTTTCTTTCTCCTCCCCTTAGGGGAGGTTGGGAGGGGCTGTTACACCACCACTTCCAATTTTCCAATATACTTCTTCAAAAACACCCTCGCACGGTAAATGTACACTTTTACCTGTGATTCATTCAGGTTTGCCATTTCACCTATTTCTTCATACGAATATCCTTCGTAATCGCGCAGAAGCAAAACCATCCGCTGGACTTCGGGTAATTTGCCAACTGCTTCCTTTAATATTTCACCCAAATCTGAATAATTATTTTCATGGCTTTGTTCCGGCAGTTTTGTTTCTTCGGTGTATGATGAACGTTTTTCTTTTCGAATTATATCAATCATTGTGTGATAGGCGGTAGTGAAAAGGTACGATTTCACTTTTTCGAAACTTACGTTTTCGGCATTTTTCCAAAGCTTTTCATAGCTGTCCTGCACAATATCCTCGGCTTTATGAATATCCCTGATACTCTTCAGAATAAACCGGTAAACCCGGTCAGAAAATAGTTCAACCGATTTGTTATATTCGTTTACTGTCATTTGTTTTCTGAGCGCTTTTCAACATATAAGACGCACAAGTTGCGAAGTTGTTACAGACAAATTTTATTTTTTCCTGAAAATGAGATATTTTAAAATTTGAACCTATTCTGAAAATCAAATGAAAAAAAGAACAAAATCCATTATTTGCTCATTTCAGATTTCACTTGCGGCTGAATTTTTGTGAATCAATTATCTTTCCCGCCGCTGATATTCTGCATATATAAATTCCTGTTCTTAACGATTCTGTATTCAAACTGATTTCATGATTATCAGAAATATTGCGAAAAATTTCAGAGGAAACCCTTTTTCCCATAACATCGCAAACCTCAACATTAATTTCGGGTTGAAATTTACCTGAATACCTGATATTTAATTTGTCATTTACAGGGTTTGGCCAAAGTTTTACTGTTGTACCAATATTCAGATTTTGCATTCCGGTAGCTGTAGTTTTTAGCGAAATATTTTCTTTATAAACCACATTCCCCTGTAAATCCCTAACAATCATGTTTGATTCATTTCCACCACAGTTTATAGCTTCAAGTGGAATACTATCGGCTTCAACAATTGTCCCGTCACAAAGGCGCCATTCTACTCTCAAACCTAATGCCGCATCCAATTGAACGTACAATTTTTCATTTTCACCGCTTAACCACCAGTTATAAACAGAAATGGGAGTTATGATTCCATCGGCATTCAAAACAAATTTTGTTGATACCGCGCAGCCATCGGGCATTATTGCCTCTACGGAATAAGTTTGTGTTGGGCAAAGACCGCTCACTTTTGCCAATGAATCACCGGTTGACCAACTGATAAATGCAGGTTCAAACAACTCATCACCCAAATAAACCATTGCCGAAGCCCATCCTGCACACGATGACATTTCAGGAGGGAAACCACCATCAACTTTGATAATATAAGGACACGCAGGATCAACAACAACTGTGTCGATTATTGAAGGGTTTAAAACTACTGTACCGTAATAAGTAACAACACAACTGTCGGCAAACATGACGGTTAAAGAAACTTTATGTTCCGGCTGAAAAATGCTGAACATAACCAGCGGATCTTTTTCAATGTTAACCGATCCATCTTCGAAAACCCATTCACGCGAAATAACATCTCCTTCCGCAACTTCAACCAACTGGATTGGGACCACCTCTGGTATTGTAATAATATCATCTGGCTGGTAATATTTATAATAAACATTGCATTTAAAAGTGTCAGGTTCCGGTTCAATAACAAAAACAGGGATATTTTCGCAATATGAAACCTCGCAACTATCTACTGTAAATACTGTCAGGCAAACAGTCCGGTAAGGATTGGGATAAACATAATAAACTGAATCGCCAAAAATCGAATCCTGTTGATATGTTTGAATAAAAGTATGTACAGGGTTTGGTTCAGTGCTTGTTGTCCCATCACCAAAATCCCATCTCCATCCGGTTGCTTCAGGGTATGATTTGTAATAGAAATCAACAACCATTGAAGGTAGCGGCCCCATGAGAATATCTTTCATATTGTAACCAAAACCTACAAAACATTTGGGTTCAACCGGATCAACATAGCCCGTATCCCAGGTTATTGGAGATTCAATATAAACCGCATCACATATAGTACTAATACAACTGTCGATCCCGGTAACTGTAAGGCAAACCTTATATTCTTTTTGTTGAAAATCGAATTTTACAACAGGTTCTTTTTCGGTGCTGGTTATGCCATTTCCAAACTGCCAGAAATAGCTTAGGATTTCACCTTCAGAATAGTTGTTAAAAGTGAAAGTGGTCGTTCCGGCAACAGTATCCTGGGCCGATTCATAATATTTAAAAATCGCCTGGCAATTCTGATTTTGTTCGGAAAGTGTTCCGTCAATAATGTTTATGGTTTGTGAAAACGTACTTTTACAACTATCTGCAGTAACAATTGTAAGCGTAATCTTTTTGTAAGGGCTGATTTTTACAGTAGGTCCGCTCACCGGATGGTTAAAAATAAACATCGGATTTTGTTCGTTGCTTGTAATGCTGTCGCCAAAATCCCAATACCATTCTTTTACATCTCCAGCCGAAGTATCGTAAAAATTAATTGCAGTGGCCGGTAAAAGCGTTTGAATATCAGGGTTTACAGCAAATGTAAAATCAGCTTTGCAATCGCCTGAACTGTAAAAATCCTGAGCGCTTATTGAAAGGGAGCTTATTAAAATGCCAAGTAAAATTACCAGTTTCATAAATTTTGTTTTAAGTTACAAAAGCTAAGACGGAGTTTGTTTGGGAAAGGTTGCGTTAAAGAATTGACGAATTGTAGAAATTTAAAATTTATTCACCGGGTGGCTGGAAAATATTCACCGGGTGACTCAAAGTCACCCGGTGAACTATCCTGATATTTATTTTTACAGAAAACAACAACAACTTTCTACTTAACTCCAGTAGTTCCTCCACCTTTTAATGTAAGTTCCACAGGTGCATTTGTTTTCCATGCGCCGCGTGTAAAATCGGGAACATCAACAGAATTTGAACGGTTTGCCACCGATTTTTCGCTGAGAGGTGCGATCGCGCTCCACAAAGCAGCATCGTAAACATCCTGATCAAGTGGCAGTCCGTTACGCAAACAGTCAATTGTCCGCCAGTCCATCATAAAGTCCATTCCACCGTGACCGCCCACTTTTTTTGCCATTTCACCAATTTTTGTAACAATTTCGGGCGTGTATTTTTCTTCCAGTTTCTTCATTTCAGCCTCAGCCAACCATTCATGACTTGTTGCAATTCTGCCCGGTTCGGGGTATTTCATGGCAACGCCTTTTGTGCCGCTGATGAGGTGGATGCGGGTGTAAACCCGGGGACTTGTGACGTCATGCTGAAGCATAATGGTTCGGCCTTTATATGTGCGGATTGTGGTTGTATTCATATTTCCACGATACTTTTTATCAGCGAATTCAGTAAAAAAGCTGTCCTTTTCTGCAAGTTGCTTTGCTGTTGACGACATTAAAAAATCGTTGGATGACATGGCTGTTAAATATTCCATCTGGTCGCCGCGATTGATGTTCATTACCTGACTTACCGGCCCCAAACCGTGAGTTGGATATAAATTTCCGTTGCGATAATTTTCTTTTAAGCGCCACATTTCGGCATAACCATTTTTATCGAAATTTGAATCAAGCAAAGTATGAATGTAAGCGCCTTCAGTATGAATTATTTCGCCAAAAAAACCTGCGCGTGCCATATTTAGCGTGAGGAGTTCAAAAAAATCGTAACATGTGTTTTCGAGCATCATGCAATGTTTTCGGGTTTTTTCTGAAGTTTCAACCAACTGCCAGCATTCATCAATGGTTTTTGCGGCAGGCACTTCGCTTGCTGCATGTTTGCCGTTTTCCATTGCATAAACTGCCATTGGCGTGTGCCATTCCCAGGGAGTTGTAATATATATCAAGTCAATATCAGGGTTTTCGCACATTGCTTTCCATGCTTCTTTGCTGCCTGTATAAGTTTTTGCCCTTGGAATTCCGGCTTTCTCCAGTTTCTGCTGTATTTTTTCAACACGATCTTCATATTGGTCACAAAGCGCGGCAATTTCAACACCTTCAATATGCGACATTCGGTCAACAGCACCCGGACCGCGGCTACCCATTCCAACAAAACCAATGCGTACTTTGTCGAGTTTTGGTGCGGCGAAACCACTCATGTTAAAACTTTGTGCTGAAGTTTTTTCACTTGAACTTTTAATCGAAAAATTCTGGATCACCGATGCATTTCCGGCAAGACCTGTTGCAATTATCCCCGAACCAATTAGTGATTGTTTCAGGAAATTTCTTCTGTTTGATGACATATTTTAAATTTTTAAGATTTGTTTTTTTATTCCCACTGAAAAGCCAGATAGGTGCATGGTTTTGTTCCTGTATTCCGAATGGCGTGGGATGTTTTTGAACCCAGAAAATAAATATCTCCAACTTCGCCCTGAAAAGTATTACCGTCGATTTCCATTTCGGTAGTTCCGTCCATCAGAATTACGATTTCAGCAGGAGCGTGGGTGTGAGGTTCGTGACTTTTTATGCTGGGATTCAGGGTTGTTGCATGCATTTCAATCCGGTCGGACATAGCAGATTTTCTGTCGAAAAACTTCCGGACACCGCCCCTGTCGTGTGGTTGAAATGGTATTTTTTCCCAATCAATCAACATTGAACCTCCGGCAGTTTTTCCACGTTCTACATTCATTGCCATTTTCGATTTGTATTTGATAATATAATAGGTTGCCCTTGAATTGCCGACGTTTTCAATTCCATGTTCATCGCCCGGCATAACTAATACAACACTTCCCGGCCCCATAATTTTCTTTTCGTTATTGAGTGTTACTTCAATTTTGCCATCTTTTACAAAAACAATTTCTTCTGAATCAGCATGAATCTGGCTGCCATGCGGAGCTTTGCCCGGTTCAAGCATGGTTGTATGTATTTCGAAATTTTCGAGGTGCGTGGTCTCGCCGTCAATGAATTGTCGTTTTTCGCCCGAACTTGTCTTTTCAATTGTTGCTTTTGAAAAACTGTAAACTTTTGACTCCACACGATCAACATTTTTTCCGTCACCAAAAACCCAAAGTATAAATACAAAAAGTGCAATTGATTTCATTTTGAAAAATTTAACGTTAAAAACCGGTTTCAAATTAAGAAAATAAATTCATTTTATCGTATCAGCAAAATTTGTCCTTTCATCGAATGCTGAAATCCCTGGATATCGGCAAAATCTGCTTTCCAAATGTAGTTTCCAACGGGTGCGGGTTTATTGTTTTTGGTCGTTCCATCCCATTTTTTATCCAGGCTGTTCGTTTCAAAAATCACCTCACCCCAGCGGTTAAAAATTTTCATGTTGAAGGTTTGAGGATCTACACCTGTACTTACCGGCATAAATTCACGGTTTTCAAGAATTTCGCTGTCGGGGCGGAATGCGTTGGGTGTATAAATGTCAAAAGGCAGAATTTCGATTTCCATCATTCCTGTATCGGCACATCCAAACTCCGATTCAACTATTAGATTGACAGGAAATTTACCCAATTCAGAATACGAATGTTGCGGGTTTTCATCTGTGGAAGTCACTCCATCGCCAAAATCCCAGTAAAAAATTTCAATTTCGGGGGTTTGATTTGTGAACTGTAAATGGGCATGCTCAATTATTGCAACCGGAAAATCAACAGTGAATTCAGCAACGGGTTTTGGATGTACTTCAACTAAATCATTTTTAAAAAGAGTATCGCTGCAAGTCGTTAAATTTGAGTAGGCAGAAACCGAAAAATCATATTTAATTGCATCGGGCAGGATGAATGTTTGTTCAACTCCTGTGGTTACAATTGAGTCAGTTAACCATTTGAAATCAATGTTTTCGTCGGGAGTAGTGGCTTTGGCCAGAATTTGTAAAGATTGGCAACCCGTTGTAAAATCTGTGGAAAAGTCAAACATTGGCTTGCGTTTTGCGCTTGCTTCAGCCCAATCGCTTTTGCAGCCAAATTCCTCAACCTGAAGCCGGATTGTTGCAATTTGATTTTCAAGTAAAACTGTAATCGTGTCATTGCCATCGCCAATTTTAGAAGCCCCATCGAAATCCCATGTACAAAAAGAAGAATCGATATTTTGCAGATAAAAAACTTCAACTGTTTTGTCGTTGCAAAAATCAGGATCGACAAATATATCAACAACCGGGGTTGGGAATATTTTTACCATTTCGTCAATTGTGTATCCCATTTTACAACCGCTAAGTTTATTTGTAATAAGCAAACCCACATTGTATTTTCCTGTATCGGCATAAAAATGAGTTGGGTTTTGCAGATTGCTGAGTGGCGAACCATCACCAAAATTCCATTCAAAACTCAAATCATCCGGCGTTTTTAATTCACCTGAAAATTGGATTGTTGCCGAATCGCAGCCCCGGCTTTTTACTGTGTTCATCGTAAAATCGGGGTTTGCACCAATTTCAAGCCGCGATGTGTCGCTCCAGCAACCATTTTCTTCAACCACTAATGAAACAAAAGGATTTGAAGCGAATACCCCTAAAGAAACCCGGCGAAGGTTCCAATCTATTGAGTCTGCATGAACGCCATCAAAATCCCAAAAATAACCGGCATTTTGTGTAGCATTTCCAACATATTTTATTTCGCGGCTGTAACCACCGCATTTGTCGTTGGGGTTTTCATCGGCAAATTCAATTTTTGAAGAGGGTGTGTCGGCAAACCGGAGTTGAAAGGTATCTCTGACCACGCAAAAATCAGGGGTTGTAAAAATATACGATACTTCATAATCGCCCCAATCAGCAACCTGAATTTCGGTGGAAACATTTGTTTTGTTGCTGAAAGTGAGATTTGGATTATTACCAAACCATTCCATTTTCCCGTTTTGCTGCATGTTTTCATCGGCGCCTTCAAACTGTAATTCAAGAACCCTGGATTTTGTTCCGCAAACAATATTGTCGCCAACCATCGAAATTACAGGAACCGGAAAAACAGTCAAATTCATTGTGTCTCTTTTGAAACAACCATATTGATCGTAAACTGTAACTGAATACGAATCAGTTCTGTCAGCTGTAATAATTTGAGAAAGTTCACCTGTATTCCATTCATATTTTTCATAACCATTTCCTGCATTCAATGGTTTTTCAAATGGTGCGCAACCTTGATCATCTTCTCCAATTTCAGGTTTATCCATTTTACTGACTAAAATATAAAGTGAGTCTTTTTGGTAACAGCCATCAGTTGTTGTGCCGGTTGCCCAATATTTATCTTCTTTTGAAACAGTAATTTTTTGGGTCGTTTCACCTGTATTCCAAAGGTAAGTGTCGAAATAAGGACCGGCATCCAACACAATTGATTGTCCGTCGCAAATGGGCAGTGTGTCACCATCAAAATTTAGTCCCTGCCCGATATCGAGCACCAAATCGAGGTTGAAACCTGCGCCGTAACCATAGGATTCAAAACCTCCGTAGCCATAAACATAGGCAAGAAACCCTCGGTCGGGGTTTAGATTTTTAATGGTGTGATTACCCGGGTAAATCTCGTGTTGGGTATATGAATAATTAGTTCCGGGAAATGGTTTAAAAAAGAATCCCAATGGTTCTCCATCCAGTTCAATATTGTCTTTTTCAGAAGTCAGCACTACAATATTTACATAATAACTGTTGATTTCATGCGAATCATATGCTACAAAAGTTGCTTCATTTTTCGATTGGCTGACAGGGCTAAGTATTATCATAAACGGGTCGCCGGTACCATCCGTTCTTTGAGACTGGCTAAACTGTGCTACCATAATGGGTTTGTTGGCGTGAATTCGTGTTGGCTGGTTAAAACTCAATGTAAATTCATAGAAATCACCGCCTTTATTTAGTAAAATGGTGTTACTTCCATAGGTAATTACAGTGCTGTCTTCTGAAGCCATAACGCGATAGCGGTCTGCCTGACGTGTCAACAAGGGAACTGCATAATATTCGCGACCCCATGTTTGCAATGGAGGTATTTGCTCAAAGAGATGATCGTAACTCGCTCCAACGATAAAAGGAACTGTGGTGCTAAAATTTCCTGAATAAACTGCAACGGGTTTGTCTGATTGTATGAAACTACCCGATAAATCTCCCTGTCCCGCTAGATTGTTCCGGTTAAGCGATTGCACCTGGTAAACTTCGCCTTTGTTCAATGTAATATTAAATTGTACATCAGCAGCTCGTCCTCCATCAGTGGCAACCGAGGGTGTTATATTAACAGAGGTACTGTCTTCCGAAGCAACAATTAAAAATTCACTGTTTCTTCCATGTTCCGGATCATCGTCAACATTTGGTTCATAACACATTGTGAAATACTGCTTGCCAAGTGATGGAACAGGGTAAATAACTGCAACGTCTGCTGAATTTTGATCCCAGTTTAACGCATAAACATTTACAGGATTCTCAGAAACCAGGTGTATTCCTTTTTCCTGAATAGTTTCAGAACCTATTGCTTCTCCAAGGTTGAGTGGTATTTTTATTAGAGATGAACTGTTTGACAGAACACTTCCTGTGTAAAATGGAGTTGTCGATTTCCCGATGAAAATTTGAAAGTTTGTTGCTTCGCTTGCAGTAACTGTTATTTCGATATAGTGTAAATTGTACCTGTAGTTTCGGCCTTCCATAAAACCAAACCAAAAATCTGTACCTTCGGTTGACCGGTGGCAAACGGCATCATCTCCGTAAACCCGGTTTGAGAAAACTACCAAAAGAAGTAATATAATAATGAAAACTAAACGCATAATGTTACATATCGAAACCATAAAATTGGTTTTAATTTTTCAGATGTGATGATATTCAAGCGAAAAGATATGAGATTTTTTTGTTGCGCACGCAGGGAAAACAAAAAAGGGAGCTTTGGGAGTTCTCCCACAGGTCGCCCAAACAAAAGGTGAAGTTTTGGGAGTTGTCCCAAAGGTTGCCCAAACAAAAAAGGAAGCTTTGGGAGTTGTCCCAAAGGTTGGCAAACCAAAAAGTGAAGTCTTGGGAGTTGTCCCACAGGTCGCCCAAACAAAAAGGAAGCTTTGGGAGTTGTCCCAAAGGTCAGGAACTTTTAGCTTGAAATTTTCTTTAATAAACTGTATTGAACTTTTCCTTTAAAACAGCTTTTACCTCGTCCATTGGTATTTCACGGCCAAGTTCCTGTTGAATAGAAGTAACGCCATAAGTTGCAAATCCGCAGGGATTTATGTAATTGAAATATCGCATGTCGGTATTTACATTCAGCGCAAAACCGTGCATTGTAACGAAACGGCTCACTCGAACTCCAATTGCACATATTTTACGGGCGCGAACTTTGTGATCAGCATCGAGCCAAACACCGGTTGCTCCTTCTTTTAAACCTCCGGTTAACCCGTATTCAGCAATTGTTGCCATAATTGCCTTTTCCATTTTTCCGATGTATTCGCGCACCCCGATTTTATAATATTCGAGGTCAATTATCGGGTAACCAACAATTTGTCCGGGGCCGTGATAGGTAATGTCGCCTCCGCGATTTATTTTGTAAAACGTGGCTTCTATTTTTTTTAGGAAATCGCCGGCAGCCAGCAGGTTTTTTTCATCGCCGCTTTTGCCAAGTGTATAAACATGAGGATGTTCAACCAGCAAAAAATGGTTTTTTGCCGATGGTTTTTTTGTTGCGTGCTTATCGTCGGAAACCTCTTTCAACAGTTCTTCCTGATAATCCCAGCACTCCTTGTAATCTTTTAAACCTAAATCTATGTAATTGAAATTTGCCATAATTTATAACCAAAATAAGGTTTGTTTTAAGGGGTTATCAAAATGCTACTAAGGTCGAAAAAATCAAAATAAGGTTTTTTAATTTTCATATAAAGAAATCAACAAATTGGATTCTTTTCTTTCTCCTTCCCCCAAGGGGAAGGCAGGGATGGGGCTTCTTTTTTAAGCATTTACATGCTCTTCAGCCCTGTACGAACTCCGCACCAAAGGCGAACTCTCAACAAATCTGAATCCTTTTTCCATCCCGATTTTTTTGTATTCAGCAAAACGTTCGGGTGTAATGTATTCAACAACTGGCATGTGTTTTGGTGTTGGGGCGAGATATTGTCCAATTGTCATCACTTTGCAACCTGCTTCCAGCAAATCGTCCATGGTTTGAAGTATTTCTTCATGGGTTTCACCAAGTCCAAGCATAATTCCCGATTTTGCCACGGTGTAATTATCGGCAACATATTTTATTACCTCCAGACTCCGGCGGTATTTCGAAGCAAAGCGGATAAAAGGAGTTAATCTCTCAACTGTTTCAACATTGTGGGAAATCACTTCGGGTTTGGAATCAATTACCTGCTGAATAAGTTCAGTTTTTCCCCTGAAATCGGGTATCAGGACTTCAATTCTTGTTTCGGGGTTTACGCGTTTTACTTCGGTAATAGTGCGTGCCCAGATTTCTGCGCCCTGATCGTCCAAATCATCACGGTCAACAGAAGTAATAACACAATGTTTAACTCCCATTATGCGAACCGATTCGGCTAATTTTTCCGGTTCAAGTAAATCCGGGGCAAGTGGTTTGCCATTTGGAACCGCACAAAATTTACATTTTCGTGTGCAAATATTTCCCAGGATCATAAAAGTTGCGGTGCCCCGGTTCCAGCATTCGCCTATGTTAGGGCAATTTCCGCTTGAGCAAATGGTGTGTAGTCCGTGCTCATTAACCAGGTTTTTTATTTTCGAATAGCTTTCGCCTTTTGGCATTTTCATCTTCATCCATTTCGGCAATCGCTGCCTGTCTCTCATCTCATGTGCCATATCAGAATTTTTTTTGCAAATGTAGGATTTTTTGAAGAAAGACGGGTGACAGTAGTGGGAAGTTGGAAGAATGGATGCCATCCGTATCTTCACAGTTGGGATCGGATGGTATCCATAAAAGAACGTGAATACTGGTTATATCCAAAATCCTTCTCCTCTCATTATAAATTTCATCAATAAAAACTATTCTTATGGTGAGAGTGTTATTTTTGTACGATATTATAATTGAAAATGAAGTATTTCCTGTTCATCTTATTATTCTTTTTTACAGTAGCTGGCGTTGTTGGCCAGGACAAACAAAACCAGATTCAAACACAATCGAACCTGGCTTTTCAGTATTATAATGCGCGGGACTTCGAAAGAGCCGAACCTTTACTATACCAGGTTTATGAATTAACAAAAAACAGCACCTATTTTAAATATTATCTGGATTGCCTGATTCAACTTGAAAAATATGACGAGGCAATACAAAAAATACAACTGGAATTAAAGAATCAAAAATCCGAAAGGTCTGAATTTTATGTGCATTGGGGCTATCTTTTAAAAACGCAGAAAAAAGTTGATGAGGCAAAACAACGATATGAGAAGGCTATTGAAATTTTGCCTGACAACCGGAATGAATACGCCATGCTTGCAAACGCTTTTCTGCAATGGCAGGAATACGAATACGCTAAACAAACCTATTTGAAAGGGGAGCAAATAATGGGACACGGGGTTTTTGATTATGAACTTGCCCGTGTTTACTCCTATTTGCGCGACTATGATAATATGATGGAAAAATATCTGGACATGGTGAAATTCGATGAAAAACAACTTCCCCGTGTACAAAGCGGGTTGTCATCATCCATGCGGCTTGATATTGATGATGAAATGCTTGATTTTTTCAGGGAACAGGTTCTTAAAAGGATTCAGGCTAATCCCGAAGTGATTGGCTACAACAGACTGTTGATTTGGTTTTTCCTTCAGGAAAACAAATTCTCAGGTGCTTTGCGCCAATCAATAGCGCTCGACAAAAGAACCGGACAGGAAGATGCTCAAATAGTTCAGTTGGGTTATATGGCGCTGAATAACAAAAAGTACGATGATGCCCAAAAAGCTTTTGATTATCTAATTGGAAAGGGCAAGGAAAATCCTTTTTATGCGCAATCATTTGCTTTGAAAATCCATTCGTCTTATTTGCATTTTACCAATGAACTGTCTGGAAACAGGGAAGAGGGTGAAAAAATTGCAGCTCAGTTTAAAGAAGGTTTGGAATTTTTGGGAATAAATGTGACTACTTTAAACCTTGTGCAGGAATACGCTCATTTACTTGCATTTTATCTCGATGAAAGTGATGAAGCAATTGACTTTTTAAAACGGACACTTGAAATTCCAAATTTAAAACCCGAAGAATGGGGGAGGTTAAAAACCGAAATGGCCGATATTTATATATATGACGACGATCCCTGGGAGGCTACTTTGATTTATTCGCAGGTAATTGATGGAAACAAAACAAACGCACTTGGCGATGAAGTGAAATTGAAAAAAGCAAAACTGGGATACTATCTCGGCAATTTTAGCTGGGCAAAAGCACAGTTGGATGTGTTAAAAGCCAGCACTTCAAAACTCACCGCAAACGATGCCATGGAACTTTCACTTATGATTGGAAACAACCTGAATTTAGATACAACTGCTATTCCTTTGACTATGTTTTCGCGCGCTGATTTGCTTTTCTTTCAAAACAAGAACACAGAAGCAATGGTGATTTTGGATGGATTAACAAAGACGTATCCGCAACATTCACTTGTTGACGATATTCTATACAGAAAAGCTAAAATTGAAATCGAACAGCAAAATTATGCAATTGCAGCGCAACATCTGGAGCGGATTGTAAACGAATTTAGTTACGATTTACTTGGCGACGATGCCACTTTTATGCTTGCCGAATTGTACAATTACAACCTCGGGCAACAGGAAAAAGCAAAAGATTTGTATAAAGAAATTCTAACACGCTACCCGGGTAGTGTTTTTATAGAAGAGTCGCGCGAAAAATACCGCCAGTTGAGACTGATTTACCCCGATAAAGTGATTGAAACAGATCAGCAGGATTTGCTTTTGAGCGCCCCCGAAGAAAATGAGTTCTAATAAAAAAGCATACATTTTTGCAGGGTTGGCAGTTTTGTTTTGGTCAACAGTTGCAACAGCTTTTAAAATTGCGCTTCTCGAATTTGACTTTATTCAACTCATTTTTTATGCTTCCGCGGTAACTGTTGTTTTACTTTTCTTTGTGTTGCTGTTTCAGCAAAAAATCAATTTAATTTTAAAACAAACTCCGCGCGAGTGGCTTTACTCGTTGTTAATGGCAGCATTCAACCCTTTGATTTACTATCTTGTTTTGTTCAAGGCATATTCGCTGTTACCTGCGCAGGTTGCCCAGCCACTGAATATGATTTGGCCAATAACTTTGGCGCTTCTTTCGGTGCCGCTGCTAAAACAGAAAATAGGCTGGGTCAGCGTGGGTGCGCTTTTTGTCAGTTTTATAGGGGTGTTTTTCATTTCATCGCAAGGCGGATGGGATGGTTTTAGCAATACAAATCCGCTAGGTGTTTTGCTGGCGGTTGGCAGCTCTGTACTTTGGTCGCTTTACTGGATTTTTAATGTCCGCGATAAACGTGATGAAGTGGTAAAGTTGTTCCTGAATTTTGCTTTCGGACTTATTCTCCTTGCCCCGGTTGTTTATTTTTTTTCCGATTTCGAAATACACATAAACAGAAGTTTTTACGCGGTGATTTTCACAGGGGTTTTTGAAGTTGGTATTACTTATGTGCTTTGGTTAAAAGCGATGAACCTCACAACAAGTAATGCAAAAATTGGGAACCTCGTATTTTTTACCCCGTTTCTTTCGCTTGTTTTTATTCATTTTATATTGAAAGAAACCATTTACATAACTACTTTTATCGGGTTGATTTTTATAGTTGCCGGAGTTTTGATTCAGCAAATAGAAAGAAGGAAATTGTGAGAAATGAGTATCAAGTATCAGGAGAGAATGATCTTGTTGATATTGTAATCTTAATCTCAAAAAATAAGTCATTTTCCATTGGAAGAAAAAATAAGTAAATACAGGATCTTTAGAATTTTGCCACTTTGAACCTTAAACTTTGAACTTTAAACAACATGTCTGAAAAACCACTCAGAATATTGGGTATCGACCCCGGAACCACAATTGCCGGTTATGGTCTTGTCGAAATCAGGAATAAAGTTCCCGTGATTTTAAATATGGGAACCATTATACCCGGCAAATTCTCGGATCACTACGAACGATTGAAATACCTGCACGAACGGGCACTGTTTCTTGTAAAAGAATACCAGCCGGATGTGATGGCGTTGGAAGCCCCGTTTTACGGTAAAAATGTACAGTCGATGTTAAAATTGGGTCGAGGGCAGGGAGTAATTATGGCAGCGGCACTTTTTCATGGAATACCTATTTTTGAGTATGCACCGCTTTTGGTAAAACAGGCAATTACAGGAATGGGGCGCGCTTCAAAAGAACAGGTTGCCTATTTTCTGCAAAAAGTATATCATTTAAACGATCTCGAAAAAAGCCTTGATGCCACAGATGCTGTTGCTGTTGCCATCTGTCATTTTATCCAACTCGATAAACCGCAAAAGTCGAAGGAGTTCAAAAACTGGGGAGATTTTGTGAAGAAAAATCCGGGGAAAGTGAAGTAATTTCTGTTCTCCGATAACAATCCCTATTTAATTATCAAATCATCAGGATTTTGCCTACAATCCCAAACAGTATGTACAATGATCATTTCTGGCGTTACTTCATAAAATAATATGAATTTGCCAACAATTAATCCCCGGACGTTTTCGAAGTCTGTTTTTAACCCAATTTCTGGTTGTTTAATAAGTAGAGATAATTCTTTTTTAAACTTTCTGTAAAGCTTTATCGAATATGTTGAGTTCTTGTTTCTATTTGTATAATAATCAAGTATCTCAAATAGTTTAATTTTGGCTCTGTGTGACCAAACTATTTTGTGCTTAGCCATTTTTCAAATTCATTATCCAAATCAACTTGTTCAAGAAAAAGTCCTTTATCAATCTCTTTTTTTGATTCGAATATTTCCTTTTTTTGCGAAGAAGTCAAGGTAAGTGTGCGTGTCTTTATTTTGGAATCGAGAATAGTTTTAATAGCAGCTAAGAATAGCTCATCATCAATTTCTGCTATTCTGTGCACAAGTAATTTTTTTAATTCAAATGCTGTCATTTCTTCAGGATTTTCTGAATGTAAATATAGGATTTTACAATAAATGGGTTGAAATATTTCGGTACAAATTCATTTGTCATTTAAAAAACGATGATAAAAATAAACCTGACTGCCTTGTGGGCGGTCAGGTTTATTTTTATGTGATTTTCAGAAAGGTTCACTTTCCCCAAATCAATTTTCTACAGCACAACTCCAATTTCAGCAATCGAGCTGAATACGCTGTTGTTGACTTCGCGTAAAGTTGTAATTTTGAAATAACGCAATTTTACAGGTTTATCAAATAACTTTTCCTGTTTCCCTTCGAAATTCCTGAAGCGGCCATTTTCGACTAACATTTCCCATTTTTTCCCGTCCATACTCACTTCAAAATTATAATTTGAAATCCTTCCGTTGCTGCCGTCCTGACGAGGTAAATAGTAAAATCCCTTTGCTTCAAATACTTCTTTCATATCCACTTCTACGAAATGGGGCTGAACGCATTTGTCATCTTCCCAGTCGGAATGCCAAATGGTTTCGGCGCGGTTGTCAATTGCCGATTTTGGCCCTTCCCCGGGATAGCTGCAATCGGCTTTGGCAGTCCATTTTTCTTTGCTGATTTCGAATACATCGGTAACAGCAGTACTTTTTGTTTTACCCTTTGCTTCGGCAAAGGCAGTTACTTTTCCGCCTTTTTTCAAATCGAAAGGTTTGTTATACTTTTTAACATTACCATCATTTATCGCATAATAAATGGTTGCATCCCTGTCTCCTGAAATCGCAATTGTACCGTCATCATTACGTTTCAGAACCGGAGCCTGAGAAATCAGCAATTCGCTTGCGAGGTGTTTTTCAGAAGAATAATCGAAAATATTCTTTTTCTGAAATTCAACCGGGCGGTAAGTAACCTGAAAACGATATATTCCACTGTGTGCAACATATTGAGGTAAAATGCCCGGGCCGCAGGTAGCAGTTCCCAAACCGGTTACCAAATCGTCATAATTCACTGTAACAAAATTGGCTTCATCCAATTCATTCAGGTGGCGGGCTCTGGTTATATCAGCATCATCGTATGGGTAAGCACTGAAATTCATCGGTTTTGAGCTGCTCATCAATAAACCAGTCCCTTCAAAGTTGGTTACCGAAGCCCACCGAACATCTGATTGGTTACAATTGTCCTGCGGAACAACCAGAGTATGGTTGTAGAGATCAAAAGCAGATGAAGTGTAAAAATCAAATTTGCCCCCGCTTTTACGGTCGGGATATGTTGAAACACCGCCCAAACCATACCAGTTTAACTGGTCGAACGAACGTTTCATTTTAGCTTGTAAACCCACTTTTGCCACTGCTGTAATTGTTGCCGGAATATTTACTTCGCTTGAAATATTAAAAGTGCCATCGCCAAAAAACTGGTATTGAATTACACCACTGAACTCGGTAGAACTGCTTTTAAATGTGAGTGGAAATATTGCCAATATAGTTCCATCATTTTGATTGAGGATTTCAGGTTTTCCGGCAATTTGTTCCAGTTTGTCGAGTCCTGCTGAATTCCATGCACGGAGTCCGTTGCGATCGCGAATATCATTTTCTGTTGGTGGGCGAAAGAAATTCAATCGAGGTCCTTGTTTCATCATTTCTGTTCCTTTTAATAAATACGATGAAATTATACCGGTTTTTGGATCGATTGTCAGCTTATAATTTTCACCAAATATCAACATTTTATCATTTTCCTGCTGAACTGAAACTTCTTCTTTATTTTCAATTGTTGTGAATTGCTGTGCTTTTACCGGCAACTCAAATTCTTCCCAGGCCTGTTCATGTCCGGCTTTCACCAAACCTTTGCGTACTTTTCCTGTAAGTGAAAATTTGATAACATAAACCTGCCCTGCATTTGGATTTTGCATTTCAGGAATATTAACCGTGAAAGTTTTTTCTGAAATCGGTTCGACATTCAAATCTGAAACCATTCCATGTGCTAAAATTCCTTCGGCACTTTTGATTGTCCACGAAAGGTTAAATTCATTCAGGTTGGTAAAGTAATATTTATTACGGATTTTGAATTTTCCTGTTGCCAGTTCAACGGCCTCAATGGAAATGTTTTGATATACTTTTTTTGTTTCCCAAAGTTGTGGGTTTGGTTTGCGGTCGGGATTAACCAATCCGTTTAAACAGAAACTGTTGTCGCTGGGTTTGTTGGTCCCATAATCGCCTCCATAGGTATAATACATTCTACCTTTGTCGTCAATTTCGCGTAAACCCTGATCCACCCAGTCCCAAATGCAACCACCCTGCAAAGCCGGATATTTTTCAATGGCATTCCAGTAATCCTGTAAACCACCACAACTATTTCCCATTGCATGGGCATATTCGCAGAGAATCAAAGGGCGTTCAGGATTTCCTTCTGCATATCGAATCATGCCTTCAATACTCATATACATTGGGCAAAAAATATCGGTGTGTGCTTCCATTCCGGCACGTTCATACTGAACCGGGCGGGATTTGTCGCGATCTTTTATCCACTTTGCATTGGCAACAAAATTTACCCCATCGCCGGCTTCATTTCCCAGCGACCAGGTTACGATGCATGCATGGTTTTTGTCGCGTTCAATCATTCGGATTGTGCGATCGAGGTGCATTGGACCCCACGCCTCATTTTTAGCCAAACTTGCTTCGCCATAACCCATCCCGTGAGATTCAATATTTGCTTCATCAATCACATACAAACCATACAAATCACATAATTCGTAAAACTCAGGGTCGTTGGGATAATGGCTGGTGCGAACTGTATTTATATTAAATTCTTTCATCAACTGAATGTCTTTCAACATTGACTGGCGTGTAATATAATGTCCAAAGTCAGGGTCATGTTCGTGGCGGTTAACGCCTTTTACATACACAGCTTTTCCGTTTACCATAAACAGGCCGTTTTTAATTTCGGCGGTTCGGAAACCTATATTTTGCGAAAGTGCTTCAATGGTTTTTCCGTTTGAATCTTTTAATACAATCAGCAATTTATATAGGTTTGGTTGTTCTGCCGACCATTTTTCCGGATTTTCAACTTTGGCATCAAAGTTAAACTGACCGGTTTTTTCGCTGATGGCTGAAGTTACCTTCATATCAACTATTTTTTCGGTTTTGCCGAAAGTGGTTACAAGAGCTTCAACTGTATAATTCCCTGCATTTCCTGTAAAATTTTCAACTTCAACATTCAAATTAAAAGTTCCGTTTTGGTAGTTTTCATCTAATCCAGCCAATACAAAAAAGTCGCGGATGTGTACTTTTGGAGTGGCCAAAAGATAAACGTCACGCTCGATTCCGCTAATACGCCAAAAGTCCTGACATTCCAAATAGCTGCCGGTACTCCACCTGTAAACTTCCAATGCCAGCGTGTTTTCACCGATTTTTACATATTCGGTTAAATCGAATTCGGCTGGAGTTTTCGAACCTTCGCTGTACCCTACTTTTTTACCGTTTACCCAAATATAAAATGCTGATTTTACAGCGCCGAAATGGATTGCAATCTGCCGTCCGTCCCAATTTTCGGGAATCGTGAAATTCCGGCGGTAACTTCCCACGGGGTTGTAACCCTTCGGAATTTCGGGCGGATTTGGACGTTGTCTCGCAATTTGCCAAAACGGATAAGATGTGTTTACATAAATTGCCGTATCGAAACCCTGTCGTTCCCAATTGCCGGGCACTTTAATATCGGGCCAGGTAGAAACATCAAAATCCTGTTTGTAAAAATCAACCGGTCGGTTTTCGGGGTTTGATGCAATATTGAATTTCCAGATTCCATTTAACGATTGAAAATAGGCTGATTGATTTGCGTTATTTTCAAGCGCCAGTCTTTCATTTTCAAAAGGGATAAAGTTGGCGTGTGGCGCTGTTCGGTTAATGTTAAAGACTGCGGGGTCTTCCCACTCTTTTTTATCCTGCCCTGACATAGTCCCGAATACTAATATAAACAGAAAGGTTATTTTGAAATGTTTTAACATGGTTTATGATTTAAATTGATTTTTAATATAGACGTCAAAATTAATGAATTGTACCTACCTCGTTTTGTATGATTCGTTTCAATTCACTACTATTTTTTCAGTTGTGGTTTCTCCGTTTTTGTTGGAAATTTTTAGGATGTAAATTCCGGGTAAAAAAGTCGAAACATTGATATGGGCCAACTCAGCATTCAGATTTTGGTTCTGGTAAACTGTTTTTCCGGTTAAGTCATAAATTTGAAGTGCAGTCATTTTTTCTCCCGAAAAAACATTAACAATAGTTTTTGCAGGATTCGGATAAATTTTTAGAAAAGAGTTTTCAGCTAATTCTTGAGAATTAACTGTTGCACATTTTCCCAACATGTTTTTATCGAGCCAGTTAAAACGTGTTGAAATCCAGTCTTTCAGCTTTTCAACTTCGCCCTCGTAAGTTGCAGGTTGAGTTCCAACTTCAGGAGCACCTACATTTTGTCCCAGTATTTTCCATTTCTGAAAATGCTTAACCTGGGCATTTTTTACTTCATTGTACATTGAGTCAATCATACCAAAAACAGTTTCATCGCTCAATGCATTTGTTCGCAAATCGAAATAGCGACAGTTTACTTCATTTTTAAATTTTTCGTCATAAAACAGACGGATCATCCATCCCGGAGAGTTTAAATCAGGGTTACAATCATTTATTTTGTATGCCCAGCCAGATCCGTCGGTAGCTTTAAAAATGTAGCATTCATTAATATTTTTCCAGGCCCAATCGAAATCCCAGACAGGACCTGCCATAATTTTCCCGTTTTTATCTTTATGAAAATAGCAGCTTTTCTTAAAACCGTCATTGTTGCGCGAAACTTCGCTAACCAAAAAATAGTCGATAAAACTGCTTATATCAATATAGTTGGAGTAGCCTTGTGTCTCATCAGTGAAATTGGAGCTATATAAGGCGGCTTCAAAAGAGGTAACATAATTTTCAATATAATTTTTTTGTTGAAAAACCAGTTCGTCCCAGTCGGGATCGTGAAAAACAAAATGGACGTTAAAATCGGGGTGATTGATGGGGTGGTAAGGAGATTCCCAACTGTCATTGTTGTTCCAGTAATCTATTTTGAAAATATACCCTCCTGTTAATTCCGCACCTTCAATATCTTCTTCCTTTAGATTTGCGATGTCAACCCGGTTTTTGCCACGTTTTATTTTCTCGGTCAGAATATAAATTCCCTGATATTCATTGTTAAGTATAACATCTACAAGTTTTGCACGTGGAGCATAATGACCAAGCCGCTCGAAAAGCTGGTAGCCCAGGATATTCCTCATAAACGATTTGTCGTTGTAGTTCGAAAGTAGTACCCAGTCGTTTTCTTCGGGTAATCCTAACAGAGAAACATTCAGATTACTTCCATCAGAATTTCGGGTTTCAAATAAGTAAGGCTTTTGCGGATAACCCTGAGAACTGCTTCCACGAAGCTCAATCCCAATTGTTCCTTCGAAATCGTTTGCAGGATCTGTAAAATGATTTAACCCATCTGAATTCGAAATAATTTTCAATTTCCCCGTAGTTTTTGGTTCGTCATAAATGGGTTTTCCATTGGTATCGATAATAAGTAAAGGTAAATCAGTTGAAAAATTATTGATGCTTTGAGCTGATAATTTTCCGTGAAGAATAATCCCAACTATCAGAATGAAGAACAGGTGTTTAAATGAAACTTGCATTGCTTTAAAATTAAGCATTTTTTTTATAGTATAAATAAAAAAGAAAACCCGTCATTTTTTAACGGGTTTTCTTCAGTATAGTTGTGGATTATATTATTCAACCACAGAGCCGTAAACATTAAATTCGGCTAGAAATGCAAAGAAGTTTGGACCTTCAACTGCTTCATATTTAACATATCTCGCTTCGGGCAAGAATGCCAACGGAAACATTTGTGCATCGTTGATATTTGAATTAAAATTAAAAGTACCCTGATCTTCAAATGTTACACCATCAATACTTGTGTAAATTTTGAATTTGGTTTGACCTCTTGCATCACCCTGTCTCCTTGAGCAATCAACTGCCAGAATACTAACAGTTTTTTTCAAGTCAACTGTAAAAAAGTGTGGGTAACCAGGACTTGCACCATCCCATTGCGTATGCCAGAATGTACCCAGATCACCATCAAGTGCAGCGGTTACCAAACCATTTGGCGCTCCTTCTCCAGGTTCTTCGGTCGAGAAATCAACTACTTCCCATTCTGCTCGGTCGAGTTTGGAAGCAATTTGACCATAAACATCCAACTCAGCAAGGAATGCAAAGAAATTCGGCCCGGCAGTTGCAGTATATTTTACATAACGAGCCATTGGCAAATTACCAAACTGATAGGTCTGACTTGCACTGTTCGGGTCGTAATCGAATGAACCCTGGCTTGTATAATTAACGCCATCCAGACTGGTATGAATTTCGAAACGTGTTTGCCCTCTGTTATCGCCCGATCTTCTAAACGTTTCAATTTTGTTTATTTTTACCACGTCTTTCATATCAACTGTAAAAAAGTGCGGGTAGCCAGGACTTGCGCCGTCCCACTGCGTGTGCCAGAATGTGCCTAAATTATTGTCGATTGCTGCCGATGCAAGTCCGTTTGGAGCACCTTCACCGGGTTCTTCAGTAGAGAAGTCAACGATTTCCCAATTCGCTTTGTCGATTTTTTCGCCTTTAAACTCAATAAATGCAGGCAAAGTAACAGTGCTGGGATCAACCACAAATGTATCGATAGCTGTTTCTTCAGGAATGAAAAATGATTTATAGCTCATCTCGCTTTCCGATTCCCAATCTTTAATTACTGTAATGTCATCCTCCGGACTAACCATTTTGGATACCATTTCACCCGCACCGTTTTTATACATTACTTCAACACCTGTGTTACCGTTTGGAGCTGTTCCCCATGTAACAATAAGAGAATCGGTTGTGCCGCCGCCTTCAACACTTACCAAAGAACGGTTGGTTAAAGCAGACTGATATTTAGCAGCATAAGACGATCCTGTAACTTGTTCTTTAATCGAACGGTTTCCAAATTTATCGATGGTGTGAATCTTAAATATGTAAGATTTCTCCTCCATGTCGGTTAAAATAATATCAACCGAATCCAATGGAACTGAAGGTGTGATGTCGATGGTTTTAGTGCTTGCACCATCTTCCCATTCGATAACGCATTTATTAATATTTACCGCATTCAACAGGTAATACTTCAATGCAATCCGGTTGTGCCCGGCGAATGTTTCAATAATGAGAGGTTTTGGTGCGTAAATAATATCGCCGTCCCGTAAATATTCGCTGTGAATATCTTCCATATCCTGGCAAGCATTGAAAAGTAATGCTACACCAAAAATAAGCGTAAATAATATTGATAATTTTTTCATTTTTTACAATTTAATTTCAATTAATTACTTGCCCGTAAAAGGTTATTTCAGCAAAGTGGGAGAATCCGGTTAAACCCCAGGTTTCGTTAACAACAAACCTTATGTACCTTACTTCAGGATCTTCAAGGGTGAACGAATACTCATCACCTTTCTCAAAATGTTCCTGATCTTCAGCAGCTGTGCCACCTTCCAAAGTTGGGCGACGTGCCACACAACCATTGTTTGTGGGTGGTCCTGCTACACGCAAAGGATGCCATTTGTCAAGACTTCCATCCTGATCGGGTGCTTCTACTATTCCCCAGATATCCAACAAACGCGGATTTCCATGTGCATAAAAGAAAGTTTGGCGTTGTACAACATTGACACGACTCAAACGCACAACTGAACCCAGATCAATTGTCATATATTGCGGCCAACCCGAACCTGCCCAGGTGTGGTTGAAAGTTGTATTATTATCATCGAATGCATATTCATACTTCCCTTCCCAGGCAGCCCAGTCATTATCGTTGTCTAAGGTTACCTGGTTAAATTTGGTTTTGTCAAGCTTTTCTTCAAAAAGAGGAGTGACAACAACCTTCGAAGTATCGGAAAAATTATCCCAACGGTCACGAACTATTATCCCAAACGCTTTTTCTTCAGGTGCAAAACCACGAACTGTGTATTCTCCATTTGTAACACCTGAATAAATGGTTTCAACTTCCGACAGCTTACCTGTAGAATCGGTTGCCAGAATCATAAAGGAAAGCGCTGCATTATTTTCGTTTTTCCAACGGTATAGAACACCTCCAAAATCGGGTATCATTTCAATACTTGCCTGAACAGTTGTAACATCAGGTGTTGTTGGATTCACTTTTACTGTTATCGGAGCAGAAACATTTTCGCTGCGATCAACTGCATAAAGTGTAACTGTTTTTTCAGAAGTATCGCCAAAACCTTCAACTTTCAATGTATTGAGATAGCTGGAGCTCTTTGTTTCTGCTATAACTCCGCTGGCCAAAGTGTATTCGGCTTTAACATATAGCAAATCCTGATCTTGTGGTAATACATACTGAATTATAGCTGCACCCGGCAGATTTGTAACTTGAGGAGAACTTACCGGTCCGGGAGCTTCGGAATCCTGAAATAGAGGTCCCCTTATGTCTTCCTCGCAACCACTAATAAAAGTGAGTACGCCGGCTATTGCAATTAAAAATATTAATTTCTTCATTATTTTAAATCTTTTTTGTTTGACTTGCAATTTTATTACCATCCAGGGTTTTGAACCAGGTTGGGATTTTTAATAATTTCCGATTCCCTGATTGGCCATAAATAGTCTTTAAAATCATATGATATAATTGGATCTCCCTGTCCGGGGAAAACAGTTGTAACATTATAAAATCCAAGACCTTTGGCTCCGATATCCCAACCACGGATAGGTTTGTTCATGTATTTTTGGGCATCTTTCCACCGGCGTAAATCCCAAAAACGTTGTCCTTCAAAAGCAAGTTCGATTAATCGTTCCTGCTTAATGATTTCCCTCATACCATCTTTTGTGGCTGGTTTGCCTGAATTGGAAGAGTGCAGTGACCAACTTTCGACAACTCCTGCCAAACCGGCACGTTCACGAATCATATCAACATATTTATAAACTTCTGCATCAGGAGCTGATTTTGTTTCGTTCAAAGCTTCGGCATATAGCAAATAAACGTCTGCTAATCTGATGATGGGGAACGGAAATTCATAATTCGCCAACATTGTATTTGTGTTTAGCGCATTGTGCGGACTGATCAGTTTTTTTACAAAATAACCCGTTGCCGAAAATTCGCCTTGATTACGTTTTGTTGCCAATTCACCACTTCTTGTTTGCACATAGTAGTACGTTGGATCCAAAAAGTAAGTTCCACGGTCGAAAGCTATGCTGGCATAAAAACGGGCTTCACGGTCGAAATGCAATACTGCAGTTTGTTCGCCCGAACGAATATAATCGCTCTCTTCGGTTTTGGCAGTGCGAAGTTCAAACCTGTTTATGTAATCGTAGTCTTTATCTTCTTCAATTGGTACACCATTTTTTGAATAGAACAATTCGGCCATACGCATAGTGGCAGCGTAAAACTGACTCACCGGGTTCGATGAGGTTACCTGTATCAAAAGCGGAACACACATCCGTTGGTAGCCTTGCGAAAAAGGGAAGTTTGTAGCACCCCAAATTACTTCAGGAGTGTTTCTTTCAGTTACAATTGAACGGATTATAGATTCCCTTTCCATTGCCGGACTAAGATTCGATTTGGTTTTGTATTCATTCAACAAAGAATGGTTTGCATATTCAGCAGCCTCAATAGCAGCTTTTGCTGCAGCAGCAGCCCGTTCCCATTTTGCAGGATCATAAGTGGTGTTGAAAAGAGAGATTCCCCTGTTATCAATAACAGAAGCAAAATCGGTGTTGCCATTGAACAGCGGACTGGCGGCAGTTACTAAAACACGTGCTTTAATTGCCAGGGCAATGGGTAAAGTTATCCTTCCGTATTCCAAAGCTTCGGAAAAAACGATTGGCGGTAAATCAACAGCGGCTTCGTCTATCAATTCAACAATGTAGTTTACAACATCATCAACCGGGTCGCGATAAACTTTAACATCTTCTGTTTTTGTGTAAATGGGCAGATTTTCGCGAACAAGCGGAATTGCACCGTATGATTTGAATAACCAAAAATGATAGTATGCCTTTAAGAATTTTACTTCTGCAACCCATCTCTTTTTCTCGGCAGGTTCTATGTCATGTGCCTTGTCGATTTCTTCAAGGAAAATATTACAATCTCTGATTCCCTGATACAGACTTTTCCCACGTTGTCTTCCGTCCCAGAAATTCAAATGAGGTTCAGTTTCGTTTTGAAAACCACGGGCAATCCATGCTGAATTGAAATTGCCACCCACAATTTCTTCGTTAAACCATACTTCGTCACCCGAACCAATTCCCGGGTTTACCCATGGGTCTCCAAAGTTGGGCAGATAATTGTAGCAAGTTGCCAAAAAACGCTCAGCTGACGAACGGTCAACAAAAGCATCGTCGATAGTTGCAACACTGTCGGGTACAACATTTAAATAATTACAACTTCCGGCACTTAAAATCAGAAAAAATGCCCCGATTATTAATTTTATATTTTTCATATCGTAATTCTTTTTTAAAGTTAGAATGAAACCTGAACACCTAGATTAACTACTCGTTGAACCGGGTAACCAAGTCCGTTTCCTCCCATTTCAGCATCCCAGAGTTTGAATTTGCTAAACATCAACAAGTTAGTTCCACTCACATAAAAACGAGCCTGTTCCAAACCCATTCGGTCAAATATTCGTTTTGGCAAAGAATAACCAATTTCAACTGATTTTAACCTTAAGAATGAACCATCCTGCATAAACCATGTACTGCGGGCAGTATTATTTGGTTCGGCAGAGTCAGAAAGGCGAGGCCAAAGCGCGTAAATATCGCGGTTTGTTTCAGACCAATAACTGTCGGCATAAGCTTGCAACAGTGCATTGTTTTTTTGATAATCTGCAAACGGATCTCCATTCCAGCTGTGATTTATAAATGGTGCAGTTGCATTGGCATCTATCCAAAATGATGAACGGGCTGATCCCTGAAAGAATAACGAAATATCGAAACCTTTGTATCCGCTTGATGCACCAAAACCGTAAATAATTTCGGGAGTGGTAGGATAGCCGATTGGAACACGGTCGAGAGAAGTTATTTTATCGTCGCCGTTAATGTCGCGGTATTTAATATCTCCACCACGTACAATGCTACCGCCAAAAGTTTGAGATGGAGAGTTCAAAACTTCTATATCATCAACAAAAAGGCGTTCGGCAATGTATCCCCATTGCTGCGTAATTGGCATTCCTACCTGTGAGAGCCAGGGTGTTGCGCTGTAATCTGCTTCTTCCACTTTCTCAAATTGCCCTTTTGCATAGGTAAAGTTTCCCCGGGCGGTTACCCAAACACCGTTTTTGAAATTTTCGCTGTAATCAACCGAAATATCGACACCACGGCTCGATGCTTCGCCAACGTTTGCTTTAGTATCCGCTTGTAACCCAAAAGTAGAGAAGGCCAAACGATCCATTAAAATGTTGGTTCGGTATTCGCTAAATAAATCGGCAACGATATCTATTTTTTCCCAAAGGCTCAATTCAAGACCAATATTGGCTTTTTTTGCTGTTTCCCAGGTAATCTGGTCGTTGGCATAACGTGAAATAGAAACACCATTTACATTATAATATCCGTCAGTTCCCCATCTGTAACCCTTGGTGTCGTTATTTAAATTAACATTTGACAAATAGAAGAACCTGTCGTCGGATGAGCCGATTTGGTCGTTACCAACCAAACCATAAGTACCTTTTAATTTCAGTTTCGAAATGGTTTGTTTATAGTTGCTGAAAAAGCTTTCGTTTGAAATGAACCAGGCTAAACCCGCCGATGGGAAAAACCCGAAACGTTCTTTTTCTGAAAAACGTTCTGTTCCGTTATATCCAAAGTTGAACTCAGCAAAATAACGTGAATCATAAGAATAAGTAAAACGGCCCGATAATCCAAGGTTTCTGCTGGGCAGAGATGCCTGTAAAGTACCTTCGTTACCCGATAGAGATTGGCGCATAATACCAACCAGCAGTCCGCTAATACCGTGTTTTTCTTTAATTTCAGTATCATACGTTAAAGCCGCTTCACTATAGAAAGTAGATGAAACACTTTTTGCCCCTTCCTGATAATCCAACGAAGTGCGTCCTTCGTTGGAGTTCAAAACTTCGAGTTTATAAACATCAGTTCGGGGATCGTAGCTTGATATATTGTAATAGAATGGATTATAAGAACGTTTCACATCGAAATAGGCATTCCGCGTTGTGTTTCCTAAAATCCTGAATCTGAGACCTTCGGTAATGGCAGCCAAATCCTGTTTCACTTCGAACTGGGCCAACATTAATGACTGGCTGTATTCTTTATAACCTTTTACCAATTCGGCATAGGGGTTAATGTAATTTGCATTTCCGTAGTTACCAAACAATGTATGCTGTGTTCCCATGTGTTTTGCATCGGGTTCGTAAACAGAAGGAAATAAAACGGGGTTAGAGCGCATTATTGCTTCGTACATTTCCTTGCCACCTTCAATTGGCCCGCGATAATCGTCGAAAGTCCCATGAACACGAACTACCGCTTCTGTTGTGTTGGTAACATTAATGTTGACATTAGAACGAATTAAATACCGTTTTAAATTGATATTGCTGCTAAAATCATTGGCATCGTCAACATTTAAAATCCCATTATCTTTTGTTACACCACCTGCAATGTAATACCGTGCCACTTTTCCACCACCTGACATGTTTAAATTCAATCGTTGGTTTGTTGTACTATTACGCAACAACTCATCCTGCCAATTGGTTTGAGGATATACATTATTGTTTCTTCCGGCAATTGTATTATCAATCTTGCTCTGCGAATAAGGCAGGAATCCCAAAGGATCTCTTGTCCTAACCGCTTCGTTGTGCATTTGCATATAGGTTATGGGGTCGGCAAAGTCTATATCCTGTGTGGCTTGTGACCAGGAGTTTTCAACCCTTACACTAACTTTTGCTTTTCCCTCCTTTCCTTCTTTAGTAGTAACATAAATTACACCGTTTGCTCCACGTGCACCGTAAAGCGCTGTTGCTGTAGCATCTTTCATTATTGAAAAAGATGCAATATCATCAGGGTGCAGGCGGCTTAAATCAGTTGCTGAAAGTTCGATACCGTCAATCAAAATTAACGGATCCTGTTTATAACCGAAAGTGGTTACCCCCCGAATAAAGAATTGGGCATTGTCTTGTCCTGGTTCGCCACTTCGTTGGTACGAAATAACACCTGACATTCGACCTGCCAATGCAGTGGTTAAGTTACTTGCAGGCACACGCAAATCTTCGGGCCGAACAGTTTCGATAGATGCCAAAACGCTCTCTTTTTTCTGCTTGGCAAAAGCTACTACTGTAACGTCTGCAAGTTCTTCAGTTTTTTCTAAAAGTGTAATTGAAATGCTTGTTTTGTTATCGATGTCGATAATTTGACTTTCCATCCCAATAAAGGAAAAAACAAGTTTGTCACTTGGTGCAGCGTCAATGGTAAAACTACCATCGTTGTCAGTAATAACACCTCGAGTGGTTCCCAAAACTGTAATTGTTGCGCCCGGTAACGGAGCTCCATCCTTGTCAACAATTACACCTGTAACTTTTTTCGATTGATCCATCGTTCCGCTATTTACAGAAGGAGGTTTAACCGCATAAAGCTGGGCGGATATTAAAAACAAAAACATAAAACCTGCCCAAAGTAATCGGTTCGGTTTTAGTAACTTCATTAATGAAATGAAGTAGTACAGTACGCTGTGCTTCATAAATTAAAATTTAGTTATTAGTTAAATATAAAATGGTATGTCAAAAACAAATCTTAAAAGGAAAAAAAAATTGAATCTGATTATTGATCCCTTTTATTAAGTGTTGTTTGTACACATATCCATGGCGTAAATAAAGTTAAAAAATATTAAAACAACAATATTTAATCATAATTTAATTTTAAATATTTTAAAATGACGCTTCAATCTTTATAAAAAAATTATAAATGATTTTTTAAATGATTGATTTGGTGAAAATTAAGTTCAGGGAAATATTTGTGTAGAATTAGTCTATATTTGATTTGTATAAAATTTTATTGTGGTTATTGCAAGAACCTAAATCATAAAACTGAATATATCGTTCATTGGTTATTTAGGTTGCAGTGACCAGGGATATGAATTTTGGATGATAACCAGAAGTAAATGGATGAAAAATTTCACTTCATCAATATTATCCCCGAAACCATCCTCCCTGTTTCAACTCCTTCTTTGCGGGCTGAGTAGTATTTTTCTGATTCAGAGAAAGAACATTCGCCAAGTATTTCAATGTTTTTGGGTTGCAGCCCGTTTTGGAGCAGCACTTGCCTGTTTGCTTCCCATAGATTTAGGTGGAATTTTCCTGTACCATTTTTATGTAGTGAAATTGCGGCATTTGGAATTGAAAGTTTTACTTCTTCAACAACTTCATTGCCAACCTCATAAATTTCGGGACTTATAGACGGGCCAATTGCTGCAATAATGTTTTCAGGCAATGAACCATAATTCTGTTCCATTCTCTGAACCGCAATTTCAGCAATTTTCTTAACCGTTCCACGCCAGCCGGCATGCACTGCGGCAATTACATTTTTTACAGGGTCAAACAAAAGGATTGGCACGCAATCAGCTGTTTGCACACACAGGCAAATACCTTTTTTATTTGTAACCAATGCATCGGTTTCTTTAATCTCAGTTTCCGGAATATCCGAAACTTCGAACACGCAATTTGTATGTGTTTGTCTTGGAAATACAAGTTGATCTGGTTTTATCATCAGTTTTTCTGCCAGCAGAATCCGGTTTTGCTTAAAAATTTCGGAAGAGTCGCCGGTAAACCTTGGATTTTTTGTTTCAAAAGTTTGTTTCGTACTTGTAAATGCCAGCACGTTTTCAAATCCCCTGAATATTTTATAGTAGATAAGTCCTTGATTCTTATTCATTTTTTATCAATTGGTTTAATGCTTTCTTATCGAGTAGCGAAACTGTTTTATTTTTAATGTTGATTGTGCCTTCTTTTTGCATTTCTCCAAATACGCGTGCAAGCGAAGGACGTGTAACACCAAATAAATCGGCCAATTGTTGTTGTGTATTTTTTAGTTCTACCGAATGATATTTTTCGCCAGCTTGTTGTAACAGAAAATGGGCAACTTTTCCTTTTATGGTTTTAAAACTTAAAAAATTGAGCTTTTGTGAAAGAAACTGTGCACGTGATGAAATGCTGTTCAAATAGTTCCTGAGGATTTCAGTATTTAATTGCAACATTTTCAGGAATTCAGTTACAGGTATTGTTAATATTTGTGCATCGTTGTTCACTGTCACAGTTACCGGATATTTATTCTGCTGTCCGAATAAAAATGCTGTAGCAAGCGGCTTTGGTGCTTCAATATCTTCAATTTTTATGATTTTGCCAGAATAGTCAATCATCTCACCTCTAACACTACCCGAAATTACAATGAGGAGATTAGTGACAGTTTCCCCGGCAACCACTACAATATCATCTTTTGAATATTTTTTTATTTGAAAATGAATTTTACTAAACAGAAATTCTGTTTCTTTTTCAGTAATTCCCTTAAATATGGGACACTGTATTAAAAGCTGGAAATTTATCATTTTATTGATTTGTAACAATTGGTACAACGATTGGAACGTTCAATCCTTACTTTTGTTTTCATAAAAACAGATTAATATGATAAGGGAAATTGTAAAAATAGATGAGGAACTTTGTAATGGTTGTGGCGACTGTGTACCAAATTGTCACGAAGGGGCATTACAAATTATTGATGGGAAAGCACGCTTGATCAGCGAGTTGATGTGCGATGGATTAGGTGCGTGTTTGGGACATTGTCCGCAGGGAGCAATCACAATCGAAAAACGGGAGGCCGATGATTATGATGAAGTTACAGTTATTGCACAGATGATAAAGAGTGGGAAAGCCACAGTTTTTGCACACCTGAAACATTTGAAGGAACATGGCGAAACCGGATTTTTAAACCAGGCACTCACTTATATAAAGGCAAATCGTGAAGCGATGCCTTTTAAAATCAGTGAAGTACATGAATTGTTACATGGCGAAAAAGAGCATAAACATGAAACAACCGGTGCAGGTTGTGGTTGTGCCGGTTCGGCTCCTCAATCATTTAATGTGGCGGGAATAAAAATGGCGGCTCCCGTTGGTGAAGTGCCATCAGAATTAACGCAGTGGCCGGTTCAAATGCACTTAATCAATCCGGCGGCATCTTATTTCAATGGTGCTGATTTACTTGTGGCTGCTGATTGTGCGGCATTTGCCTACGGTAATTTTCATAACGATTTTATCAAAGGCCGCAAAATGGTAATTGCCTGTCCTAAACTCGATCAGGGGAAAGATATTTATATTCAGAAATTAACCCGCTTAATTGATGAATCCCGTGTAAATACAATTACAGTAGTGATTATGAAAGTTCCCTGTTGCGGCGGATTGTCACAAATAGTTCAAATGGCAATCCAGTCTGCTTCGCGAAAAGTGCCTGTAAAAGAAGTAGTTGTTGGTATTAAAGGGGAAGTGTTGTCTGAAGAATGGGTTTGAATCATGAGTTTTATAAGATATTAAAAGCTATTCTTTTTTAGGTGTTAAATGGTATTTGCATATTTGCAGATACCATTTATTATTTGACGAAATAGGTAAAATCAAAATATTTTCAATAAAAAGGCAACTATATCTTTTATGAATTATATCTATTTTTGCACATGATTTATTGTTGTTGAAATACAAAACAACATAGCCATTTAAACAGTAAAAAAAAATGAAAATGAAAAAACAGATATTTAACGTAATGAGTTTAGTGTTGATTTTAGGTGTATCGTGCAGTTCACATAAAAAGGAAGACAGTGCACCTGTTAAACAACCTGAAAAAAGTATTGAATTTGTGCAGGAAGATGTAAATCAGGGACAAAAACTTTACAACGAGAAAGGTTGTTTGGTTTGCCATCAGTTAAATACAAAATTGATTGGTCCATCAGTAAAAGATATTGCTGCTGCTTACAAAGGAAACAAAAAAGGGCTAACCGCATATTTGAAAGGTGAGGGTAAAGCTATTGTTGAGCCGGCTCAGGGAGAAATTATGAAACCCCAGATTTTAATTACCAAAGCATTGCCCGACAAAGAATTAGATGCAATGGTTGACTATATTCTTTCTGTAAAGTAATTAGCTATTGCTTTTATATGTTTGGTTTACATTCAAACCAAAAATAACTTACTTTTGACTGTTTTTTTTAAGACATGAAACGAGCGTTTTAAACATTCACATATGGGAGAATGATTACATGCGAGTTCCATATGATACGATAAAAAACAAACAATTATAATCATATGAAATAGTTACTCAAATAGTGAAAACAACCATACGAACATCGGTACTTACTGATCTTGATTTTCTCGAAAAACTGGAAACTACCTGCTTCCCAAAATTCCAACAAAGTAACCGACGCGCTATCCGTTACAGCATAGCCAGCCCATTTCAAAAAGTGGTAATAGCAGAATTCGGCAGTGGAAAAGAGAAGAAAGCTGTTGGTTCGGCCATTCTTTATCTTTATGCAAAAACACTTCGCATTTTTTCAATTGCTGTTTTACCTGAAATGCAGGATCAGGGAGTTGGTAAACAATTGTTGGAATATGCCGTTAATCTGGCAAAATCAGGAAAAATTAGCCGTATAACACTCGAAGTTCGCAAAAGTGATTCTAAAGTAGTCCGGTTTTATGAAAAAGCAGGATTTAAGTTTACCGAAGAACTACCTGATTATTATACAATCGGTGAAAACGGAATACGAATGGCATTGCAAATCGATGAAAATACTGAAAAGCAGAGCCTTTCAAATATAATTGTGGTAAAGGATCCAAAAAAATGGAATCTTCAGATCGAAGGTGTAAAAGTGGTTTCTTCCAGAGGTTATATTACTGAGAATGAGTTTCAATCTTTAAGAAATGTTCGCATCTTTAACCTGGCAAATTCCTACCAGTACCAAAAAATGGGTTATTATGTGTCATTGCTTGCTTCGGCTCGCGAACATCGTGTGATACCCAATGTTACTACACTGCGCGATTTTAGCAGTTTATCGCTGATACGCTCGCTTTCAGGATATATTGATGATGATATTCAAAGCACATTCAGGCAGGTTAAAGAAAACAAAGTCAGTGTTTTTGTCTATTTCAGTAAGTCGGTTAATCCGAAATACAGGCAACTTGCACAAAAACTTTATCATTTGTTTGAAGCGCCCTTGCTGCAAATCGACTTTGTGAAATCGGAAAAATGGATGATCCAAAAGGTTTCTCCTTTGAGCTGGAAAAAGGTAAACCCCAACGATCTGGAGAAAGTACAGGAATTTGCCCACGACTATTTTTCAAAGAAACGGTTCAGCCGTCCGCGTTTTAAAAACTATAAATATGATTTGGCCATTTTGGTAAATCCCAAAGAAAAAAATCCGCCATCCTGCCCCGAAGCACTCCAAAATTTTAAAAAGGCCGCTGAAAAAGAAGGGTTTTATACTGAATTTATTACAAAAGAAGACTTTAGTCAACTTTCGGAATACGATGCTTTGTTTATCAGGGAAACTACAAGCGTGAACGACCATACCTATCAATTCTCGCGTACAGCTTATGCTGAAGGTTTGGTCGTACTTGATGATCCGTGGTCGATTCTGCGTTGCTCAAATAAAATTTTCCAAAACGAAAGGTTGAAACAAAACAAAATAAAAACACCGGATACGCTGGTTCTGTCGAAGTTCAGTTACCGAAAATCACAAAATGTAAATCTTAAATTTCCGTTGGTACTAAAACAACCCGACAGTGCTTTTTCTATTGGCGTAGAAAAGGTTGATAATATAGAGCAATTGGATGAAGCATTAAAGAAATTATTTCTTGGTTCCGATTTGATTATTGCCCAGGAATTTATGCCATCAGAATACGACTGGCGGATTGGTGTGCTTGACCAGACACCACTTTTTGCATGTAAATATTTTATGGCCAAAAATCACTGGCAAATTTATAACTGGAAAAGCGAAAGCAAATACAAGGGAGGAGATTCTGAATCCGTTGCGATTGAAGATGTTCCGGAAATAGTAGTAAAAACAGCGCTTAAAGCTGCTTCCCTTATTGGCGACGGACTTTACGGCGTTGATTTGAAAATGGTAAATGGAGAGGTTTATGTGATTGAAATTAACGACAACCCAAACATTGATGCTGATGTAGAAGACCTGATTTTGAAAGACCAGCTTTACAGTAAAATTGTACGCTCGTTGTTAAACCGAATCGAGATCAACAGGAATATTGCGCAATTTGTAACTGTTTAAAATACATTTTTTAATAACTTGTTCAAGACTATATTTTTATCAAAACCAGTAATAAATGATCCTGGATAACAATACTTCTGCACTTACAAAAACCGCTGTTAAAGCAGCAATTAAAGCCGGAAATGAAATACTTGATGTGTATTACAATTCTGATTTCGGGGTTGAATTTAAATCGGATAATTCTCCTTTAACTCTTGCCGACAAACGCGCACATAAAGTCATTGTTGAATATTTGAGCCCCACAAACATCCCGGTTTTAAGTGAAGAAGGAAACACAATTCCATTTGAAGAAAGAAGAAACTGGGAACTTTTTTGGCTTGTCGATCCGCTGGACGGAACAAAGGAGTTTATAAAACGCAACAACCAGTTTACTGTAAACATTGCACTGATTGAGGGTAACTCTCCGGTTGCCGGAGTTGTATATGTGCCGGTTACAAAAGTCTTATATTGGGCAGACCAAAACGGATCGTTTAAGGCACAAGTCAGTGGGGAGAACAATCTTTTGAATGAAATTGAACAACTCCCAGTTTCTTCGGAAAGGAAAAATTTTGTTGTTGTTGGCAGCAAATCGCACATGAACCGTGAAACTGAAGAGTTTATCAGTTCGATTGATACAAAAGGAAAAGCAATTGAAATGGTATCAAAAGGCAGCTCGTTAAAACTTTGTATGGTTGCCGAAGGAAATGCCGATATTTACCCACGGCTCGGGCCAACAATGGAATGGGACATCGCTGCTGGTCATGCCATAGTAAAATTTGCCGGTAAAAAAGTTTATCAATTCGAAAACAAAGAACCTTTGATTTATAATAAGGAAAACCTGTTAAATCCATGGTTTGTTGTTGAATAGCGTATAATAATAAATGACAAAGGAAAATTCAAATATTTATCCCGATTTTGACAAAGCAGTTTCCCGCCGTGAAAAGGAAATGTTGCTTAACCAAAAGTCGAAAGTAATTTGGTTTACCGGGTTGTCGGGTTCTGGAAAAACAACGCTGGCCAACGCACTTGAAAAAAATCTGTATGAAAAAGGCTTTTTAACGCAAATCCTTGACGGCGACAATATACGATCAGGAATCAACAATAACTTAGGTTTTTCACCCGAAGACCGCATGGAAAATGTCAGGCGAATTGCCGAAATTGCCAAACTTTTATTGAACTCCGGAGTGATTTGTATTTGTGCATTTGTCAGCCCCACAGAGGATATCCGAAACCTGGTTTGCGAAATAGCAGGTGATGAGGATTTCATTGAAATTTATATGAGTACTCCGCTGGAAGTGTGCGAAAGCCGCGATGTAAAAGGATTGTATCAAAAAGCGCGGGCTGGAGAAATTAAAAATTTCACGGGAATTAGCGCACCGTTTGAAATACCGAAAAACGCGGTTTTGTCCATCGACACGTCAAACAAGAGTGTTGAGGAATGTGTAAATATTTTATTGGACAAAGTGTTGCAGGAAATTTCGTTGTAAAAAACCTATAAAAACTGTTCGTTACACAAATCCACAGTAACTTTTACAAAACAAAAGTTCCAACAGATCCCTTTGACAAAGAAACTTCAAATGAATCTGCCCCAATTTTAATGTTGAATTTCTGATCTGAATTTGAGTCATTCAATACGATTACTGCAATTTTTCCTTCCGGAGTTTTAAATGCAACATTTGGCAAATCTGCCGGTATGTTTGAATCAATTCTTACCGATCCCGGGCGGACAAATTTCGATGCATGTGCAACAATATAATATGCCGGGTTGCGGGTAACCAAATCGCCATCAATTGTTACTGCCCCTAAACAGCGGTCGCAGCCTCCGGGAGTGTGAGGTTTTTGGTTTGGGTCGGCGGCGAGGTTCCATTCCAGAACTGTTTTGCACCAATTGCGTGAGGCTCCTATTATCAGATTTTTTGTATGCCACTTTATGTCGCCGTCAAAATCCCCGGGCGCACCAATCCACTGTTCAGTAAAATAGAGGTTTTTATCGGGGTGTGCTTCGTGTACTTTACTCACATTTTCAATCACTCCGCCATACAAATGAAATGCTGAACCATCGATATATTTCTTAGCTTCCGGATCGTTCAAGATTGTAATCGGGTATTCGGGTTTGTCGGCGTTGTGGTCGTAAATAATGATTTTGGTTTTGATATTTGCTTTTTTAAATGCCGGTCCCAAACTGCCTTTAATAAAATCAGCCTGTTCTGGAGCGGGCATCAGTAAACTTGGGTTGTTTCCCGGATGCAGGGGTTCATTTTGAACTGTAATCGCATCAATTTTTATTCCTTCGTTTTGCATTTCCTGTACATATTTTACAAAATAGAATGCATAAGCATCGTAATATTCAGGTTTTAAACTTCCGCCTTTTGTTTCATTGTTTGTCTTCATCCATGTTGGTGGCGACCAGGGTGAGGCCATAATTTTAATTTCAGGATTTATTGCAAGGATTTCCTTTAAAACAGGTATTAGAAACTTTTTGTCGGGCGCCAGCGAAAAACGTTCCATGTTAATATCAGTTTCTCCTTTGGGTAAATCGCTGTATGAAAAAACCTCTTCATCCAAATCCGAAGCACCCAAACTTATCCTCAAATAACTGATTCCAATGTTTTCTTTGTCGAAAGCAAAAAGTTCGGTTAAAAGTTCGTGGCGTTTTGTTGCCGACATGTTGTTGATATGAAACGCGCTGCCACCGGTAAGTGTAAAACCAAAACCATCCATTTCCTGAAAGGTTTTTTCTGTATTTATTTCGATGGTAGGCAGGTTTTTATCTGTGGTGGTTTTAAAGCTATTTTCCTGTTTGGCAAACAGTACCGATTTAACGGGTGTGGTGAGGTAAAATGTTGAATTTTTTACCTTTTCCTGAAATTCCAATATATCATTGTAATCTTTGCTTTTCCATCCAAAAGACATTAAAGTTGCCAGGATTATGATTGAAGGAAACAGGTTTTTGTTTTTCATAAAAATGAATGTTTTGTAATGTTTTGTAAAATTAATTAAAGTCTGATTAAAGTTTGGGTTAATTTGATTGTAATTAGGAATTTAAATGTAACCCATTGTTTATGAGTTAACAATATCGTAAATTTAATTAGACTTTTAAAAACTAAGAATCAACTTGAACTTTTTCACAAGTGCATAAAGAGTTAATACAAAAGCTAACCAATCTTGTTGAAGCAAATCTGGCAAACGAGAAATTTGGCCCCGACGAACTGGCCAGAGAAGCAGGTATTAGCCATTCGCACCTGAACCGGAAACTTAAAACCATTTCCAATCAAAGCATCAGCCAGTTTATTCGTGAGATCAGGCTGAAAAAGGCAAAGGAATTACTGCTGAATGAAGATTCTACGGTTGCAGAAATTTCGTATCGCGTTGGTTTTGGCAGCCCAAACTATTTTAATAATTGCTTTCATGAGTATTTTGGGCACTCCCCAAGTGAATTAAGAAACCATAAACAGGAAAACCAGCCGGAAGAACAGCCGGTTGAAACTTTCACTGGAAAAGCCAAACGTACAAAAATCCTGATTGGACTTTTGGTTGGGTTGATTGTTCTGATACCATTTTCTGTTTTTCTGATTAACAAAGGTTCAAAAAATGCCATAAAAGAAAAATCAATTGCAGTCCTTCCGTTTGCAGATTATAGTCCGGAAGAAGGAAATACCTATATCATTAACGGACTACAGGAAGAAATACTCGACAAGCTTGAAAAAATCCGGAATTTGCAGGTAAAATCGCGCACTGCCGTTGAGAAATATAAGGATACCCAATTAAGTATCAGCCATATTGCCAAAGAGTTAGAAGTGAATTATATTCTCGAAGGTAGCGGGCAAAAGATCGGGGATAATATCAGAATCAGGCTGCAACTCATTGAAACAGAAAATGGCAATCACTTATGGTCGAAACCTTACGAAAAGGAGGTGAACGATAAAACCATTTTTGATATCCAGGAAGAGATGGCACTTTCGGTGGCCGATGAACTGGGGGCGATTTTAACTCCCGATGAGAAAACCCAAATTACTAAAAAACCAACCCAAAATACTGCAGCATACAATTATTACCTCATGGGGATTCAGTATATGAAGTTACACAGTATCAGTTGGAACTGGGAAGAATTATACAAAGCCAAAAAAAATTTCGAGCAGGCAATTAAGCTTGATACAACCTTTGCAGAGGCCTATGTTCAATTGGCATCTATTTATATCGATAATTTGGCAGGTAGTGTCAATAGTATGGCAAGCCGTGAATTATTCTGGCAACAAAACCTTGATTCAGGTTTTATGATGGCAAATAAAGCTTTGTTGTTTGATGAGAAAAACAGTGAGGCATATTGGCTGCGTGGTGCTTATTATACGCAAATGGGATTGTCGGATAAAGCTGAAGAAGAATTCGTCAAAAATGAAAGACTTGAAAAAAAATCGAAAATAAGTTCACGTTATATGGCATATTTTTTTCGGTTTTATAATAACGAAGATTATTATAATGCTTTAGTTAACTTTTTTAAATATCAGGAAACCAAGACAGAAGAACTTGAATCCGAACGTGCAATGCTACAATCTGTATGCTATTGCTTTAATTATTTGGGATTCCTCGATACAGCCACATTATACTGCCAAAATTTTCTAAATCAATACAATGATTCATTGTATTATTATTATATAATGGCTGATCTTGTAGGTAATTCGGGAGATAATGAAAGCTCAGCAAATTTCAAACTGAAATGTTATGAAATTGATTCCACTAAAATAAAATCCTTGTATTTAATACTAATTGACCAGATTCTGTTACGTGATTATATAAACGCGTATAAATATTTAATTGCACTTGAAAATGAATATTCAAAGACAGGCAAGGATTTTAAACCGGATATTTTAGCAGGATATATTTACTTAAAAAATGGAGAACCAAAGAAAGCTGATTATCATTTAAAAGGCTCAGTCCAAAGGTTATTGAAAGATACAGAATCGAACTGGATCAATGAGCAACGGTTTTACAGCCATTGGAATTTGGCAAAAGTTTATTCTGTCATGGGCGATAAAAGAAAAGCCCTTGATAATTTAAAAATGCTGAAAAATCGAAAAACAAATTCCATCTGGCTGGTAACCTGTTTAAAAAATTATCCCTTTTTTGATTTTATTCGGGATGAACCCGAATTTATTGAAGTTGTAAAAGATGTGGAAGCCAAATACCAGGCCGAACACGAGCGGGCAGGAAAGTGGCTCAGGGAGCACGGAAAATTGTAAATGAGAGCATAACAAACGTCTTATATTTCCTCACAAAAATTACCATCCGCACTATAATCACAAGCATAGGATTATTTATTCCAATTAATAGTCAGCTATTTCAATTATATGAGAAATAATTGCAATGTGGCGTCTGCTATTTTGAATTAAATTTAAAGAAAGGAAAAGCGGGTTTGCTCTGTATTATATAAAATTCAAAAACAAAGAATCAAATAACCATTATTTAAAACAAAAAAATTATGAAAACAAAGTTACTTTTTTTGGTTTTTCTTTTTTTTGTGATGATCCAAAATGCACAATCGCAGTGGACGTATGACAATTTATCTGAACCCAAATTCAATATGGGTTCAACGGCACTTGGTAATAAAGCTTATTTTGCCGGTGGGTCCGATCTAACTAAATACATGGACACAGTAGAAGTCTATGACGTTTCTACCGGTGCGTGGGAAACAGTAGGCAAATTATCTAAAGCCAGACAAATTATCGGTGGTTTAGTAAGCTGCAATTCTAAAATATACTTTGCAGGAGGAGGCTTCGACGAGAATGTGTCCTATGATATCGTTGATATTTATGATACCCTGACAAAGGAATGGTCGGTTGCACATCTTTCAGTTGCCAGGTTTTCACTCGGCGCAATCAGTCATGGAGATACGGTAATGTTTGCAGGAGGTGTGCAAGTTAACGAGGGAGGCTCAGAAGTAATATTTAAAAATACAGTAGATATATACAATACCAAAACCGGCGAATGGACGGTTGATCGCCTTTCGATAGCAAGAATGGGTATGGCTGCAACCGTTGTTGGTGACCTGGCCTTTTTTGCTGGCGGTATCAATATTATTGGTGATGCCTATAAAACCACAGACAAGATTGATATTTACAACTTCGCCACCAAAACCTGGAGTTCGGCTTCGCTTTCACAGGCAAGAGCTTTTTCAATGGCAGTTACTGTGGGAAGCAAAGTAATAATCGCGGGTGGTTGTACTGAAATTAATAAATCAACCAACCGTGTTGATATTTATGATGTTTCAACAGGTAAATGGACAACGGCAACTCTTTCAGTTGCAAGAGCTGGCCACCAAAATGCTGCGGTAGTTTTAGGAAAAGCCTATTTTGTTGGAGGTGGTAATTTTAAGGGCAACGGCTTAAATTTGCCCACTGATGTTATCGATATTTACGATCCGGTAAATAATACCTGGTCAATTGATTTTTTATCACAACCAGTTGAATCACATTCGGTGGTGGGAGTTGGAAATCACCTGATTGTTGCCGGTGGACAAACCGTAGGTGAAGTGTGCCTGAAAAAAGTTGAAATATATACCGCTCCAATTACAGGAATCAGCTCAAACCCAATAGAGGATGCATTTCTCAAGGTTTATCCAAATCCTGTTTCAGAAAAAATAAAAGTTGAATTTCCGGGATGGCAAATCACAGACGGTACCGTAACAATCTATGGAGTTGCAGGACAACAGGTAATGTCTCAAAAACTGTTTGGCTTGAAATCGGAAATCGCTGTGAACAACCTTCCGGCAGGTTTATATTTCATCAAACTGGTCAGTACTAATAAAACAGGAATAGGAAAGTTTGTGAAAAATTGAAAGCTCATTTATTTAAAGAGTTCTTTTCTTCTCTTTTCAAATTTAAAAAACCATGAAAAAACTTGCCTTCTATATATGTTGTATGTTACTGAATGTAACAATGTATTCACAAATTAATCAAATGGCTAATGAGGTTGATACACTTAATGTAAACATGGTTGATAAGGAACAGGCACGAATTGTAGCTAAACATTTTCTGACTGAACGAATGGCAAACCAGCAATTGTTAAAATCAGCAGATGTTTTATCCCTAACCGATGTAAAAACCCTTGATAGGTATGGCCTGCCTGCCTTATATGTATTTTCAATCCAGGGCAAAGGATTTGTTATTGTTTCGGCTGATAAAGCACTTACACCAATAATTGGCTATTCTTCAGAAGGAGTTTTCCCTGAAAAAGGAGTTTCCCCTAATTTCGATAATTACCTTGAAACATACCTGGGCCAGGTAGAATGGGTGCGCAGTCAACCGATTTCCGCTACTCCTGAAATTCAGGCTCAATGGAAAAACTACTTAGCAGGTGAAGTTGATTTCCCTACAGACACAACAAATGATGTTGGACCACTTTTAACCTGTAATTGGAATCAGAATTACCCCTACAATGCGTTGTGTCCAGTAGATACTTCAGGAGTTAATGCAACTGCCGGGTGTGTAGCAACAGCTATGAGCATGATCATGTATTACTATCGTTACCCACTTCAGGGAACCGGTGTTCATAGTTATACTGCAAAAGGTTATGGCACCCAATACGTGGATTTTGGAGCTACTCAGTATAACTGGGGTGGCATGCTCGACAAGATCACAGAGGTAAGCGGGCAATCCATTGTCGCCATTGCCCAACTGCAATATCATGCAGGTGTTTCAGTTAATATGATATACGGCCCCACAATTTCAGGAGCTGAGAGCGAAAATGTACTTTTGGCATTAAAGCAATACTTTGGATATAGCCCATTGGCACAATACATTCATAGGAGCAATTATAATTCCACTGACTGGGAAAATATAATTGTCGGACAACTCGATTCCCTAAATCCGGTTTATTATGAAGGAGGAGAGCCAAATGCTGATTATGGGCATGCTTTTGTATGTGATGGTTATCAGGTAACAGGTACAACTAAGATGTTTCATTTTAACTTTGGATGGAGTGGCTTGGAAAATGGATATTACACGCTCTCAAATCCCAATGGATATACACTTTACCAAAACTTGATAAGGAACTGTTATCCGGCAAACGGTTATCCTTATGGATGCAGCAGCCATATTATCAGGGAAGCCGATGGTTCATTTGAGGATGGCAGCAGCCCAGGGTTAGATTATCAACCGGGTTTAAACTGCACCTGGTTAATCGACCCGACAGATTCGGTAAGTTCAATTTCTCTCACTTTTAATGCATTTAATGTCGATAGTTCTGATTCTGTGTTTATTTATGACGGTGAAAATGAAAAGGCTGCACTCCTGGGTGTATATACCGGAACAGCAATTCCACCCGCAATTAATTCAAGCAGCAATAAATTATTCCTGAAATTTAAAACGGATGGCAGCAAAGAAGCGAAGGGCTGGATGGCAGAATACCACAGCGTTACGCCAGTCTATTGCAGTGGAATGACAACATTAACTTCACCTTCCAGCTCTTTTTCGAATGGAAGCGGGAAGAAAAATTACAATAACAATGCAAACTGCAAGTGGAGAATCCAACCACCGAAAGCGGAAGCTATAAATCTTTCATTCAACAGTTTTGATCTGGAAGAACATGATAAACTTACCGTATATTCCGTAGGCGCTTCAACGGATCTGCTCGGTACGTTTACAGGCAAAGTGAAGCCTGATCCAATTGTTTCTCCAACGGGAGCCCTTTTGATAATGTTTAATTCAAATGGTTTTAACACAGCAGCCGGGTTTGATGCAAGTTACACCTCTACAATTACAGGAACTGAGGAGTTAGACATTTCCGCTGGAATGACACTCTATCCCAATCCATTCACCTCCTCAACCACTTTCTCATTCAGGCTCGAAAAATCAGCCAATGTGAATATTCGCGTGTTCGATATTTTCGGACGACTGGTTGCCGAACCTGTAAATGAATTTCATCAGATTGGGGAACAGAATATACAATGGAATACCGAAGGACTGCCTGCCGGTCTTTACTTTTGCCGGTTAAAAGCGGGTAACCAATTCATTACGCACAAGATTGTAAAAATGTGATGATTGTTTTTACAACCCATTGTTAATGAGTTAATAATATCGTAAATTTAATTAGACTTTAATAAAACGATGAATCAACTTGAACTTTTTCACAAGTGTACAAAGAGTTCATACAAAAGCTAACAAATATCGTTGAAGCAAATCTTGCCAACGAGAATTTTGGCCCCGAAGAGTTGGCCAGGGAAGCGGGTTTGAGCCACTCGAACCTGAACAGGAAATTAAAAACCATCTCCAACCAAAATGTTAGCCAGTTTATTCGCGAGATTCGACTTAAAAAGGCAAAAGAATTATTGTTGAATGAAGATGCTACAGTTGCCGAAATTGCATATAGTGTGGGTTTTGGTAGCCCTACTTATTTTAACAAATGTTTTCGCGAATATTTTGGACACGCTCCTGGTGAATTGAGGAACCATGAGTCGGGAAGCGAACAGGAAGAGCAGCCCACGGAAATCCCTCAAAAAACATCCAACTGGAGGAAAATCCTTGTTGGCATGGTAGCTAGTTTAATAGTACTGATACCACTGTCCTTTTTTCTGGTGAAAAAGTATTCAGCTTTTAAAACTATAGATGTTAAAGAAAAATCGATTGCAGTGCTTCCGTTTAAATACTTAAGTAATGATACACTTAATCAGTACCTTGCCGATGGAATGATGGATGCCATTCTTCTCAACCTGTCTAAAATCAAAGACCTTCGCGTAATTTCCCGGACGTCTGTTGAACAATACAGGAAAAGTGACAAAACTATTGAAACTATCGGTCGGGAACAGGACGTCGCATATCTTCTTGAAGGCAGTTTTCAGAAAGAAGAGAATCAAATACGACTAATTGTGCAGTTGATTCGTACTAAAGATGAACACCATGTCTGGTCGGATAATTACGATCGAAGCTGGGAGGATATTTTTACCGTGCAAAGTAACGTTGCAGAGAAAGTGGCCAACGAATTACAAGCTGTAATTACCCCTGAAGAAAAGCAACTCATCCGAAAAGTACCAACAATAAACCTGACAGCATATGATTTTTACCAGAGAGGTAAAGATTTATTGGATGACGATCCGAAAACAGTTGAGGTTAAAGAAGCGCAGAAACTTTTTAAAAAGGCATTGGATTTAGACTCTGCATTTGCATTGGCTTATATAGGATTAGCACAAGTATATTGGATTCAAAATTATTCCAAAACCTATTTTGATAACTATTTTTTAGATTCGGTATTAATTCTTACAAACATAGCAATTGCATGTGACGATAAATGTTCAAATGCATATGCATTGAGAGGTTCGAGATATGTTTCATTAGCCAAACCTGAATTGGCATTAAAGGAACTTAACAAAGCGTTAGAACTCAATCCGAATAATTCAATAGTGTATTATATACGCGGAAGTATTTATAGGGAGATAAAGGATGATTATGTTGAAGCGATTCGCAATTTAATTGAATGTGCAGGTCGTGACCGGGGGAAAAGACTTCCAGGAATATTTAATGATATTGGCTATACGTTTTGGGTGGCTGGATTTAATGAACAGGCAAAACATTATTATCAGGAGAAATTAAAATTGGATGGAGATTCAATATATTTTTTGAGCATCTTAAATTTGATGGAAGGCAACAGGGAAATTGGATATCAACAGCACAAAAAAGCTTATGAATTGGATAGCAGCTACTTTAGTTTGGAATATCTTCATGATTGTTTTGCAACAGGGCGTTATGATGAAGCTTACTATTATGCTGAAAAGCTTGTTGAAAAACTAAAAAGGGAAAATATAATTCCTTCAGTATTCGCTCATCGGATTGGTTATGCATATTGGAAGGTTGGAAAAAAAGAAGAGGCAGAGTTTTATTTTAATCTTCAGAAAAAAATAGGATTAGAAAGTATCAACAAGGGAAGGTATCAAACCAGCAGAATGACGGCCTATTGCGATCTTTCCGCTGTTTATGCTTTTCAGGGTGATAAGGAAAAATCATTTTTATACCTTGAAGAATTGTATAAAAAGAAAGTATTTGGAGTGTGGTGGGTTAAATTTATTAAGGAAGACCCACTTTTTGAAAATATCAGAAATGAACCAAGGTTTCAGGCTGTAGTCAGGCATATTGAAGCTGGATTCCAGGCCGAACATGACCGTGTAGGAAAGTGGCTGGCTGAACAGGGAATGATGTAAATCGACTTTGTTAATTCATTGTAAATTAGTGTATAAAGTCGTAAATTTAGTTATTTCGCAACAAAATTTAAACTGCTGATATTCTATATATGCACAAAGAGTTCATACAAAAGCTAACAAATTTCGTTGAAGTAAATCTTGCAAACGAGAAGTTTGGTCCCGAAGAGTTGGCCAAAGAAGTTGGTATGAGCCACTCGAACCTGAACCGAAAGTTAAAATCAATCAATAAGCAAAACATCAGCCAGTTTATCCGTGAGATCAGGCTGAAGAAAGCCAAAGAGTTATTGCTGAATGAAGAT
>JBGSMW010000056.1:0-38720 GCA_041739985.1 Draconibacterium sp. | reverse complement strand
TTGATTAATTTAGCCATAGTCAAAAAAAAGAAATTACCCCGAATTTACCCTTTTTGGGGGTACTTTCGGGGTTTTTTATTGACTTTTTATCAACTTAATATGTTGATATCTAAAACTTTATTTAACCAGCGAATCCCCCTTGAAAGGGGCATTCCGGTTTTGAGAATGTCCCTTTTTTATTGAGTATCAATTTCAAAACTATTCCAGGTTTCGAATTGCCATATTTCCAAAACCTGTGAAATTTGAATTTCATAGGGTGTATAATTACGGTTCGATGAAACAAGTAACAATACGCCATCATTCAAGCGATTGTAAACAAGTTTAAAAACAATCCCTTCATTTCTTGTTACAATAATACAAGCTTTACCATTTTTTATATTCTCCCAGTTTTCAATATATGAACAGGTTACCCATGAATTTTCAGGAATTGGCAGCATCGAATCCCCTTTTATCTGGAATGACCGATATGTTTTATTTTCAGGTAAAAATGGCAACTGAAATTTTGGAAGTTTAGCAACAAATTCCAAATCACCGTAACTGTTTGTATATCCGGCCTGTGCTTTTACAGGCACCATTTCAATGTTTTCTTTTCCTTTACTGTCAACTGTGATTGTGAGTAGGCGCAGTTTATTCCCGGTAACATCAATATCAAAACCTTTATCAATTTGCGAGAGTTGAAACTCTGAAAGTACATTGAGTTTGTATTTAATAAGAGCATCAAGCGAAACATTGAAATATTCCGAAATTTTAATCAAAACATGAAATGGTGGCTGAACATTTCTTTCATAACCCGAAAGTGTTGTTCTTGTAATATCGAGTTCGATAGCCAAATCAGTTTGTGATTTTTTCTTTCTGGTCCTCAAAAATTTTAAGTTTTCGGCAAAGTTCATAATTAAAAAATTTAGTCAGGAAGTTGGGAGTCCGAAGTTTTGATTGAAGTTTTTATTCTTCTGACTTCAGTCTCCTGTCTTCCGTCTTTTTTTATTTCTTTTTTTCCAAATATAATACAAATTGACTATATTATAAACAAATAACTGACGATAATATAGTCGATATATGAACAGGCACATTGTGCATCTTGATTTAGATACCTTTTTTGTTTCGTGCGAAAGGTTGTTGGACAGGAGGTTAAAACAGTTTCCGGTGCTTATTGGCGGTACTGGCGATAGGGGAGTTGTTGCCTCTTGCAGTTATGAAACCAGGCAATTTGGTGTCCACTCAGGAATGCCCATGAAAATGGCAAGGATTTTATGTCCCAATGCAATTGTAATTCGTGGTAACAGCAGTGTTTACTCAAAGTTTTCTGATATGGTAACCGATATTATCAAAGAACAATCACCGCTTTTTGAAAAATCGTCAATCGATGAATTCTATGTTGACGTAACCGGGATGGACAAGTTTTATGGGACATATCAGTGGGCAAAAGAACTACGCGAAAAAATTATAAAAGAAACCATGTTGCCTATTTCGTTTGGCCTTTCAATCAACAAAACAGTTTCGAAAGTTGGTACTTCGGAGGCGAAACCAAATAATTTTATCAATATACCCGATGGACAGGAAAAAAGTTTTTTGTCACCGCTTTCGGTAAAGAAAATCCCGATGGTTGGTACTCAAACTTATCATTTATTACGGAGCATGGGAATTGAAAAGGTGAAAACCGTACAGGAAATGCCGGTTGAACTTATGGAAAGCGTGATGGGGAAAAATGGTATTTCGCTGTGGAAAAAAGCACAGGGAATCGATAATTCGCCAGTAGTAGCGTGGAACGAACGAAAATCAATTTCAATGGAACGCACATTTGAAAAAGATTCAACTGATGTTCAGAAAATGAAGAGCATCCTTACTTCAATGGCCGAAAACCTGGCTTACCAACTTCGCAGTGGTAATAAATTAACAGCTTGTGTTTCAATTAAAATCAGGTATTCCGATTTTCAAACTTACAGCAAACAGCGAATAATTCCTTATACTTCGCTCGATCACACTTTAATACAAACCACCCTTGATTTGTTCGAGCAACTTTACCAGCGAAGGATTCTTATACGGTTAATCGGTGTCAGGTTTAGTAATTTGGTTGGTGGAAGTTACCAAATGCGGCTTTTCGAAGATTCAGAAAAATTGATAAAACTGTATCAGTCGATGGATACAATTCGAAACCGTTTTGGCGATCAGGCGGTAAAACGGGCTGTAACAATGGGGGTAAAAAGTATTGGCGGTATGACCAATCCGTTTAACGGGCAGCCACCTGTGATTCCGGCGCATAGGAGGGGGTGAGGAGAGTTTAGAGTTTAAAGTTCAGTGTTTAAAGTTTAAAGTTCAGAGTTCAGAGTTCAGAGTTCAGAAATGGATTTTAATAGTTTACAAATTTATACAATTTTAAAAATAGGCATTTTGTTTCCCTCTTTTGTAGGGGTTAGGAGAGGCTCAGTTATATCATGTTAATAAATTGTCATTCCTGGTTTAGTTTAAAATACGGTACAATTTCGCCTGAAAATCTTTTGGAAGAGTTGTCTGCAAAGGGATTTACAAATGTTGCACTCACTGATATAAACAATACATCAGCATGTATCGATTTTGTACGTTTAGCTCAACAATTCAACATAAAACCGGTTTTGGGGATTGATTTCAGAAACGGAATTGATCAGAAATATATCGGGTTGGCAAAAAATATGGAAGGATTCCGCGCACTGAATGAGCATTTAACTACCTGTCAGTATAATAAAACCCAATTTAAAGATTCTGCTCCTGAATTGAATGATACATTTGTTATTTATCCGTTTAAAAGCAGAAAATACTGTCAATTAAAAGATAATGAGTTTATAGGGATAAGATTAACTGAATTGATAAAACTTCCTTTTTCTGATTGGCGAAAACAATTAAATAAACTTGTAATACTTCAGCCGTCAACTTTTCGGAATAAGCGCGATTACAATATACACAGGTTGTTACGGGCAATGGATAATAACATTTTACTGAGTCGTCTGCCGCTTTCAGAACAAACTTCAGCTTCTGAAATAATTATTTCTGAACCGGAATTGAAAGAAGGTTTCAATGAGTATCCTGAAATCATTCAAAATACTAACAAAATCCTTGCTGAATGTAGTGTTGAATTTGAATACCGGACAAATAAAAATAAGAAATGCTTTTTGCAATCGCATGAAGAAGATATAAATTTATTAAGGCAGGAATGTAAAAAAGGTTTAAAATACAGGTTCGGTAAACCGTCAAATGAGGTTATTGATAGGATGGAAAAAGAGCTTAAAATGATTGATGAATTGGGTTTTAGTTCTTATTTTTTAATCAATTGGGATATTGTAAACTACGCACGTAGCAAGGATTATCCGTATGTTGGACGCGGAAGTGGCGCAAATAGTATGGTTGCATATCTTTTGCGGATTACAAATGTAGATCCCATTGAACTCGATCTTTATTTCGAAAGGTTTATCAATCCCTTTCGTTCAAACCCTCCCGATTTTGATATTGATTTTTCATGGACTGATCGCGATGATATTACCGATTATATTTTCAAAAAATATGGTTGGGATAAAACTGCTTTGCTGGGATCGTATATCACTTTCGACCATAAATCGGCGCTTCGCGAAATAGGGAAAGTGTTTGGTTTACCCGCCGACGAAATTACACGATTGCAAAAAAATCCGGTACTTCAGGAAAACGATCAATATGGAAAATTGGTGCTCCAATACAGTAAACTAATCTCCGGAATGCCCAGCCACCTGAGTATTCACGCAAGTGGAATTTTAATTTCAGAGAAACCGATCAATTACTATTCGGCAACACACATTCTTCCCAAAGGATTTCCAACCACCCATTTTGATATGCACGTTGCTGAAGATATTGGTTTATATAAATTTGATATTCTGAGTCAACGTGGATTAGGGAAAATTAAGGACTCACTGGAAATCATAAAAACCAATAGAAATAAGAAAATAGATATCAATAATATCAACCTTTTCAAGGAAGATCCGCTGGTTAAAAGTCTATTGAAGAACGGGAAAGCGATTGCCTGTTTTTACGTTGAATCACCGGCCATGCGAATGTTGCTGACAAAATTGAAGGCCGAAGATTATAAACGGTTGGTTGCAGCCAGTTCGATAATCAGGCCGGGTGTAGCAAAAAGCGGAATGATGCGCGAATATATCCTGCGTTTTCAGGATGAAAAACGGCGCGAGAAAGCAAGGAAAGATTTGCCTGAATTATATGAAATTCTGGAAGAAACATTTGGAGTGATGGTTTACCAGGAAGATGTGATTAAAGTGGCACATTATTTTGCAGGTTTAACATTAAGCGAAGCCGATGTTTTACGACGGGGCATGTCATGGAAATTCAGGGAACGAAACGACTTTCAGGTTGTTCAGGAGAAATTTTTTAAAAATTGCCGGATAAAAGGTTATGCAGAAAACACCATTTTAGAAATATGGACTCAAATTGAAAGCTTCGCCAATTATGCTTTTTCAAAAGGCCACTCTGCAAGTTATGCAGTTGAGAGTTTTCAGGCGCTTTATTTAAAAGCCTATTATCCATTGGAATATATGGTTGCCACATTGAATAATGGAGGAGGTTTTTATTCACCTGAACTCTATTTTCATGAAGCAAAAATGCATGGGGCAAAAATTGAGCTCCCGTGTGTAAACAAAAGTCAGTGGATGAATTCAATCCATTCCGAAATTATCCATATTGGGTTTTACATTATTCATGAACTCGAACATGCTGTAGCTCAAAATTTACTTGCAGAGCGCGAAAGAAATGGCAAATTTAAAAGCTTGAATGATTTTGTGAAGCGTATGCAAATTTCATTGGAACAACTTATAATACTTATCCGCACCGGAGCTTTTCGTTTTACCGGAAAAAGTAAAAAAGAATTACTTTGGGATGCGCATTATTTACTGGGTCATTCGAAAAAAACAGTGCCGGAGAAAACACTTTTCGAAACAAAAACTAAGGAATTTAACCTGCCTGATTTATGGAAACACGAATTGGAAGATACTTTTGACGAAATTGAATTGCTCGGTTTCCCAATTCGTTCACCATTTGGAATGCTTGAATCAGCTTTGCCGTCTAACTTAAAAGCATCACAATTGCCTCATATTGTTGGTAAATCAGTTGAAATAGTTGGTTATTTGGTTCACCGCAAACCAACACGCACAAGTAATGGGAAAATCATGTATTTCGGTACCTGGCTCGATTTGGAAGGGGAGTGGCTGGACACAGTACATTTTCCAGACACAAATAACAGGAATCCGTTTACTGGTCCCGGTTGTTACCTGATTCGCGGCAAGGTAGTTGAAGAATACGGGTTTTTCAGTATTGAAACCCATTGGATGAATCGGTTGAAATACAGAAATCCTGATGATTTGTTATGAACAGCAAACGCCCTATTGTTAATAACTTATTTTTGTTTACTTTTACAATTCTTGTAGAAATAAAAACAAACCAGGATTTTATGGAAAATTTTGCCAAACTAATCCACAAATCGCATATTACCTATCTACCCACAAACTTTCCTGCGCAATTTTATGGTTTACCCGATGGGAAAGTCTATATTATTTTCGCGCGTTTGTATGAAATTAAATTCCAACGCTCGGGAATTGAATTCATAACTGCCGAACATATGGAATTTTCATATAATTATACTGAAGAAAAATTAATTTCACACCTAAATATGGATTCAAGGAAACCTGTTTATCCGGAACAGGTTGATAAGCAAAATCCAAAATTTAAAATATTAAAAGTTAATCGGGAAATTAATTCTCTTGCCGAGGCATTTACACTTTTAAACAAAAAGGCTAAAACCCAGCTTTTAAAGAAACCTAATGATATTCAGATTATTCCTGAAAAAGGAAACCTTGACCATCTTTCAATAGCTTAACCAGGTAGTATTATACAGTTGAATTATCATGTAAAATAATTGGTAATGCCTGATGAATGGATATCACTGCTTAAAATCCCGATTTAAGCCTTTTGGGAATATCCTCTTTTTCCCTGTTAATTAATGTTTTCTCTTTCCCGGATTTGAACTGATAACTTAAGCGAAACATTAACGGGACTGCGGGGAGCTTAAGATTTCCATGATAATTGTATGTAAAATTTTGTGCCTCAATTTTTGTCCCCTGGTAAATAAAAGTTTTGGCAAAGGGTAGTGCTGCCATCAAACCAACTTTGAGTTTATTTTTAAAGGTTTTATCAAGGGATAAAATGTAAAGCGCATCACAAAAATTATTGTCCTGTATGTTATATTTAACAGTTGAGTACTGAAATGTTCCGGAGAATGCGAAATCATGTTTGACTGAAAGGATAGTAGAAAACCCAGCATCAAATACCCAGTTATTTCGGTTTTCAATATTATAATCCTTTGCCAGGCTGTTCCCGGAAGTTGACTGGTTGTATAATCGGAGGAAAGGACTTATTATAAGTGGACCGAATTTCAGGGATCCTAGAAATTGCATTCCAAATTGATGAATTTTCCCAAGGTTTTGCTCCTGTGTTTCAAAAGCTGCACTATCATTCAGAAAAGTAAGATTATTGATGGCATTGTTAACATTTTCATAAAACAGGCGGTATGAGACATAACTGACATTGAACCTTACGGAATGCTCTGCATAAATTCGGTTCCTGAACTCTGGTTCCAGCAAAGGGTTTCCTTTGTGCACAGAGTATGGGTTGTCTAAATAAATATATGGATTTAACTGAAATACATTCGGTCTGTTAACTGAACTCCTGTAAGAAAGAAGGAGACTTTGATTCGCATTGAACTTATATTGAAAAGTTAAGTAGGGCAAAACTGAAAGTTCCGTTTTGTTAAAATCATACTTTAACTCAGTTTTGGCATATTCGGCTCTCAACCCAAGATTAAAGCTATATTCCGGTTTTTTATAATGAAGCGTCCCGTAAATTGCATATACCTGCTCATTGTATCCGAAGCTGGTTGCGGTTTCGTTTCGCATGGATTTTACTCCTGCCTTAGCTCCGGTATTCAACATGAAATTTTCATCCAATGGGTTTGAGTAATCAATCTTTAAGCTTGTCGATATCTGCTCCGGTTTTTCAGTATTTATGATGGAAGCAATTCCAGGTTCATTTTCGTTTAAATAAGATACTGAACTGCTCGCCATTAAGTGTGAATTACTTATATCAATAAGAAGTTCACTCCCCGGTTTATTAAACAGGTGCTTATAATACAATGAGTTGAAAACATTCAGGTTTTTATCGGTTTCCTCCCGTTGAGTATTCCAGTTTTGGTTTTCATCTCCGGTAATTTTCATAAAAACCTTTCCATCCTGCTCATAAGAGTATGGATTAACTGAACCATAGTAATTGATAATATCCTTAGATGTTGCAAAGTAATCAAGACCATAATGAAATTTATGCGAAAGGTTTTTTTGCCTTACCTGTTCAACAGAAGTAATTTTTACATCCTGTCCGGTTCCACTGATTAGTCTTTCGTAAGTCTCGTCAATATCCTCGAAATTAATCTCCCCGTTATAAGATGTGTAAAGATTAAATTTTTTGAATCCATACTGAATACTGTAGTTAGGGAAGGAATAAACAATAGACCTGGATGTGGGTATTTCGGTGAAAAATTGTCCGCTAAAGCCTGTATCATTTTCTTTTTTCAAAATAATATTTATTACACCTGATACATTCCCATCGTAATTTGAAGGTGGCGTGTTCATGATTTCGACCCGGTCGATGTGCGAAGGGTTTAACTGACTGATATAGCTTTTATCGCGTTCTTTTCCGTTGACAAAAAGAAGAATATCACTGCCGCCTTCGAGCGATATATTCTGCTTCAAATCAACTTGTATGCCTGGGATATGCCTTAGCAAATCAGGCGCATTGCCCGATGCTGCAAGAATTTTTTTGTTTATGAAAAAAATGGTCCTGTCATTTTCTGTTTTTCCCTTCATTCTATCACTAACCACAATAGCCTCGGCAATAAGCTGTATTGAATCCTTCAGGTAAATAATCCCGGCATCAAAAACTCCGGTATCTGATATGTCCAGTCTTATCATTGTTGTTTTGTATCCTACTGAGGATATTTGAAGCTTGTATTTGCCGCTTTTAATCAGGTTAATGGTAAACAATCCATTTCCATCTGTAATAGTGCCTGTTAAAAACTGTGTTGTATCTACTGAACTTGTCATCATGACAACTGTGGCATATGGAACAGGTTGATTGCTTTTTTCTTCAACAATTTTCCCGGTTACCAGACAGTCAATTTGCGCCTGAAGTACGGGCGACACCATAAGTGCTGTTAAAAAGAATAGGAGTTTTGCACATTTAAATTGTCTTCCAAAATGATTAATTGAATTTTTCATTGCATTGACTTTTAAAGTTTCAATGCAAATGGAAGAAGATATCAGGAGGGTGCAAAATTAATGGTATATACAGCAAGAATTTGTTACAGGCAGTAAGCAGGGCTTAAAAAACTGGTACGAAATGTAAAAATCAGTGATGAATGGATAGTAGAAATTTCCGGGTAAGTTCATCAAATATTTGGGTATTCTGACGTGAAACAGGTATTTTATTATTGCTTCCTTTTAGTTTCAACTGATATCCCAGCGAATTACCGCTTTTTGAAATTACTTTTCCCAAATTCACAATAAAAGCCCTGTGTGTCCGCATAAAGTAGGGAATAACAGCAAGCTGCTGTTCAATTTCACTAATGGAATTCCGGATGACAACCTCAAAAGTTCTTTCCTGCTTTGTGAGATGAAAAACCACGTAATTTCCTTCGGATTCAGCATAAATAAACTCACCGGACAGAAAACTCAGCTCTTCTTTTTTTGCTTTTGATTTGATATGAATCAACTCCTCTGTTGCTTCTTTTTGCCTGTCTTGCTCATTAATTTTATACTCCTGAAATATTTCCGGAGTAAAGGCAAAGCGGATGTTCAATAAGGATGGGAAAAGCACAGGGATAATACCAATCAGTACTGACCGTGAAAATGAGTCAAGGAAAGTTGTCATGTTCCACCTTGAACCTTGATCTTCCATAATAAATCCTGCAAAATATGCCGAAAGCCCTATGCATGCCAGAATAATTGTAATTGAAATCAGCTCTTTTGAAACAGTCCAAACTTCAAATTTTGAGAAACAATACGTCCTTTTTATAATCACAGACATCATAAATACACTGGTTGAAATTATCAGTGTGTAAAACAGCATGGTAAACTTAAAACTGAAAGAACGTGCCCCGTGCAACTGAAGTGGTTGGTATATAGTTGCAAATAAGAAAAGAATTACGGTAAATGCCAATGTCCCCCATAAGGGCTTTTGAATCAGAAAACTTTGGGGATATTGTCTGTTCAAAAAGGCTATTATTTGGTTTATCAGTTTATTCATCTTATTTAATCAATGTGAGATATTTTGTATTCGGCATACGATGGAAGGGTTTGCTGATGGGGCGGGTTACCCGATTACCAAGCGTTTTTTCATTTTATCCAAAAAATCCGATAATGAAAATACAAGTATTTCATATATCTCATAATCTCTTTCAATAATCGAAATATTATAACTCCAGGCACTCAAGGCTTATGCTCATATTATTTTGGTTAAATTGATTGTGTTTCAAATGTAAAAATTATTCAAACCCAACGTTGGCAAACCATAAACTATTTTTGGAAATCGTTGCAATCCGGATACAAAAGCTTTGGGAGTTGCCTCAAAGCTCGCCCAAACAAAAAAGGGAAGCCATCATCATTTAATGAAAGTCGGAAAAATGAAAAAGGAAGCCTTCATCATTTAATGAAAGTTTGGAAAAATGAAAAAGGAAGTCATCATCATTTAATGAAAGCCCGGGAAAACGAAAAAGGATACAATTATCATTTAATGAAAGCCGAAAAAATGGAAAAGGGAGATTTCATCATTTAATGAAGGGGCGGGAATGTGAAAAGTAAAGCTTCAGGCGGTTTGGAAACCGCCGCACCCGCTTCACTACTTCACTCAGCGCAGAAGCAAATTTAATCTGTTCAATAAAACCAATTTCCCTAAATTTGCGGCAACGGGATTATTTTTTACTTTTGCACGGATTTTATTTAGAATAAATCTGAATAGTTGGGAAAGCATAAAGTAATATCAGTCAGGAATTTAACAGATTTAACTTTTGTTATCCGGTTGGAACGGAATAATTTACAGTTTCAAACGGGGCAATTTGTGATGCTGAAAAATCTGAATTCATCTGCTAAGCGTGAATACTCGGTTTACAGTGGTGAAAATGATGATTATCTTGAAGTTTTGGTGCGCGAAATTGATGGAGGAAAAGTTTCCGGCAGACTGAAAAAGTTAAAACCGGGAACAGAAATTGAAGTGGAAGGACCGTTTGGTTTTTTCAAATTCAATCCTGAAAAGTTTTCGTCAAAAAAGTTTCTTTTTGTGGCAACCGGTACCGGAATAAGTCCTTTTCACAGTTTTGTGCGCACTTTTCCGGAGTTGGATTACCAGTTGATTCATGGTGTGAGGCTAAAGGAAGAAGCGTATGAACATGCTGATTACGATATGGAAAACATCAAGCTTTGTTTGTCGGGCGATGAAACAGGTGATTTTTACGGAAGGGTAACAGATTATTTATTTACCCAAAAAATCGACAGAGAAACCAACTGTTTTTTGTGTGGAAACAGTGAAATGATTTACGAAGTGTTTGATATTTTGACCGGAAAAGGAATCCCGGTTTCGAATATTTATTCGGAGGTGTATTTTTAGCCCCTCTTTCCGCCAACTGGCGGATCCCCGAAGGGGAGAGACTGGAGGAATAAATATTGGAGGGTGCGGCGAATTCCGATTCGCCTTAATTTTGGAGAGAAATTGAAAATTAGACAAATATGAAATTCAGGTTCAAAATGAAATAAATTCTTTGAACTTTGTCCCGATAGCTATCGGGATTAAACTTTGAACTTTTTAATATGAAATATCACTTAATAACACTGGGTTGCCAGATGAATTTGTCTGACGGGGAGCGCGTAACATCGGTTCTCGATGAATCGGGATATGAATGGACAGACAATGAAAATGAAGCGGGTTTGATAGGGATACTGGCTTGTTCGGTGAGGCAAAAGGCTATCGACAAAGTGTATTCGCGCATTTCGAAATGGAACAAATGGAAAAACAATAAAAACCTTGTTACCTTTATTTCGGGTTGTATTTTACCAAACGACCACGAAAAGTTCCTCAAACTTTTCGATATAACTTTTCAGATGAAGGATTTACCTAAACTGCCTGAAATGATCAGCCAGTATGGGATTACTACGCCAACGCATCTGAATTCAGGTATTGATCCGCACAATGAAAATATCGAGGAATTTTGGAGTGTACAACCTGCTTATAAATCAGGTTTCGAGGCGTTTATACCAATCCAGAATGGCTGCGACAAATTTTGTACTTTCTGTGCAGTACCTTATACACGGGGCCGCGAGGTTTCACGACCATCAAAAGATATTATTGCTGAAGTGGCGCTTTTGGTTGCGCAAGGCTACAAATCAATTACTTTACTTGGTCAAAATGTTAATTCATACGGTCTCGACAAAAAAGGGGAGGAGCTCACTTTTGCGCAATTGCTGACTGAAATTGGCGAATTTGGGAACCGTTCAAAAAAAGAATTCTGGGTTTACTTTACCTCACCTCACCCGCGTGATATGAACGACGAAGTAATTGAAGTGATCTCGAAATACAAGGTTCTTGGAAAACAAATCCACCTGCCCATGCAAAGCGGTGACGATAAAGTTTTGATGCGCATGAACCGCAAACACAACATGGAAAAATACCGTCACATTGTTGAATCGATACGCCGTTTAATTCCGCAGGCAACATTATTTACTGATATCATTGTTGGTTTCACAGGCGAAACTGAAGAGCAATTTGAAAATACACGACTGGCTTTGGAGGAATTTAAATTCAACATGAGTTACACTGCCATTTATTCTCCGCGACCCGGAGCAACAAGCCACCGCTGGGTTGACGATATTCCACAGGAAGAAAAAAAACGCCGGCTTCATGTTCTTACAAATGAATTGCGTAAGCACAATTTTCCTTTCAATAAAAAAATGGTTGGAAAAACTGTTCGTGTTTTAGTTCGTGGCACCGACCGCAAAGAAGGATTTTTAAGTTCACATACCGAAGGGAAACTCATCGTTCGTTTTGCGAGTGAAAATCAGGATTTAATTGGGAAGTTTGCTGATATTAAAATCACATCAGCAACCGATTTCTCAATGGAAGGGGAATTGGTAAAGGTCAAATCATTTGAAGAACTGGTCAGTTAATAATTTGTGATTATGTTTTAATGTTGTACAGATTCACATTAATGGTTGCTACAACAAGGAAAATAATAATTTGAAATTACAAAATGTAATTCTTGAATTGTAATGAAATCATGTTCACTATTGGTTTTAAAGCATAATTTGATTAAATTGTTAGTCAAGAAAAACAAAATTCAGTATTAACTTTAAAATTCAGTATTATGAAAAAAATCTTTACTTTTTTAAGTATTCTGTTCTTCGCAATTTCAGCGGGCGCGCAAATTGGTTATCAAACAATCTTTGATTTTGAAGATGGTGTTGATACAACTATTTGGATACCCTTTGCAAATGGGGTTGGAACAAAAGCAGATCTCAATGTTGTTGAAAATCCTTTAGCAAATAACGTAAACAGCTCTGACAGTGTTTTGTGGATGCATATTTATACCGGAGCGGAAGGCTGGGTCGGTTATTGGGTTGATCTTGATACACTTGAGATTGACGGAATATATGGCAATGTTGAGATTTCTGAAGAATCATACATGATGTCTTTAATGGTTAACCAGTAAGCAATTCAGTGAGAATTAAACTTGAAAGAGGTTTGACTGATCCGGGTAGCTTCACATTTACTGTTGCAGATACAAATAATATGGTTAATGAGTGGGAATTACTTGAATTTGATTTCAGTGAAATTATTGGCCATTATATGCAACGGGTAACGATTTTTCCTGAACCAACATCAAAAGCCAACCGAACAGAAGAGTTGGATGTGTACATTGATAACATTGGTATCCAGAATTCGGACAATACAGCTGTTAAAGAATTTGATGGGGTTAAAATGAAAATTTACCCAAATCCGGCTGAACATCGAATGGCTGTTTTATACCCGGGAATGACAGGATTGAGAATCTTAAATATTAACGGGCAGGAAATAAGAACAGTTAAATTTGGTGTAGCTAATCAAAAAGTTATTGAAGTTGGTGATCTTAGTTCAGGTTCATACTTTGTTACCGCACTCACTGCAAAAGGCAATTTTACAATGCCGTTTATAAAGAAATAATTAATAACTAAAGTTTTGCAGAAGTAAAATAAGCAGATTTTAAGATAGTTAAGTTAATAGAAAGTAGCATGTTGATTTTGTTACGACCTTGAATTTTAATAGTTTATGGTTGAAACCAAAACTCAAAAAACATGCTACATATTAAAGATATTAATAAGATTTGGGAATTTAAAAACGGTTTAACCCCCTGGTGGCTCAACAAGGAATTTCTTTGTCAATTAAATTAGGGTCGTCTTCAAATTCTCCTTTTGGTTCTGCTAAACAAATACTTACTTGTTAGTAGTGTAGAAACCTGGGAACTATTTGGGGATTGGGAAATTTACAACATAATAAGTGAAAATATAAAAGGTACAATCTTTGCAATTTTCGAACGTAAAACATGGTTCCTGTTAATGGAAAAACGGACAATGAAAAACAAACACAAAGTGTTGCCAAATCTGTTGTACGAATGTTAATTACGCATAAATAAACCGTACATACAATTTCGTCTGATAATGGTCTTGAGTATATATATATCATGAATAAATTGCTAAAAACTGGTTGCCGGTTTTTATTTAGCACACCCTTTTCTGCCTGGAAATGAGGATTAAATGAATATATATATTCAAGTTAGTAAAACAAACTATTTTGAAAGAAACCAATTTTGTCCACTGTGATAAAAAATAGATGAAGCCAATACAGCATAAAATGAACAGAAGATTCATTGAAAAATTAGACTTCCAAATTTCATCTAAAATATTTTTTGCTTCTTGAAATTGATTTGTAGTATTTTTAACTTGAACTTATGACTTAACAAAGATTATAAACCAAATTCCTTTCATGCACTAAAAAACATATCTTTGAGAAAAATACTTACTAAACTACTTTGAAAGTAACAAAATCAAACAAAGATCTTTTGAGCCTTCTCAAGAAAGGGGATGTTATTGCATTCGATAACATATATGAGATTTATAGCAAACGACTCTATGGTTTTGTTTTAAGGTACATTAAGCAAAAGGAAGATGCAGAAGGTATAGTTCAGGAAGTATTTATAAAGATATGGGAAACACGAAATAAGATTGATATCTATTCTTCATTTGATTCTTTTATTTTCACTATTGCATATAATACAACAATTAATTTATTACGGAAAAGGGTTAGTGAACATAAATACCAGGACCGATTAAAATCAGTGCAGCAAATTACAGACGCAGATCAAATAATTGATGAAATTTATTTTAAGGAAATTAACACTCAGTTACAATTATTGCTTGAAAAGCTAACACCACGTCAAAAAGAAATATTTCAATTAAGCAGGGAAGTTGGTTTAACTCATGAGGAGATAGCAAAAAAACTCAATATTTCAGTTAATACTGTTAAAAACCACCTTGTAACTACCTTGGCTTTTATTAAATCTCATATAGATAAAAGTTTGATAGCCAATTTTTTATTTATTAGTTTGTTCTTGTAGAACAAAAAAATATGTTTGGTATAGTCCTTTCTGGCAGGATAAACGTATAACTAATGATTCTGTTGAAACAGGATTACAATTTCATAGATTATTCTAGTTTAGATTTGTTAGATGATTACCAGATGCCTCCCTGTTTTGAGGGAGGCATCTAATTAAAGAAAAAAATGACACAGGAATTAATTATAAAGTTTTTAAATGATAAATGTACTGAAGAAGAGTTGAAAGAAGTTCTTCACTGGATAAAAAACGATTCTTTGGATAATCAAAGCAAAAGTTGGGGATATCAGGATTGGACAGATTTCAAAATAGAAGAAAATTTAATGGACAACAATGATTTGGGTTCGTTACTCGATAAAATACATCACAAAATAAACATAAATAGTAAAAGCGTTAAAAACCCGATTGTCAGTATCACTGCCTGGATAACCCGGGCTGCTGCAATTTTATTGATACCGGTTCTTACTTTCCTTTTCTATAACATTTCCGATAAAACATCAGAATCAACTAAATATACTTCAAATATAACTGTTGATTCACTCGAAATAATTGCTCCCGCTGGTTCAAGAACGGTGGTTCAGTTATCTGATGGTTCTGAAGTTCATTTGAATTATGGAAGTAAGCTGAAATACCCACAAAATTTCTCTGGTGATACAAGAGGAGTAATCTTATTGGGTGAAGGATATTTTAATATTGCCCATAATCCTGAAAAGCCATTTATTGTAAAGACAGGAAAATTAAATATTAGAGCGTTAGGGACTAAATTTAATGTACAAGCATATCCTGGTGAAGAAATCGTTGCAACCACTTTGGTTGAAGGGAAAGTATTGGTGGAAAAAACAGAAACAAACGGTAATATTAAAACCATTGGAGCAATGGAACCTGGACAGCATGTTAAGTATAATTTAAATAACAAGGTAGTTTCATGCACCAAAGGTAGTGTTGAAAGGTACATTGCATGGAAAGATGGCAAGCTTGTTTTTAAAAATGAGTCACTGGTTGAAGTTACAGAAAGGCTTAGCCGCATGTTTAATGTTGAATTTGAAATTGATGATAATGTTAAGGATTATTCATATACAGTTACAATTGTTGATGAACCGCTTTTTCAAATACTCGACCTTATGACAATTGCTACACCGGTAATATACAAAGCTCTGCCCCGTAATAAATTACCAGACGGTACATTTTCAAAACAAAAAATTTTAATTGAAAAAAGAAATTAAATAATGAAACCTAACTTATAAAATTATATGCCTATGACAAAACAATAAAAAAAACAACAGGGAAATGCGCTAACACTTCCCTGGAGAGAGTAATTATTCTCCCTGTATTATAGCACAGGGAAATCAAAAAAACTTATCAACACAAAAGTATGAAAAAAATTACCGATTTGATTGGGAATGTAAATATTCCCGGAATGGAAAAATTATTTAGAATTATGAAACTAACTAGCTTTTTTCTTCTGATATCTGTAGTAAGCGTTTTAGCAGGAAAAACTTATTCTCAGACCAAATTATTAACCTTAAACTTTGAAAAAACTTCAGTTAAGGAAGTCCTGGCAAAAATAGAAGATCAAAGTGAATTTTATTTTATGTACAGTGAAAAGATTGTTGATGTTAACAGAGAAGTCTCTGTAAATATTGAAAATCAGAAAATAGAGACAGTGTTAAACTCTTTATTTACCGGAACCGAGGTGGACTATACTGTTAAAGACAGGATAATTGTCCTGACAACACCTGAAGTTTTTAATAATACAGTTCAGATTGACTTTCAACAAAGAAACATTGATGGTAAAGTTACAGACTCCAAAAGCCAACCCTTACCGGGGGTCACAGTAGTTATTAAAGGATCTACTCAAGGTACTGTTACTAACACAGATGGAAACTACTATATACCAAGTATTCCGGAAAATGCCACTTTGGTGTTTTCGTTTGTAGGAATGAAAACACATGAAATTGAAGTAGGAACCCAGACGAAAATAAATGTGACGATGGAGGAAGAGTCGATTGGGATTGATGAGGTTGTTGCAATTGGATATGGTACTCAGAAGAGAGCAAATCTGACTGGAGCTGTATCAACAGTTTCACTTCCACAGATGGAAAAAAGAACTGTTGCGCAAACTTCTTTGGCATTGCAGGGATTGGTGCCGGGAGTTACTGTGACTCAACGCAGCGGTAAACCAGGGGGCGATGGGGGTATTATCAGCGTTCGGGGTAAAACCACAATCGGAAACAACGACGTGCTAGTCCTGATTGACGGTGTTGAATCAAGCATCAACTCTGTTGATCCCAAGAGTATTGAATCTATTTCAGTTCTTAAAGATGCTGCATCTGCTGCAATTTATGGTAACCGTGCTGCTAATGGGGTGATCCTCATTACCACAAAACGTGCTGAGGAAGGAAAGGCATTTGTGTCATATAACAGTTATGTAGCTAAGGGAGTTCCTACAAATGTTCCGGAATATGTAGGTGCGGTTGACTTTATGAAAAATATCTCAATTGCTAAACGTGCCGTTGGTATGACACCTGAATATTCTGAAGAATACATCAAGGAATATGAAGCTGGTATTGCCAGAAATGATCCGAATTATCCGGATGTGGATTGGTTCGATGCAACTGCAACAAATAACGGTTTAATTACCAATCATTTTATAACTGTCAGTCAGGGTACTTCAAAAATTAAGTCTCTGACTCAGGCAGGTTATCTGTCGCAAAATGGTATTACTGAGAATACTAATTTCAAAAGATATAATCTGAGGTCAAATACGGATTATGCGATTTCATCAAAATTTAAACTCAGTTCGGATATAGCAATTGTTTATACCAACGCTAAAGAGCCATCTAAATTGGGCACGGGTTACAACTTTGTTGGCCGTATCCCTGCCAACCAGGCTGCATATCTGGCTGATGGACGTTATGGTCCCGGCTGGCAAGGTGTTAACCCTGTAGCTTATTACAAAGACGGAGGTATTGTCACTAACGTGGCGCCTTCGGGTATTATGAACTTTATTGCCACCTTCAAACCGGTGAAAGACCTCGAATTACAGGGACAATACGCTTTAAATTATTGGGAAGGTCATAATACGAACTGGGACAAGCGTGTTCAACTGTTTCTCAATGATGGTACTCCTGATCCGCAGACCCAGGCTAAATCAGCCCTAACCGAATCTACAAGCCGTAGTATGCGAAACTTACTTATAGGACGTGCCACATACACTAAGTCATTTCAGGATGTGCATAATTTTAAGCTTATGGCTGGTTATCAGCAGGAGACGTTCTGGAACAAGTGGCACACAGGATACCGCGAGGTATTCCCGTTTGCTGATTATCCGGTTTTAAATGCCGGCGGACAGGAAAATCAAAAATCAAGTGGCTCGGCTTCTGATTATGCTCTGCAGTCGGTTTTCGGAAGGCTAAATTATGATTACAACGGTAAATACCTTTTCGAAGTAAATTTACGTTATGACGGTTCATCGCGTTTTGAAGAAGGTTACAGGTGGGGGCTTTTCCCTTCTGTTTCTGGTGGCTGGCGTATCAGTGAAGAAGAATTCTGGAGCGATTTCAAAAATGTAGTCAACAATTTTAAACTTCGTGCATCATGGGGGCAGTTGGGTAATCAGAATACATTGAACGGATATTATCCGGCACAATCCACTGTCAACCTGGGTACTAATTATATTTTCGACAAAAATATCAATTCCGGTGCAGCAATCACAACTATGGCGAATTCATTTATAAGTTGGGAGACAACTACAATGAGCAACATAGCTGTGGAATTTAATCTTTTTAGAAAATTTGATATAACCGCTGATTACTATCATAGAGTAACCAATGATATTCTTCTGAATCTCAATATACCATTGATTATTGGATTGTCGGCGCCTGCCCAGAATGCCGGCAAACTCGAAAACAAGGGTTGGGAAGTGGGAGCAACCTTTAATGATCAGTTTGGCGATTTCAATTTTAGCGCCATGTTCAATATCTCTGATGTGAAAAACAAAATCCTTGATTTGAAGGGTATAAACGAGACAGGACTTACCGTTAACCGCGAGGGTTATCCCCTGTCGTCACTATACGGATATGAAGCAGATGGTTATATTGTACCTGAAGACTATGATAGTGAAGGAAAATATCTGGGAGCAACTCAGATAGGTAATTATGGACCAGGGGACATTAAATACAAGGACCAGTTGACGGTTGATACTGACGATGACGGAGTTCCGGATGAAGCCGATGGTGTTATCAATACCTCTGATAATGTAATTATAGGAAGTACCATACCGCGCTATACTTTTGGATTAAATTTATACGGCGAGTATAAAGGAATTGACATTAATATCCTTTTTCAGGGGGTAGGTAAAGCAGATGGTTATGTTTGGGGACATTCAATTGGCTCATTCTACGAAGGTGGTTCAATGCCCGAAATTGGCAAGGATTACTGGACTACAGAAAACCGTGATGCCGAGTTCCCGAGGTTAGCCTTCAACAACAGTAACAATCAGCAAAACTCTTCGTTCTGGAAAAAGGACGCTGCATACCTGCGTTTAAAAAACGTACAACTCGGATATACTCTTCCTGGAAATATTCTTTCCAAAATCGGAATTTCCAATTTAAGATTATATGTTAGTACAGATAATGTATTTACCGTTTCTAAATTCTGGAAATATTTCGATGTGGAATCTCCGGTGTTATCCGGTTACGGTAATTTTTATCCGATAATGCGAACTACCACGATTGGGATTGATTTAAAGTTTTAATTTTTAAATTATTGATATTATGAAGAAGTTTATATATATAATCAGCATATTATTCTTGGCGTCATGTAGCGATTTTTTGGATAAAGTCCCTCTGGATTCACCTTCCGACAAAACGTTTTTGGCTAATGAAACAGAAATCAAAATGGCTGTTATTGGTTGTTACACCAATCTATGGACAGATTGGGAGGGTATGCCTTTCTTTCTGGCATTTGAGGAATTGTCTGACAATGGTTGGGATCGCAATACAAACGATGTACAAAAACTGTCACAAGGCGCCAATGATGCAAACAGTTCATTTGTTCAAACGGTATGGAGAACATGTTACAGTGGTATTTCAAGGTGTAATTATTTAATTAATAACCTTACTAAGGTCGAAGGAATTGTCAGTGCTAATGTAATTGCTGATGCAAAAGCAGAAGCTCAGTTTTTAAGAGCATATTACTATTCATATTTAGTAGATTTATATGGCGATGTACCTTTAATTCTGGAAACAATTACACTTGAAAATGCTGAGATTCCGCGTTCTCCAAAAGAAGAGGTTCTGAATCAGATTTTCAAGGATTATGACGAAGCCGCAGCCGTTCTCGGTACGGGAAACAAACCAACTTCCGGACGTCCCACCCGGCAAGCTGCTCTAGCTTTGAAAGCAAGATTGGCATTGTATAATGAAAAGTGGGATGTGGCAATTGCAGCATCTTCTGAAGTTATGAAATTAGAGGGCTCTTTGGTTGATCTTGATCCTAAATTTTCCAATCTGTTCACCTATGAAGGTCAGGATTCAAAAGAAATACTTTTCTCGATTCAATATCTTTTTGGACAGAGGGTTCATCCCATTTTCCGTCTTTTCGGTTGCCGAAACGGAGGAGGTCATGCCAATAAAGTCCCTTCTTATCAGTTAGTTGATTCTTATGGTTGTAAAGACGGTCTTCCAATCGACAAGTCACCACTTTACAATCCCGCAAAACCTTGGGACAATCGTGACCCACGTTTGGCTTGGACTTTAGCCCTGCCTTCTTCAGGTTATTCCAACTGGCAAAATGAACCCGGTTGTATATTTCAGGGCTTTCAGTTCGAAACTCACAGGGACAGCACTAAATGTTGGAATTATCACAAATCACCCGCTATTCGTGTTGATAATCAGGATGCTCTGAATGCTTATGCGTCTTTCAGCGGTATTAACTGGCGTAAGTATGTTAATGATAAAAATTATGGAGACGTAAATAACTGCGATAACAATATTATTGTTATTCGTTATGCAGAAGTTTTATTAATTTATGCCGAAGCTAAAGTGAAAGCAGGTCAGGCCGATGCATCTGTATATACCGCGCTGAACAAAATACGCAACAGGGTTGAAATGCCTGCAATAGCTGAGACAAGTGCGGATGAGCTGTTTTATGCAATAGCTCGTGAACGCCGCCATGAATTGTCAGGTGAAGGACATAGGCTTGCGGATATCCGACGTTGGAAGATAGCCGAAAAAGTAATGAACGGCTTTTTACTCGGAAGGATGCAGAAATCATATCCAACAAAAGCACCGGTGATTGATAAATGGGGAACCCCGGACTATGTTGCTGCCGGTATTCCAATTGCTTCTGACGTTAACAATCCGAATACATCAATGCGTACAGTTGATAAGCGAGCATTTAACCCTAATAAGGATTATTTGTGGCCTATTCCTTATATTGAAAGAAAAACGAATCTAAGTCTGACACAAAATCCAAATTGGGAATAAGTGGGAAAGATTCAGTCTCAACAAGGGAAAAAATTTGGTATAACAAAAAATCCTTATTGAGGGACACCTAATATCAAGTTCCCCAGGGTAACCAGGGGAACTTTTTTTCTGAATTAAGAGTGTAGTTTCAGATATTACATAACCGGCTTGCCTGAAAATAACACTTTTGAGGGTATATTTTATTTAAAGGTTGTTTACTTAATTTAAAAACTTATGGATTCAAAATGGAGAATTATAATTTTGGTCTTATTAATGACCATGATTTCAGAAGTATTCGGTATAGTTTCAGTAAAACAAAAAGAATATGACATAGTAATCTATGGTGGAACTTCAGCAGGAATTGCAGCAGCCATTCAAAGTTCACGCATGGGAAAATCAGTGATTTTAATTGAATCCACATCCCGCATTGGCGGATTAACAACCGGTGGATTAGGCGCAACCGATATTGGCAACAAACAGGCAATTGGAGGAATTTCCCGTGAATTTTACCAAAATATTAAAAGGTATTATGAAAAACCCGAAAACTGGAAATGGCAAAAACAGGAAGAATACCAACAAACCAGAAACAGAGATGGGGAAGATGCCATGTGGACATTTGAACCATCTGCAGCATTAAATGTGTATAAAGAAATGTTGGCTCCCGAAAAAATTGATGTGGTTTACAATCAACGTTTAAATCGGGAAAACGGTGTAAAAAAACTGGGAGAAAAAATTGTGGAGATTGAAATGGAAAGTGGCGAAAAATACCGCGGAAAGATGTTCATCGATGCCACATATGAAGGTGATTTAATGGAAAGTGCCGGTGTATCAAATACCTGGGGGCGAGAATCGAACAGTGAATATGGAGAAACGCTAAATGGAGTTCAGGCAAACAAAGTGAACATGACATTAAAAAGGACCATTTCAAGAAACAGCATTCACCATAACTTTATCGATGGAGTCGATCCTTATATTGTAAAAGGCAATCCATCCAGCGGTTTGCTTCCGTTTATCAAAGAAGGAGGCCCCGGCATTGATGGTTCAGGCGACAAAGGAATTCAAGCTTATTGTTTTCGAATGACACTCACTGATCATCCGGATAACCGAATTCCATTTAAAAAACCGGAAAATTATAAAGATCTGGAATACGAACTATTGTTTCGTAACTATGAAGCTGCTGAAGGACCCATCGAGGAAATGTATTCCTATGGAGATCCGTTGGTTCCCTGGATAAATTCGGCTATGCCCAATAGGAAAACAGATACAAACAATCAAAAAGGTTTTTCCACCGATTTTATTGGTCAGAATTTCGAATATCCGGAAGCAAGTTATGAGGAACGCGAAAAAATTGCCGAACGTCACCGCACTTACCAGCAGGGATTGATGTGGACACTGGCATACCATCCGCGCATTCCGAAAAAAGTGCGGGATGTGGTGTCGCAATGGGGCACCTGTAAGGACGAGTATGAACGGGAAGATGGTTGGCAGCAACAGCTTTACATCAGGGAAGCGAGACGAATGATTAGCGATTACGTGATGATCCAGCTTAACTGCGAGGGTTTAAATATTGCCGAAGACCCTGTAAGTCTTGCAGCATACGGAATGGATTCTCATCAGGTTCAGCGGTATGTGGATGCCAACGGGTATGTTCAAAACGAAGGAAATGTGGAGGCTCATGGTTTTTCACCCTATCCAATCAGCTACAAATCCATCATACCGAAAAAAGGGGAATGTAGTAACCTTGTGGTACCGGTTTGTGTTAGCTCAACACATATTGCTTTTGGCTCTATTCGCATGGAACCGGTATTTATGATTTTGGGACAATCGGCAGCAACTGCTGCGTCACTGGCAATTGACAATAATGTAGATTTACATACCCTGGAATACAGTATCTTAAAAGAACGTTTGTTGAAGGATAAGCAAATTTTATCACATAACCCCTAAAAATTTAGATAAAAGAATAAGGTATAACTACCATATAATCAACAATTTTAATATTTTGTACACATGAAAATAAGAGTTTTAATCATAACAGCATTTTGGTTTTTTACGTTCTTATCTTGCAAGAACAAAGGTATTATTACCCAAAACCCTAATCAATTTGACATTGTCATTTATGGTGGCACATCAGCAGGTATTGCAGCAGCAATTCAGGCTTCAAGAATGGGGAACTCAGTGGTGTTAATTGAACCTACGAACCGGATTGGCGGATTAACTACCGGTGGACTGGGACAAACAGATATTGGAAATAAAATGGTGGTAGGTGGTATTTCAAGAGAATTTTACCAGGGAATCAGAAAATATTATGAAATTTCGGAGAACTGGAAATGGCAAAAAAGATCTGAATATCGCGATGGTGGCCAAACACAGACTGCTGACAGTGAAGATGCCATGTGGACATTTGAGCCGTCAGCCGCTTTAATAGTTTATAATAATATGATGGCTAAGGAAAAGATCACTCTTATATATCATCAAAGAATAAACCGTAAAACCGGTGTGAAAATGCAAAACCAGAAAATTATTGAAATTGAAATGGAAGGTGGAGTAAAATACCGGGGAAAGATGTTTATCGATGCTACCTATGAAGGTGATTTAATGGCTGCAGCGGGAATTACATATACTGTAGGCCGCGAGGCTAATAAAGAATTTGGCGAAACACTGAATGGAGTGCAGGCCAACACAATTGGAATGACATTGCGCGGAACTGTTTCCATAAACGGGTATAATCATAATTTCGTTAAAGGTGTTGATCCATATATTGTTAAAGGAGATCGATCAAGTGGATTGTTACCTTTTATCATTGAAAGTGGCCGACCAGGAATAGATGGTAGTGGCAATAAAGGAATTCAGGCTTATTGCTTCCGGATGACACTGACTGATCATCCTGAAAACCGCGTTCCCTTTAGAAAGCCAGATAATTACAATGAACTGGAATATGAACTACTTTTCAGAAACTATGAAGCAGGTTATGACCGGATTCCGTGGATAAATTCAAGTATGCCAAATCGAAAAACAGATACAAACAACAGGGATGGCTTTTCAACTGATTTTATCGGACAAAATTATGCATATCCTGAAGCATCATATGATGAACGGGAAAAAATTATAGAACGTCATCGCAATTATCAGCAGGGATTAATGTGGTCTTTGGCGTATCATCCACGCATACCTGAGAAAATCAGGAATGAAGTATCGCGTTGGGGAACCTGCAAAGATGAATATGAACGCGAAGATGGCTGGCAACAACAACTTTATATTCGCGAAGCAAGGCGTATGCTTAGTGATTACATCATGACTCAACGTCACTGCGAAGCATATGAAGTGGCAGAAGATCCGGTGGGAATGGCTGCTTACGGTATGGATTCTCATAATGTGCAGCGGTATGTGGATGCCAACGGATATGTTCAAAACGAAGGAAATGTAGAAGCTCATGGGTTTTCTCCATATCCGATCAGCTATCGTGCCATTATTCCAAAAAAAGGAGAGTGCAGTAATCTGCTCGTACCGGTTTGCGTTAGCTCAACTCATATTGCATTTGGTTCTATAAGAATGGAACCTGTGTTTATGGTATTGGGACAGTCAGCAGCTACCGCTGCATCTCTGGCTATACAAACCGAATCCGATTTACATTCCTTGGATTATGATTCACTTAAAGCAAGATTATTGAAGGATAAACAAATTCTTGCTTACCAGCCAAAATAAAATTTTCTTTATTATTATAAATAAATCATTAAATTATGAAAACTTATATAAGTAAAAAATGGCAGAAATTGGGAATAGTAATTATTCTTTTTCTGATAACAAGTTTCCAAAGTTGTGATAAAAAGCAACCGAACATTCATGAAGCCGACGTCATCATTTACGGTGGAACATCCGCAGCAATAACCGCTGCTGTTGAAGTAGTTCAATCGGGAAAAACAGTAATTGTGGTTTCGCCAGATATCCATTTGGGTGGACTTTCAGCAGGTGGACTGGGTTACACCGACACCGGAAACAAATCCGTAATTGGCGGACTTTCTCGCGAGTTTTACCACCGTGTTTATAATCATTACAATGATTCTGCTGCCTGGATTTGGCAAAAACACAGCGAATATGGAAATAAAGGTCAGGGAACCGTTGCAATGGATGGAGAAAACCGCACCATGTGGATTTTTGAACCTCATGTAGCTGAAAAAGTTTTCGAGGATTTTGTTGCGGAAAACAAAATCACCGTTTTGCGCGACGAGTGGCTCAACCGTGAAAACGGGGTGGTGAAAGAAGATGGGAAAATTGTTTCTTTTACCACGCTTTCAGGAAAAACCTTTTCAGGAAAAATATTTATCGATGCTACTTATGAAGGTGATTTGATGGCTGAAGCAGGTGTGAGTTACCACGTGGGCCGCGAAAGCACCATGCAATATAACGAACAATGGAATGGTGTTCAGACTGGGGTATTACACCACCAACATTGGTTCGACAAGCCAATTTCGCCATACAAAATTCCGGGAGACCCAAACAGCGGAGTACTTCCGCTCATTTCCACTGAACATCCCGGTGCATACGGCGCTGCCGACAATAAAATTCAAGCCTATTGTTTCAGATTGTGTATGACCAACCACGATGAAAACCGGATTCCTTTCCCAAAACCCGAAAATTATGATTCAACCCAGTACGAATTATTGGTACGGGTTTTTGATACAGGAAGAAATGATTGGTTTGGAAAATTCGATGATATACCGAACCGGAAAACCGATACCAATAACCATGGACCGTTTAGTAGTGACAACATTGGAATGAATTACGATTACCCCGAAGCCAGTTATGAGCGTCGTAAGGAAATTATTAAACAACACGAAGATTACCAGAAAGGCTTACTTTGGTTTGTGGCGAACGACCCGCGTGTTCCGGAAGATATTCGAAGCCGGATGGCTACCTGGGGGTTGGCTAAAGATGAGTTTACAGATAACGGCAACTGGCCACACCAGATTTATGTGCGCGAAGCCCGCCGATTGATAGGTGAATATATAACCACCGAAAACGATGTTTTGCTGAAACGCGAAGTCCCCAAATCCGTTGGAATGGGTTCGTACGCTATGGATTCACATAATATTCAACGCTACATCACTCCCGAAGGATTTGTGCAAAATGAGGGTGATATTGGTGTTGCACCGCCTGCACCATACTCCATTTCCTACGGTTCAATAGTTCCCAAAAAAGAGGAATGTACCAATTTGTTTGTTCCGGTTTGTGTTTCAAGCAGCCATATTGCGTTTGGTTCTATCAGAATGGAACCGGTGTTTATGATCCTGGGACAATCGGCAGCTGTTGCCGCATGTATGGCCATCGATGAAAATATTTCCGTTCAGGATGTGGAATACGAAAAGCTTAAAAACCTGCTTTTGGAAAAAGGACAGGTTCTTACTATTGAAAATACAAAACAATAAAAGACTGTTTTGAAATAAAAAGTGTGAAGATGAAACTAACTATTTGGATTAAGGCTTTTTTGTTTAATCCCGATGATTATTGGTACTGAAAGATCTCGTATATAAAACCTGACAGTATTTGAAGTTCCTTTTGCGTTTGTAAAACTTTCAGGTAAATCAAACAAATTTCAAATCCCTATCCATTTGGTTTGGAATTGTTAATGGTGCCCAGCATCCTTACCTTTGAAGATTAAGTCAGTCTAAACAACAACAAATTTGGTTTTCTGTGGGAACGCAGAATCCCGGTAGATTAATATGTGGATGGGGTGATAGTTGGCGGGACCTATGCGTCAGTTGTTGCGGCTTCAGCAGATGCAAAACATGGCGCATCGGTTTTTCTTCCTGCACCTCAACCTTATCTGGGAGAAGATATTTGCGGAAACTACAGGCTCCTGCCAGGATGATAATAGCAGACCGTTCAGGTTGTCAGACGATTAATGCCAAAATGGTCTGAATTACTTAATCCATCAACTCAAAACAAACTTTGTATGTAGCCATTTCAGAAAAATGTACTACTCTTTTAAATCTAATACATTTACCTACAGAAAATAAGATTCTGCTTAGTCCGAAATACTTCGAATTCTAAAAGACTTGCTATAAACTACTTCTTATAATTCACGACCTCTTCCAATTTCTTCCTCGGGGTAGCGGCAGAAACTGCATCCACAGTTTTATCTGTATTTCCGATTCGCAGGACGATAACAGCCTTATACCCTGATGGAATCTGAAAAAGTTCTTTATTTGAATTGATTTTTCCCGCAGGACTGCCATAAATACGAGCACCTAGACCAAGGCTGTGTGCTGCAATAAACATACTTTCTGTGGCTAATCCGCAATCAAAATCAGGCGTCAATCCGTTTTCGGATTCAATCCCAGAAACTATTACCAGCACATTTTCTGGAACCACATCATTGATAATCTCCTTCATGGTGGCTTCGTCTTTTATTACTGTAAACTTCCAGGGTTGGACATTTCTTCCACTGGGAGCTTTAATCCCGCATTTCAGTATCAAATCAAGCTGCTCATCAGATACAGGTTCTGATGTGTATGCTTTTTCCGAGTATCCGGAAAGTATAACACTTATAACACAATTGTCAGTGGCCTGGCCAAACAATTTTGAAGCTGCAAATAATGCAATTACAATCAATGGTAATTTTATTTTCATGTCAAACTGATTTAAATGATGATACAGGTTTTTAATCTAAAATTAAACAAATTATTTCGTTTACTCACTCTGTGGTTTTAGGATTTAAGTACTATTAGATTTACATCTTACAAAAAAAAACAGAGAAGAATAGCAAATAAAAACCAACCTAAGGAATGCTTTCATAAACCACCTTGATTCCTTCTACTTTCCACGTGTTTTCGAATTACCGGACACCATATTAGTTGCTTTCGTGTACGAATCATTTATGATTACCTGCACATAATTAAGGGATATTGGATGCTTTTTAGTAAGATATAAATTTGTTATTAAATTCATATTTGTTTTAATATGCTGTATTAGAGGTTATTATGTGGTTTAATCTAAATATTTTAAAAAAATATTGTAATATGTATTGCATAGTACTAAAATAATAATGTATAATTGTATAGCATATAACAGTATAATAAAAGGTAGCAGATTAAAAAAAGTTCTATATAAAGTGTAACGAATGAAAAAAGGTTGCGTCATAATAATAAAAGTAAGAACAAAACAATCGTAGGAAATAAAAAACAAGCAATAAAAAAAAACAGGAGGATTAGACATGAAAACAAAAAACAATGTTCAGAAAGCAATTTTAAAATCACTGGCAGTAGTAACTAGTTTAGTAATAATCAGCATAACTGTTAACGCACAGGATTTATGGAAATCATTACTTGAAAAATACAATTTCAATGAAATTGAACTCGCTATGGTTGATAATAATAATATGGCCCTTCTGGTGGAAGCCGAAGCAAATGGATTTGAATCTTTTATAGTCCCGGGAACGGAGAAGGCTTTGGAACTGGAAAACTGGATGGCAGATGAGAGTTATTTTACAGCAATTATTTCAATGGAAGAAGAAATTGAAAACCCACTGAATTTGGAAGATTGGATGACCACTGAAGCCTTGTTTAATGCAAATTCAGTTTACAAGGAAATAGAAACCGAAGAAGCTTTGGAGCTGGAAAACTGGATGATAGATGCATATAATTTTGAAGTTTTAACACTTCGGTTCATTGAAGAAACTGATACAGAATTGAAAATTGATGATTGGATGCTAAAAGAAGAATTATTTACAACCAATTTAGAAATTGATCAACCTTTGGAACTGGAAACCTGGATGGTATCTGAAAAAATTTGGTAGATAACAGAATTTCATGAATGGTCAGGATTATATAGAAACACAAAAAAAACATAACGCCATGAAAATAGAAAATGCAAAAGCACAAATGAGGAAAGGAGTTTTGAAATATTGCATTCTCCTTGATCTGAACGGAGAGTCTCTCTATGCAACCAACATAATTGAGGATTTAAAGGAAGCTAAAATGATTGTGGTTGAAGGAACACTTTATCCCTTATTAATGCGATTAAAAAATGAAGGTTTATTAACTTATCGCTGGGAAGAATCAACCCAGGGGCCACCAAGAAAGTATTATGAACTGACGGAAAATGGCAGGAAAACTTTAGGGGAACTGGAAGGTTCGTGGAGTGAGTTGGTCGATGCAGTAGATATGGTTAAAAGCAGAAGAGCTTAATTAATTAGCGGAACAGATTTAAAACTTTAATAAATATTAAAAATGAAAAGGACATTCACAATAAACATTAGCGGTAATGTATTTCACATCGAGGAAGATGCTTACGAAGTTTTGCAAAAATACATGATAACCTTGAAAAACCATTTTGGTGAAAGCGAAGAAGGTATGGAGATTGAGTCGGATATTGAAGCCAGAATCGCTGAGATATTTGCAGAAAAATCATCTGGTGGAAAGCATGCAGTTACCCTGGAGTGGGTTAATGCGGTTATGACAACAATAGGTACACCTGAAAGTTTTACCACAGAAATGGGTGATGAAGAACCACTGGCTGGGCAGGCAAAACGCAAACGCAGGCTCTATCGCGACCCACATGAAACTGTTTTGGGAGGAGTTTGCGGAGGACTGGCAGCTTACTTCGATATTGATCCGGTTATCATGCGTATTATTTTTGTTGTTCTAACTTTTATTACAACAGGGGTAGGAGTATTGGCATATCTTATTCTTTGGATTGCCGTGCCCAAAGCAGTAAATACAGCTCAACGTCTCGAAATGAGAGGGCAGGAGGTTAGTGTTAAAAACATTGAAAAATTCATTCAGGAAGAAGCGCAAGCAGTGAAAGAAAGTTATAAAAAATTCAGAAAATCCGGGTTTTTTACAAAACGTGAAAAAGTGTAAGGCCTTGGTCTTACAACCTGAAATTTAATCATAGATTACTTTCTTGAATTATAGAGTTTAAGAATTCTCTTCTTGCAGAATCACAGTTCATCATCCCGATGAATATGTGCCGGATGCAAATGTGATCAGGTAAATCTTTGAAAATCCCAATTCGGAAAATTCGAAAAAACTCCAAAAGATATTGGTTTAGCGGTTTTGAAAAACGTGTCGGCAATCGAAAATTTAAAAAACTGGGTTAACGTTTGGAGGAGTTGATGGATAAAGCGGAAAAGGATTTAGGCACATCCAAGAAATTTGTGAAAAAGCTTTATAAACTGTCACTGGAAACGGTTCAGCCTGAAAAGGAGATTGAACAAATTAATCAGAAAAAACGCCACAAACAGCCTTAACAGAATTATTTATTGAACTCAAAACCGACCAAACTCCCGTAGAAGTTGAAAGAATAGTGTCAGATATCGAATAGATAGTTAGGATTGTATACTTTCCAACTTGGAAATTAAAGGAAAATTGAGGCATTTTGGAGCAATTGCAAATTACCTTTTTAAACCATGTTCAAACCAATAAAAAAATCAGCTAGTTTAGATTTGTTTAACTAACTGATTTTCAACTGTCGGGGTGACAAGATTTGAACTTGCGACCCCCCGCCCCCCAGACGGATACGCTACCAGGCTGCGCTACACCCCGAACTTTTTTTATTTTGCTAAAATTGCTTTTAGCGGTTGCAAATGTAATCGTTGAATTTTCATTTGCAAAATTTTTCTTGCATTTCGTTCTTAATTGGTATTCAATAATTCATAGGAATTGTCTATTCGCTGTTAATTATTATTGATTGTAATTATTGTGCTTGGTATGATTTGTTTTTTACTTTTGTTCAACTAAAAATATTAAAGTTATGTTTAAGCCACTTGATATAAAAGAAAATGAAAAAATGACATCAGAACCTGTTGATGTTGAAAAAGTTAAATGTTTGATTATTGGTTCGGGACCTGCTGGTTATACTGCTGCAATTTATGCTGCACGTGCAAATTTAAGTCCGGTTATGTATGAAGGGCTGCAACCTGGTGGCCAGTTAACAACCACCACGGAAGTTGAAAATTATCCGGGTTATCCTGAAGGTGTTACAGGTCCGGTTATGATGGAAGATTTGAAAAAACAGGCTCAACGTTTTGGAACCGATGTACGTTGGGGAATGGCTACAAAAGCCGATTTTTCAGGCAGTACTCACAAAATCTGGATTGATGATTCAAAACTAATTGAAGCTGAAACGGTGATAATTGCAACTGGTGCAACTGCAAAATACCTTGGATTACCGGATGAAACAAAGTATGCTGGAGGTGGGGTTTCAGCTTGTGCAACCTGCGACGGTTTTTTTTACCGTGGTAAAGACGTTGCAGTTGTTGGTGGTGGCGATACAGCCGCCGAAGAAGCCATGTATCTGGCTGGATTGTGCCGAAAAGTTTATCTAATAGTTCGTCGCGATGAATTGCGTGCATCAAAAGTTATGGCCGACCGTGCAATGAAAACACCAAACATCGAAATACTTTGGAAACACCAAACCAAGAACTTGTTTGGTGATGGTGTAGTGGAAGGTGCAACATTGGTAAAAAACCTTGGAGAAGAAGGAGAAGAAGAGATAAAAATCAAAATCGACGGGTTTTTCCTTGCCATCGGTCACAAACCGAATTCTGATATTTTTAAAGATTATTTGGAAACAGATGAAGTTGGATATATTAAAACAATTCCGGGAACTTCAAAAACAAAATTACATGGTGTTTTTGCCTGTGGTGATGTTCAGGATTCGCACTATCGTCAGGCTGTAACGGCTGCTGGGTCAGGATGCATGGCTGCTATTGATGCAGAACGATATTTATCAGAAAAAAATTCATAATGTATTCTTTGGACATAAAAAAAGCAGGATAATTTCCTGCTTTTTTTATGTATTTTTTTCTCATTTTCTAACCGTAAGTGAGATTAGGTGGGGGTTTTATTTTCTACATATCTACCTCAACTATTGCAAAATCAGTTGTTGAATATTTACCTTCCATCAATGTTTTACGAACTTTTTTAAATGCATCAACGGTAACTTCAACATCTTCCAATGTATGCATAGCTGTTGGAATCAGTCGTAGAAGGATATCTCCTTTTGGAATTACGGGATATACAATCATTGAACAGAATATGCCAAAGTTTTCGCGCAGGTCATACACCAGATTGGTTGCTTCTGCTTCTCCACCTTTCATATAAACAGGTGTTACTGCAGAGTTTGTTTTTCCCAGATCGAAACCTGCTTCGCGCAACCCTTTTTGAAGTGCAGCAACAACAGTCCACAATCTATCCTTTAATTCAGGTTTTGTTCGAATCAGTTCAAGTCGTTTCAAACCACCAATAACCATTGGCATTGGCAATGATTTAGCATAAGTTTGTGATCGCATATTGTAACGCAGATAATAACAAATATCTGTTTCACATGCGATAAAACCACCAATACCGGCCATAGCTTTTGCAAAAGTAGCGAAGTAAAGATCAATCTTATCTGTGACACCAAAATGTTCAGCAGTCCCTGCACTTGTTTTTCCCATCATACCAAAACCATGCGCATCGTCAACAAGCAAGCGGAATTTGAATTCATCTTTCAAAGCAGCAATTTCATCAAGTTTTCCCATATCACCGGCCATTCCGAATACACCCTCTGTAATTACAAGGATTCCTCCTTTTTGTTTTTCAGCCAAACGGGTTGCATGTGTAAGTTGTTTGCGCAAACTGTCAATATCGTTATGTAAATAAACAAACCGTTTTCCCATATGCAACCTAACTCCATCCAGAATGCAGGCATGTGATTCAGCATCATAAACAACTACATCATTTCTTCCACAAATTGCATCGATTACCGAAACCATTCCCTGATAACCATAGTTCAGGAGAAATGCATCAGGTTTACCTACAAATGCAGCCAATTCACGTTCAAGTTGCTCATGTTTTGTTGTTTGACCAGACATCATACGAGCCCCCATTGGGTATGCCATGCCATATTGTGCAGCAGCATCGGCATCCGCTTTTCTGACCTCCGGATGATTTGCCAGTCCCAGGTAATTGTTTAAACTCCAGTTTAAAACCTCTTTGCCCCTGAACATCATTCTTGGAGCCAATTCTCCTTCAAGTTTTGGAAAAGCAAAATATCCATGAATTTTTTTCATGTGCTTACCAATTTCCCCTTGGTTCGCTCTGAATTTTTCAAATATATCCACGTTATAATTTTTTTGTGATTATTTTGGTGCAAATGTAAACTTTTTTAATTTTTGCACAAACCTGTTAAATAAAGCTAATAACTGATTTTATCTTTTAAAACATTCCTATTTTTGCACCGATTTTAATGATTTGTTTTAACGTATGGAACTATAAATGAATAAGCTACGAATAATATTTTAACAGTAAATACGTTTAAATTAAGTCAACAAATCGTTTCAGGTATATAAAAAAAGTATATTTTTGCGCCATGTTAATAAAAAGGAGATTTTTTAAGACGGGACTAATTCTGTTAACAGTTTTTTTTAGTTCGTGTGGTAGTTACAATAAAATTGTAAAAAGTACCGATTACGAATATAAATACAAAAAAGCCATAGAATATTACGAAGATGGTGAATATGTAAGGTCAGGTACTTTGCTCAAGGAACTTGTAAGTATTTACCGGGGAACAAACCGTGCCGACAAAGTATATTATTACTATGCAAAGAGTATGATTGGACAAAAGGATTATTTAATGGCGGGTCATTATTTTAAATCACTGATAAAAGAATATCCAATGAGTGATTATGCTGAAGAATCATATTTCATGGATGGCTATTGTTCTTATTTAATGTCTCCCAAAGCCCGACTTGATCAGAACGTTACAAGCGAGGCAATTGATGCATTGCAATTGTATGTAAACCTTTATCCGTTTAATGAAAGGGTTGACGAAGCAAATCGATTGATCGACGAAATGAATGATAAACTAGTTTATAAAGCGTATTTAAGTGCTAAACTTTACTATGATTTCGATAATTATAAAGCATCAGTTATTGCATTAACAAATTGTTTAAATGAATTCCCCGATTCAAAATACAGGGAAGAGCTGAAGTTTATGTTACTCGAATCAAAATATATGTTGGCAATTGGAAGTATTTATGACAAAAAACAGGAAAGACTTTCAAATGCACTCGATGAATATTTCACTTTTGTGGATGAATTTCCGGAAAGCAAGCACATAAAAGAAGCCGAAAAATTTCACAAAGTAACCTCACAATTGTTAAATTATAAAGAAGAAACAAATATTAATTAAATGGATTACAAGAAAACAAAAGCTGCACCATCAACAATTTCGCGCGATTTAGAAGTATTGACACAGGAAACTGGCAATATTTACGAGACTGTGATGATATTGGCAAAAAGGGCAAACCAGATTTCGTCAGAATTAAAAGAAGAATTGAATCAAAAACTTCAGGAGTTTGCGTCATACACTGATAATTTGGAGGAAATTTTCGAAAACCGCGAGCAAATAGAAATTTCGAAGTTTTACGAAAGAATGCCAAAACCATCTTTAATTGCTTTTGAAGAATTAAAGGAAAATGAAATCTATCACAGAAACCCAAGTAGGGAGAACAAACCAAAAGTTTAAATTCAATGCCCATGAGGCTTGTAGGCAAAAAGATAATATTGGGAATTACAGGAAGCATAGCGGCATATAAGGCAGCTATGCTTTTGCGTTTATTGGTAAAGGAAGGTGCAGAAGTTCAGGTAGTAATTACTGCAGCTGGCAAGGAATTTATAACACCAGTAACCCTTTCCGCGTTATCAGGTAAACCGGTTATCAGCGAATTTTTTGGAGCAAATGATGGATCATGGAACAGCCATGTAGATCTGGGTTTATGGGCAGATATTATGTTGGTGGCACCCGCAACGGCATCAACAATTGCAAAAATGGCAAACGGTATTGCTGATAATATGCTTGTTACAACGTATATGTCAGCAAAATGTCAGGTGTTTATTGCACCGGCTATGGATTTGGATATGTTTGTTCATCCCTCAACACAGAAAAATATTGAAATTTTAAAATCTTACGGAAATTCAATAATTGAACCTTCTGTAGGTGAACTTGCCAGTGGTTTAACCGGAAAGGGAAGGATGGAAGAGCCTGAAAATATTGTTGAAATTGTAGTTGAACATTTTAATTCTAATAAAGTACTTAAAGGAAAAACTTTCCTTGTAACCGCAGGACCAACATTTGAAAAGATTGATCCGGTTCGTTTTATTGGAAATTTTTCATCCGGTAAAATGGGTTATGCAATCGCCGAAGAGCTTGCTGATTGTGGTGCAGAGGTTATTTTGGTTTCTGGACCGGTTAATTTGAAGACTAAAAATAAGAATATAAAAGTCATTAAAGTTGAGTCTGCATCAGAAATGTATTCCGAATGTTTAACATGGTTTCATAATTGTGATGGAGCAGTAATGTGTGCTGCTGTTGCTGATTTTACTCCTGTTTTTGTGGATAATAAGAAAACAAAACGGGGCAAAAATACTTGGAATATAGAATTACAACCAACAAAAGATATTGCGGCTTCATTGGGAGAATTGAAAAACAACAAACAAATCATTGCAGGCTTCGCGCTAGAAACCAATGATGAAATAGATAACGCACGGGAAAAGCTGGAAAATAAAAATCTAGATTTCATTGTTTTAAATTCCTTAAATGACAAGGGCGCCGGTTTTCAGGTGGATACAAATAAAATTACAATCATCGACAAAAGCAATAATCAACAGTTTTTTGAGTTAAAAAGTAAGCAGGAGGTTGCCGTTGATGTTGTAAATAAAATAAAATCAATTATAAAATAGCACTTTTGCTGGAGTTATTTATTCTATTTTTAATCATTATTTTTGATTCATATGAAGTCGTTATTACTATTTATATTATCTCTGATTTATATTACTTCAGGCGTTCATGCTCAGGAACTGCGCTGTAATGTTACAATTTCGCATCAAAGGATCCAGGGGGCAAACCAAAATTTATTCCGCACAATGCAATCGGATGTGTATGAATTTATGAACACCCGCAAATGGACAGATCATGTGTACAGTTATGATGAAAAATTAAAATGCAATATCATGATCCTCCTTGAAGAGCAGATTTCTGCTGATGAATTCCGTGGCTCTATTCAAGTGCAATTGATCAGACCTGTTTTCGATTCAAGTTATGAATCTACAATATTGAATATTAAAGACAACGATTTTCGCTGCCGATATGTTGAATTTCAGCCACTGGAATTCAATGAAACTTCAAATAGAGATAATCTGACAAATATTTTGGCATATTATGCCTATGTAATTTTGGGTTTTAGTTACGATTCTTTTTCACTCGAAGGTGGTACACCTTATTTTGAAAAAGCTCAGGCTATTGTGAATAATTCACAAAATCAACCAGTGAAAGGCTGGAAATCATTTGAAAGTGAAAGAAATCGCTACTGGCTTTTGGAAAATATTATGAACAAATCTTATTCAGATTTCAGAAAATGTATGTACACCTATCATCGAAATGGTTTGGATTTAATGTCGCAACGAGCTGAAGAGGGGCGTGCCAATATTGCCGAGTCAATGCGGGATTTGCAAAAGGTTTTCAGAAGGCGTCCATCAACGTATATATTGCAAATGTTTTTTGATGCAAAATCAGATGAACTTGTCAATGTTTTTTCAAAATCGTTCCCTGATGAAAGATCACGCGTTTTAACGATTTTGAATGAAATAGACCCCTCAAATGGCAGTAAATACTCAAAAATTTCAGAAACGGAAGAGTTGTAATAGAATTATTCATGCTAACCAGACTTTCAATTTCTAACTACGCTTTAATTGATAACCTTACCATTGATTTTCATCAAAAAATGAATTCAATTACCGGTGAAACCGGAGCCGGAAAGTCTATCATGTTGGGAGCTTTGGGTTTGATTCTTGGCAATCGTGCTGATTTATCGGTTTTAAAAGACAAATCAAAAAAATGTGTTGTAGAAGGAAACTTTGAAATAGGAAATTATAATCTCCAATCTTTTTTTGAGGAAAACGATTTGGACTACGATGGAATCACCATTATTCGCAGAGAAATTACTTCATCAGGGAAATTCAGGGCATTCATAAATGATACCCCTGTTAACCTGAAAACCATGCGCGAACTGGGTTTGTGCCTCATTGATATTCATTCGCAACACCAAAACCTGGAACTGGGAAATCGCAAATTTCAACTTGATTTGGTTGATATTGTGTCTGGATCAGAAAAAATTCTTCAACAATACCGCGATTTGTTCCATGACTTTGTTTCGTTGAAAAAAGAGATGGAGGAATTAATTGCCAAAAATGATAAAGAAAGCGCAGATCTTGATTATTGGCAATTCCAGTTTAATCAACTCTCGGAAGCTGATTTAAAGGAAAAAGAACAGGAGGAACTTGAATTATTACTTGAACAGCTTAATCATACGGAAGAAATAAAAAATGCATTTTCTGAAGTACAAAACTTGCTAGACAATGAACAGTTTTCAGTTGTTCAGCGTTTGAAAGAAGGCCAGAAAAAGCTTGATATCATTAAAAATTATATAACTGAAGTTCCTGATTTGGCTGGGCGTTTACAAAGCAGTTTGCTTGAAGTAAAAGATATTTTGGATGAAATCGAACGATTATCCGCAAATGTTGAACACGATCCCGCAAAAATAGAATCGGTAACCGATAGGTTAAACCTGATTTACAGCCTTCAACAAAAACACCATGTAAACACGGTTGAGGAATTAATAATACTCCGAAATTTGTTTGATGAAAAAATCAACAAGGTAACCGGGTATGATGACGAAATTAAAAAGTTGAAAATTGACCTTGACAGAGGTCGTTTAATTCTTGAGGGAAAAGCAGTTGAATTAAGCACAATTCGTAAAAAGTCGTTTAAGCAAATTGAATCTGCAATTATTGGAGATTTAAAGCAATTAGGCATGCCAAAATCGAAATTGGAAATTATATACGAACAACTTACTGACTTCACGATAAACGGAAAAGATGCAGTTTCTTTTCTTTTCAGTGCAAACTCTGATTCCGAACCTGCTGAGATTTCCAAAGTTGCATCCGGGGGCGAAATGTCGCGCCTGATGCTGGCAATAAAAAATCTGCTTCGCAAATCTAAATCGCTTCCAACGGTTATTTTCGATGAAATAGATTCAGGTGTTTCCGGTGAAATTGCGCTGAAAATGGGTAATATTATCAAATCTTTTTCCGATTCTACTCAAATTATAAATATTACGCATTTGCCACAAATAGCTGCAAAAGGCGATGCGCATTTGATGGTTTACAAATTTGAAGAAAATGGTAAAACATTCACATCAATAAAACACCTCAAAACAGATGAACGCATCGTTGAACTTGCAAAAATGGTTGGCGGTGATAGTTATACGGATGCAACTTTGCGAACCGCTAAAGAGTTGTTAAAAAGTTGATATTTTTGAGATTCTGAGTTCAGTTTTTTCATAAAAAAAGGCCTCTTTTCAGAGACCTTTCTATTTTCAATTTAGTATTTTCTTTCTTTGATACGGGCTTTTTTACCAGTCAAATCGCGCAGATAGAAAATCCTTTTTCTGCGTACTTTACCAC
>JBGSMW010000055.1:0-45768 GCA_041739985.1 Draconibacterium sp. | reverse complement strand
AGGCCCAACATGACGTTTTTCTTCATCTTTTTGACAACAAAAAAAGTTAATTGAAACGTATTTCAATTAACTTCCTCCTTTTGGTTCAAAACACTGGCATCCCAGAGCTTTTTACCAACTATTTTTGTCTATTATATCTTTGCCAACAGTTTTATTGATTTTTCTTTCTAATGACAGTCATCCCGTCGCGCAGGGGCAGTATAACTTTTTCAACCCGGTCATCATTTTTAATAACCGCATTAAACTCAATTATTCCACGGGTTTGTAAGTCATCGTTGGCTGGGTTTTCAACTACTTTTCCACTCCACAAAGTATTGTCTGCAATAATGTAACCGCCACTTTTAACTTTGTCGAAAACTGCATTATAATATGCTGCGTATTCGGGTTTATGGGCATCAATAAAAACAAGATCAAAGGTTTGGTTTAAGGTTGGGATAATTTCGAGGGCGGGACCAATGCATTGCTGAATTTTATCATCAAACCCTGCTTTTATAAAATATTTTCTGGCCATTATTTCCAATTCATCTTCAATATCAATAGTTGTCAGTTTTCCGTTTTCCTGCAACCCTTTAGCAAGGCAAATGGCTGAATAACCTGTGAATGTTCCTATTTCAAGAATAAATTGAGGACGAATCATTTTTGAAAGCATTGTAAGAACCTGCCCTTGTAAATGTCCCGAGATCATCCGGGCACCCACCACTTTCAAATGTGTTTCCCGGTCAAGTTCAACAAGAATTGGATCTTCAGATTCAATGTGTCTAAGAATATATTTGTCGATTTCCTTTTGATTTCCCATTGAAAGTAAGTTTAAATTTCCGGGTTTAGTAATCGAAATTCCCGGTTTTTAATTTTGTGCTTGTAATTTCCATCTTTTTCTACTGATAGACCAGCGTGCTCATCTGCTTTTCATTCAAAATTTCATTTGCAACTTCCAATAAATCATTAGCTGTTATTGCTTCAATTTTCCTGAAAACTACTGATAACGGGTCAACCCGGTTATAAAGCAGGTAACTTTTGCCGATTGCCAGCATCAAATCGTCATGGCTTTCGGTGGAAATGGCAATTTGTCCCAGCAACTGTTTTTTTGCTTTGCTCAATTGAACATCTCCAAGTTTTAGGTCGCGAAGCATTTTAAACTCTTTATTTATGAGCGTCATTGCCTTGTCGAAATTTTCTTTGTCGGTGCCAAAATACACATTAAACAAGCCAGTATCCGTGTATGCAGTGTAACCTGATTCAATGTTGTAAGCCATTCCACGTCGTTCTCGCAAAGCTAGGTTAAGCCTCGAATTCATTGCTGGTCCTCCAATAATATTGTTGAGCAAAACCATTACAATACGTTTTGGGTGCATCACGTCATAAGCAATGTTTCCCAAAACACAGTGGGTTTGAAATGTATCTTTTGTTTCGAAGCGGTTGCCGGGTATATAATTTTCAAATGGTTTTCGTCCGTTTATCCGAAGTTTTGTTTCAGCACTGCCAAAATATCTTTCAGCTAACTTAATTAGTTTATCAAATTTCATTTCTCCCACCGAACTTATTATCATTTGGTCGGTGTGGTAGTTTTTTTCAATAAACCGGAGAATTGAGTCGCGGTTAAACTTGTTGATATTTTTACTGGTTCCCAGTATGTTGCGCGCAATGGGGTGGCCATCAAAAACAAGCTCTTCAAATTCATCAAATATCAATTCCGAAGGTGTATCCTTATAAGAGTTAATCTCCTCAGCAATCACTTCTTTTTCGCGATTGATTTCTTTTTGCGGATAAACGCTGTTAAATAAAATATCGCTTAAAAGTTCAGCGGCACGCTCGTAATCCTGGTTTAAAAACGTGGAGTAAAGTGTGGTTTCTTCTTTTGTTGTGTAAGCGTTTAATTCGCCGCCCGCGTCTTCAATCCGGCTCAAAACATGGTAAGCCCTGCGTTTTTTTGTGCCTTTAAAAACCGAATGCTCGATAAAATGAGCCAGGCCGTGTTCATCTTCAGCTTCATCTCGCGAACCTGTATTTATTAAAACACCCAAATGTGCAACCGGCGAATCAGTTTGCTGATGAATCAACCGGATTCCGTTTTTTAATGTATGTGTCAGAAAATCAGTGCCAACCATTGAATAAATTATAAGCGTGCAAAAGTATAAAAGAAAAGTTAACCACAAGCACGGTTATTGTTTTGATTTTTTTTAGCTGAATTTTCACAAGAATGATTTATTTTTTTGTGAATTTGAAAAAATGTTTACTTTTGCAACACCAAAATAAAGGGGTACCATAGCTCAGTTGGTAGAGCAACGGACTGAAAATCCGTGTGTCCCTGGTTCAATTCCAGGTGGTACCACAAACGAGGGGAAGACAAGAGTTTTCCCCTTTTTTGTTTTTGACATGAATCATTTCGTTTACATTATTTACAGCGAAACTACTGACAGGTTTTATATTGGTGAAACCTCCAATGTTCAGGAAAGAATAAATCGGCATAATTCAGGTTTTTACAATTCGGCTTATTCAAAACTTGCCACCGACTGGAAATTGTTTTGGTTTATCGAGTGCAAAACAAGAAGTCAGGCATTGAAAATTGAAAAACACATCAAAAAAATGAGGAACAGAGATTTTTATAAGAATCTTGTGCTTTATCCTGAAATCTCATTAAAGTTACTTTACCGTTTTTCTCCATAGTGTGTTCTCTGGTTCTCACGATAGCTATCGTGACCAGGTGGTACCACAAACGGGGAAGATGAAAATCTTCACTTTTTTATTTTTACTGCCAAGGCATATTTTGTTTACATTATTTACATGTTTGATTTTCAATTAAAATAACATTAATTTGTGGGTTTTCGATTTTATAAAACTATGATAACCTTTGCATCGGTCAACAAATTAATGCTTCACCTTATTTTACTGATTTTTTCAGTAGTTTGGTTTGTTGTTCCGGTAAATGGACAGGTTTCGGTCACTCAATTTACTTTCGATATTTTTTCGCAGGAAGACGGACTTCCAAATAACCAGATTCAATGTATTTATCAGGATAGCAAGGGCTGGATGTGGTTTGGAACGAGCCAGGGATTAAGCAGATTTGACGGGTACAATTTTGTGAATTTTCTACCAAATCCCAACGATTCCAACAGTTTGAAGGGAAACCTGGTCAGGGTAATCAAAGAAGATAAGAATGGAAACTTACTGGTAGGAACTGAAAATGGAGGGCTCAATGTTTTCAACAGGGAAAAAGAACGATTCACAAATCCTTTTAAAAACCATGACGAATTTAAATTGAGGGAAGTTTTTGTAAATGCGATAGAAACCGATAAATCAGGCAATAACTGGATAGGTACTGATTTTAACATTTTCAAAATAGATACTTCAGGAATTCTTGTTTCAGTTCATCCAAATTTCAAATTGAAGGAATTTGTATTCGAGGGTAATTTTGTAAGAAATCTTCAGTTCGACAATTCAGGCAAATTATGGATTGGCACCAATAACGGAGTTTTTATTTATAATCCTGCCAGTAATGAAATTGAGCAATTTGAGCTTCCCTATGAAGAGAACCTAAACAAAGAAATTTGGGAAATATATATTGACGAAGAAGGTTTGCTTTGGATTGGAACATATTCTTCGGGTTTGTTTATTGTTGATCCGGTTTCGAAAATAGTTAAGTCAGTACATTTAACCCCTGAAAACAACCGATCGGAAACAGTTAGGACAATTTCAAAAGGAGTTTTTGGTGAATACTGGATAGGTACACGTGGAGGTTTATATACCTATTCGAAAAATAGCGGTGTAACAGGTTTTTACCGCCACGATGACCGAAAACCAAGAAGTTTATCCAATAATTCAATACTTTATATTTATAATGACAAACAAGGTGAAACATGGATTGGTACGCGGGGAGGTTTGAATTTACTTGCAAAAAGTAAGCAGGTATTCCACAATTTCCCTGCTTTGCCCGGCGATAATCATTACCTGAACAGCAGCATTATTTATGCTTTCTGGATTGATAAAGATCAAAACATCTGGATTGGTACCGAAGATGGTGGAATAAATATTTATAATCCGGCAACCGGTACTTACCGTTACATGATTAGTGACGAAAAAAACAGTAATTCAATTTCACAGAACTGTATAAAGGCATTTCAGGACGATGGAGAAGGAAAATTATGGGTAGGAACATACCTTGGAGGAGTTGATGTGATTGATTTGCGAACGGGTAAAATCTCGCATTTTAAACATAACCCCGATGTTTCAGGTACGCTTTCCGACAATCGGGTTTGGGACATTTGTCAGGACAGAAATGGTGAATTATGGGTAGCCACTTCACGTGGTGTTGACAAATATTCAAAAAAAACAAATTCATTTATTCATTTTTCACAAATATGTGGTGATGCCCAGGTAAATTGGATTGAAACTGATTCGAACGGTAATATTTGGTTCGGGGGGTTAAATGAAATTGTAGTATATAATTCTGACGAAAATAAAGTTAAACGGTTTTCAGAACGAAGCAGATCAATGTATGAAGATTCTAAAAACAGAATCTGGATTACCACTTTAGATAAAGGAATAGCCATTTATTCTGCCTCGGACGGTCCGTTAAAGTACTACGGTGAATCCGATGGCCTTGCCAACAACCAGGCACTTTGTATTGAAGAAGATAATGCAAATAATTTATGGATCAGTACATCAAACGGTCTTTCAAAATTTGATACAGAAAAAGTTTTTTTCCAGAATTTCACAAGCAAGGATGGGTTAAGCAACAACCAGTTTTGTTACGGAGCATCTTTAAAAACAGTGGGCGGAAAAATTCTGTTTGGCTCGGTTTCAGGATTCAATATTTTCAACCCAGCTGAAGTTGTTGAGCAAAACAACAATGTACCTATTGTTTTTACTGATTTAAAACTATTCAATAAATCGGTTCCGGTTAGCGACGATAAAAATTCGGTCCTGCAAAAAAGTATTTCCGAAACAGATCACCTCAAGTTGAAATTCAACCAGGATGTTTTTACACTTGAATTTGCCGCTTTGAACTATGTGAACAGTGACAAAAACGAATATGTTTATTTTCTTGAAGGATTTAACCGAAGTTGGAATGAACCAAGTAAAATTCGATCGGCAACGTACACCAATTTAGATCCGGGCGATTACACTCTGCGGATAAAAAGAGTAGTTCCGGGAGTTGAAAACGATAAAAATGAATTACAGTTAAAAATTACAGTTCTACCCCCATATTATAAAACAAAATGGTTTTTACTCTTAATGGTACTTTTTATTGTTTTGTTGATTTACATTATTGTTCGGTTTGTTTTGAACCGCGAAAAAATCAAACAGCAACTTATATTTGAAAAAGTAAACGCGCGAAAACTTCATGAGATCGACATGATGAAACTGAAGTTTTTCACCAATATTTCACACGAAATCAGAACTCCTCTGACTTTGATTCTTGGTCCGCTTGAAAAATTGATCAGCAAGGATTATTCATCAGTTGAAACAAAAGAGAATCTCCAGCTGATACATCGTAACGCCAAAAATCTTGATAAATTAATTAGTCAGCTTCTTGATTTCAGAAAACTGCAAACCGGTAATTTAAAACTCAATTTAACCGAAGCCGATATTGTTGGTTTTGTACGGAATATTATTGAATCATTCAATGATTTTGCAGTTGAAAAGGGAATTTCCTTAAAATTCAACACCTTGAAAAAGAGTTTGAATGCAGCTTTTGATCCCGACAAGATCGAAAAAATACTCAATAACCTAATCTCAAATGCTTTAAAATTTACTGCTCCTGGTGGAACGATTTCTGTAAATATTTCATTGATTTTTGATTCGATTAATAACGATTTTAATGAAACTGGAAAAGAAAAACAGTTTATTGAAATCATTGTAAAAGATACAGGAAAGGGAATTGCAGCCGGTAATCTGAACAAAATTTTTCAACGATTTTTTCAAACCGACAATGAGGACAGCAATCATGGTGTTGGAATTGGTTTGGCATTGGTGAAAGAACTTGTTAGCGTGCATAAAGGCGAAATTTTTGTATCAAGTAAACAGGGAAAAGGAACCAAATTTATTATTCGGATCCCGTATTTCGCAAAGCTTCATGATGTGCAGGCTGAATCGGCAATTGAAAACAATGAAATGGAATTGAACTCCTTAAATCAGATATTGGAAAATGAACTAAATGAACATTTAAATTCAGATATAATGTTGGTTGTTGAAGACAACTCTGATGTTAGAAAATTCATTTCGAACCATTTTAAAACAAATTATAAAATTGCTGAAGCCAAAAATGGAGAAGAAGGTTGGCGAATTGCCCTTGAAATTATACCAGACATTATTATTAGTGATGTTTTAATGCCAATATCTGATGGTTATGAACTTTGCAAACGTATTAAAAATGATGAACGAACATCACATATTCCGGTTATTTTACTCACGGCATTACATTCCAGAGAACATGAAATAAAAGGATTAACAACAGGTGCCGATGATTTTATTACAAAGCCATTCGATTTAACAGTCTTACAGGCCAAAGTTGAAAATTTGCTTTCTATTCGTGAGTCACTAAAACAAAAATTTACGGGAATAGTAATTCTTGAGCCCAAAAATGTGGTCATTTCGTCGCCAGATGAGCGTTTTCTGCAAAAGGCGATTGAGGTTGTTGAAAACAATATTTCAGACAGCGATCTTGATATTGAAACTTTTTCGGTAAAAGTTGGCGTCAGCCGAATGCAGTTGTACCGTAAACTACATGCACTAACCGATATGACAGTAAAGGAATTCATCCGGCATATCCGTTTAAAAAGGGCGACTCAACTTTTAATCCAGCAAAAAATGAATGTTTCTGAAATTGCTTATGATGTTGGATTTAAAGATTTATCGCATTTCAGAAAATGTTTTAAACGTGAATTTGGCATGAGCGCATCTGAATTCGTTGCAAAATCGAAACATACAGAATCTTAGTTCATTTCCTCCTTTAATCAACCATCTGTTTTTCAAGACCATAGAAAACAACCCGCATTTTGGGAAATATGTACCTCCGCTGGGAAAATGCACCGTGTGTTTTGGGAAGAATTAAACCCAGGTTCATTTCTAAATCTCATAAATTTAACATGAAATTCAATGCTAAAAACTAATTGAAAAACTTATGGATAAACGCCAGCATGATCTGAGGAAAATTAACAGCATTATTCTTGTTTCAGCAATTGTTCTAATTTCTGCCATAATCATCCTGTTAAATATTATTCTTTAATCATTTAAATAATCGGGCAACAAGAAATCTTCAGCAAAATCAGGTTTATACAAAATCAATCAATTATTAGCCAGTAACTAAAGTTAAAAAATGTATGTCAAGATTTAGAATGTACTAAATAGTCGTTTAAACTTATTATTAGAGGTAAGAATATGAATAAAACTTAGTTAACAAATCAGGAAGAATGTGGCAAAATCTGTCTATTGCTTTTTACTTAATCGCGTAAAAAAATATTTTTTTGAATTGTGACTTTTCAAATTTTTAAGAGATATACTAATTGCTTTTTTTAATTAAACCTTTAAAAATCTTTATTTATGCAAAAACTACTATTACTGTTAATGGCGTTTATTGTAACTATCAGTAGTGCAATAGCGCAAAAGCAGGTTACTGGTAAAGTAACTGACGATTCTGGACAACCATTGCCAGGTGCAACAGTTGTTGTAAAAGGAACAACAAATGGAACGGTTTCCAGTACGAATGGAAATTATTCTATTTTGAATGTTCCGGAGGATGCCGTACTGGTTTTTTCTTTTGTAGGCATGTTATCTCAGGAAACTACGGTTGGTAATCAAACCACTATTAATGTAACCATGGTAGCCGAAACTATTGGCTTAGAGGAGGTAGTTGCCATTGGTTATGGAGTGCGAAAGAAATTGGATGTAACAGGATCTGTTACAAGTGTCAGTTCGGAAGAAATTAATTCGCGCCCGGTGAAAAATGCCGTTGAAGCGATGCAGGGTAAGGCTGCTGGTGTGGATATTACATCGAATGAACGTCCAGGTACCATTGGAAGTATTAACATTCGTGGCGTACGTTCACTCACTGCATCAAACTCTCCACTTTATGTTGTCGATGGTATTCCTTTGTTAACAGGAACAATTAATACAGCAGTTTCTTCATCAAACAGTGTGACACTTGGCGGAATTGATAACCTGAATCCCAACGACATTGAGTCTATTGATATTTTAAAAGATGCTTCTGCTACAGCTATTTATGGTTCACGTGGCGCAAATGGTGTCGTTCTTATTACTACCAAACAAGGGAAGGCCGGAAAGTTTACTTTGAATTTTGACACATCGGTAACAACCGAAGAAATTCATGAATTTTCGCCTTTGTTTAGCGCAGAGGGATATATTGAATACCGTCGTTGGGCAAAATATTTTATCGTTGGGCAAACCGATTATCCGAGAGGCGATCAGCCTACGCAGGCAAATGACGCTAAAATTTTTGTCGGCGATGACACTGCATGGGACAATATACTCAAAGGCTGGTCAGGCAATACCTGGGATGGGTCAAAATTAACCACTACAAATTGGATGGATCTTGTAACCCGTACTGGAATCACCACACAAAATACGCTGAGTGCAAGTGGCGGCACAGACAAAATGAAAGCATACGGCTCCTTTGGATATACTGATAATACAGGGGTGGTAAAAGGGCAAGATTATAAACGATATAATGCGAATGTAAACATAGATATTACACCTGTACAATGGTTTTCATTTGGTGCAGCACTGAACAGTTCTTTCAGTATCCAGGAATATGGCCAATCAACTGCAGGTAACGTTGCGGTATCTGCCAGAAGTGGATTGTACGAAAGTGCATATGGCCTTTTACCGTATGCACTGCCCTTTGATGCTGATGGCAACAAGATAGATTTACCGGGAGGTGATATTGCCATTAGGACAATTATCGATGAAGATAAATTCTCACAGGACCAGCGTGTCACTTTACGTGCCTTTGGAAGTGTTTATGGACAACTGGATATTGGCGCCATTATACCTCTTTTGGAAGGATTAAAATACCGTGTCAATTTTGGGCCGGATGTGGAAACCTGGCGCGATGGTATCTTTCTTGATGGCAAATCCGTAATCAGAGGCGGTTCTGCCTTTGCCTCTCTGGAGAAAAGACAACGCTTGTCATACACGCTTGATAATCTGGTGTACTATGACAGAACCTTTGGAAAACATGATTTTGGTTTAACTTTATTACAGAGTCAAACGCAATTTGAAACAGAATCCAGTTTCATGTCAGCAGATAATATTCCATTTGCAACCCAGAAATGGAATGCGTTGAGCGCTGTTAGTTCACTTAGAAGCTGGAGTTCAGGAATTGTCAAGCAATCATTATTATCCTATATGGCGCGTTTAAATTATAGTTTTACAAATAAATATCTGCTTACAGTATCAGGCCGTTATGATGGTGCCTCCGTATTGGCAGAAGGTAATAAGTGGTCATTTTTTCCAAGTGCTGCATTAGGATGGCGCATAGATCAGGAAGCCTTTATGGCCGATGTAAACTGGTTGAACCAGTTAAAATTGCGGCTTGGTGTTGGGGTTACCGGTAACGCTGCTATTAATCCGTATTCTACCAAGGGAAGGCTCGATGCATTGTTCTATCCCTTTGGCAGCAATTCTACAGCCGGCCAGCAAAATGTTGCAACTCTGGCAAATCAGGATTTGGGATGGGAAAAAACCGCGCAATACAACGCAGGCCTTGATTTTTCAATCGTTAATTCAAGAATTTCCGGAAGTTTAGATGTTTACTTTTCTAATACCACTGATTTATTACTTCAAAAATCAATACCTTCCGTTACCGGCTTTTCCAACACATTTGCCAATATCGGGGAAACAAAATCCAATGGTGTCGATTTAACGGTAAATTCGATAAACATAAGTACCAATGATTTTGAATGGACCACTACTTTAAACGCTTCTTCCCAGCATAATGAAATAGTTTCTTTAGCCAATGGGAAAGAAGACGACATCAATAATTTGTGGTTTATTGGTGAGTCACAGAATATAATCTATGATTATGAAGCTGCCAGAATCTGGCAGGAAACGGATGCCGCAGAAATGGCAAAATTCAATGCAAACGGGCATACATTTAGCGCAGGTAATGTTCGCCCGGTTGACCAGAATGGTGATTATAAAATTGATGCGAATAACGACCGTGTAATTATTGGTGATGAGATTCCCAAATATATTTTGGGCTTAACAAATACCTTCAACTATAAGGGCTTAGAGTTATCTGTATTTTTATATGGACGTATGGGATACACTTATAATACCGGAGGTGAAGGCCAGAATGGACGGTATCAGCAAAGAAAAATAGATTACTGGACACCTGATAACACCAACTCCGAATATCAGAAACCTATATATTCAGAAGGTAATGGTGATATATATTTTACATCATTGGGTTATAAAGACGGTTCTTTCTTAAAGATACGCAATATTTCTTTGGGCTATAATCTGCCTGGAAAAATTGCCAGTAAGCTAACTCTATCGAAATTAAGGATTTATGTTCAGGCACAAAACCCCGGTTTTGTTTTCAACAATGTACCCTGGATTGATCTGGATGTAAGATATCATGCTTCGAACAGAGGATTTGTAATGGGTCTTAATGCACAATTCTAATTAATATATAATTCAAAAAAAATGAAATTTATGAAAAAGCATATAAAAATATATACCCGACTATTAATGCTTACTGCGCTGATAATAAGTTCAAATTCTTGTAACAAGGATGGTTTTCTTGATGAAGTATTGGAAACTGAAAGGGACTTTTCATATTACAGTACAGAAGAAGGTATTCAGCAGTTAGCGGTAGGTGCTTATTACAGAGTTTTTGCATCTTCTTTTGCTTCAGAATATCAGTTTGCCACCACCAATTATGGAACCGATGAGTTTCATGTAGGCGGTGACCTAACCAATGATATATGGAACAATTATGACAGTCGGTTTAATTCAATAATAACAACCACCAGGACCAACGCTCAGGAATTCTGGGATAATGTCTATCGTGGCATTGGATTGGCTAACCAGTTAATAGAATCGGCAACAAATATTGAGTCAACGAATGCTGCTATCAAAAAGACTGCCCTGGGCGAAGGGTATTTTCTCCGTGCATTTAACTATTTAAAATTGGTACGGCATTATGGTGGTGTTCCTCTAAAATTGACACCAAGTACTACCGTTGAATTAGAGTTCACAAGGGCATCGGCAGAAGAAGTACTGGCGCAGGTAATCGATGATTTTACCCAGGCTTATAACTTGTTGGACAATAATGTACAATTTCCTAACCGAATCAGTAAGGATGCGGCCGCCCATTTCCTGGCAAAAGCCTATTTAACTCGTGCCAGTGAAATTAATGACAGTTGGAATTCAGCTACAAAAAGTGCAGATTTGCAACAGGTAATATCTCTCTCAGACGAAGTAATTGCGCGTCACCCGCTCGCTAATAATTATCAGATGCTTTGGAATTATACCCAGCCTGACGGAGCTAATGAATTCCTGCCGGAATTAATTTTATCTGCATCCTTTAGTCGTGATCCTGCACTTGAGACCAATAACAATAGTCATATATTTTATACAGCCCGTTACGATGACCTGCCTACGTTGAAACGTGACCTAACGGGAATGCGTCCTTACAGCCGTTTGGCTCCCACATATTTTGTATATGATGGCTTTGACCACATAAAAGATTCCCGTTTCTGGAAAACCTTCAGGACAAAACATCGGGTAAACAAAGGAGGTGAATATGGAGGTATTACATACACTGCCGGATCAGATCTTGGTATTCTCTATGTTATCAATTCAACCAACGATAGTCGTTTCGCTAAAACTATAAATAATAATGATCCTGGTATTTTATACAGTGAGACAGGAAAAACAATCCCTCACGTTTTTGTGGCACATGCGGCAGATGGTGTTGGACTGTTGAAAAACCCAAGGTTTCCTTCACTGTCAAAACATTTTGAAGCAGACAGGACAGCCATAAACGATAACCGAGGGATGCGCGATGAAATTCTGGCGCGTTCTGCCGAGACCTATTTAATGGCTGCCGAAGCAAAAATCCGTCAGGAAAAGTATTCTGAGGCATTAACCTATATAAATGCGGTTCGTAACCGCGGTGCTTACAAAGATGGGGAAGACCGCTCGTACTATGTTGATGGTGCCGAGTCTTATCCCACTTCTGATTTTAAACAGCCTCAGAGTGACAATTCTTACATGAAAGAAAATTCATATTATGAGTCTAATAATATTCCTGAAACAACAGCGGCTACCGATCTGACAATTGCCAGTCCTTCAGCTTTGCCTGCTGAAGATGAAGTGGTAATTGCCAAACTTGGGTACTCAGGTGACTTTAACCGTATGTTGTGTTTGGTTCTGAATGAACGTACAAGAGAACTTGCCGGCGAATGGCACCGTTGGGAAGATTTAAGCCGAACCAAAACATTAGTGGCAAGGGTTAGGGCTTATAACCCCGGAGCAGCTCCAAACATTCAGGATTATCACCTTCTGCGACCAATTCCACAGACATTCCTCGATGGAATTTATAAGGAAGGCAGGCCTTTGACTCCTGATGAAAAAGCTGCAATGCAAAATCCAGGTTACTAATCTATCAGGTAAAATGAAATTTATTAATCATTTATTCATAATTCAAGTATAGTAGTTTTTAGGTAAATTAACTCCGGGATTTCAAGTTGGTTCTTTTGATTCCCGGAGTTTTTAAGCCTTTCCCGTTTTTTATAATCTCTATTGTAAAATCAAAAATTTACTACAGTTACCCCTGGCAAATTTCATTGCAATAAAGAATTTGTATGATAACAATATCAATCAAACCCATTATAGTTTTTTTTGCGTTTCTTGTTCTAAGCTGTGCGCAAAATATTAAATCCGATAATTCTCAATCATCTGAAAAATATGAAAATATCGAATTTGAAATGGCATTGGTTCAGGAACCTTTAATTCCTGACAACGAAGTAAATATCCTTGATTTTGGTGCATTTAGCGGTGGCCAGGTTTTAAATACCGAAGCATTTGCAAATGCAATTGACGCAGTGTCGAAAATGGGTGGTGGCAAAGTTATTATCCCCGCAGGAATTTGGCTCACCGGTCCAATAACTTTAAAAAGCAACCTCGAACTTCATACCGAAGCAGGTTCGCTTGTTATTTTCTCGACCGATAAAGATTTGTATCCTGTAATTGAAACCAGTTTTGAAGGGTTAAATACCTGGCGTTGTTTGTCTCCCATTTATGGTAAAAATATTGAAAACGTGGCTTTTACGGGAAGTGGAATATGGGATGGTTCGGGCGATTCCTGGCGTTTTGTAAAGAAAAGCAAACTGAATGACGGACAATGGAAAAAATTAGTAGCATCCGGCGGCGTTGTCAACGAAAAAAATAATGAGTGGTATCCTTCTGAACAATTTAAAAATGCAATGCAAAATGCAGATCAAAATGTTCGGCTTGATTTAACAACAAAGGAAGAATTTGAATCAATTCGTGATTTTTTACGCCCTGTGATGGTGAGCATTCAAAACAGTAAAAGGGTAATGTTTGATGGCCCAGTTTTTCAAAATTCACCAGCCTGGTGCATTCATCCACTGGTAGTTGAGGATTTGATTGTCCGCAATCTTACTGTCCGCAATCCATGGTATTCGCAAAACGGTGATGGAATTGATATAGAATCGTGCAAAAATGTGATCATCGAAAACTCAAATTTTGATGTGGGTGACGACGCAATTTGCATTAAATCAGGTAAAGACGAAGATGGCAGGGAAAGAGGTATTGCATGCGAAAACCTTGTTATCAGGAATAATATTGTTTATCACGGTCACGGAGGCGTTACAATTGGCAGCGAAATGTCAGGAGGTGTAAAAAATATGCACGTTTCAAACAGTACTTTTATGGGGACTGATGTTGGTCTTCGGTTTAAAAGTAACCGTGGTCGCGGAGGAATTGTTGAAAACATTTATATTTCTGATATCCTGATGATTGATATCCCAACTTTCGCAATTTCATTTAATCTTTTTTATGGTGGAAGATCTGAATCGGAAATGATTGAAACTTCAGAAAAACAGGAAGTTGCCAAATTTGAAAAGGTTTCAGAGGAAACACCGCAATTCAGAAATATTTCTATTCGAAACATTGAAATTAGGGGTGCAATGCAGGCCGTTCTTCTCCAGGGATTACCAGAGATGAACCTTGAAAATATTGAATTGAGCAATATGGTAATTGAAGCCGACAAAGGCTTTTCAGCTGCAGATGCCAACGGAATTAAAATCAGCAATGTAAAACTATCAGCAAAAAACCCGACTATTTTTGATTTTCTAAACTGTAAAAATGTAGTTTTAAAAGAAGTTGAAAGTAACATAAACTCTCCGGAGGCAATTACAGTAAATGGTAAACAATGTGAAAATATTACGCTTGTATCTTCGGAAAAAACTGACTTTAAAAAGCAAACCATAATTGGAGAGGAAGTACCCGAAAGTGCTTTAAAATTTAATCAGCAATGACAAAAATATTACTACTGCTAACGATTTTTTTTGTGGTTTTAAATGGTTGCCAAAACAATAAGCTATTTACAATATTTGCAATCGGCGATTCTACAATGGCCAATAAAACGCCTGAAGTTTACCCCGAAACTGGTTGGTGCCAGGTTTTAAATCAATATTTTGACGGAGATATCAGCATAAAAAATCATGCTGTGAATGGAAGGAGCAGTAAAAGTTTTATTGATGAAGGAAGATGGAAAATCGTGCTTGATAGTTTGCAGCCAGGTGATTTTGTTTTCATACAGTTTGGTCACAACGACCAAAAAGATTACGATTCAACAAGATTTACAACACCATTTGGGACTTACACGGCAAACCTTGAAAAATTTGTGGCCGAAACACGCGAAAAAGGTGCAACTCCCATCCTGTTTTCTTCCATTGTCAGGCGAAAATTTGGCGATAACGGAAAACTTACAGACACACATGGCGATTATCCGGTGGCAACCCGGCAAGTGGCTCAGAAACTAAATGTTCCTTTAATCGATCTTCAAAAAATTACCGAAAAATGGGTTAACGATCTTGGCGACCAACCTTCGAAAGCTATGTTTTTATGGACTGAACCCAATGAAAATTTTCCGGAAGGAAGAAAGGACGACACACATTTAAGTGAAACTGGAGCATTTGAAGTTGCCCGAATAGCGATGGAAGAAGCAAAAAAACTTGATCTTCCATTTGCCAAAAGGCTAAATTAGAGATTGCCCGGGTTGTTTACAAAAGAAAAAAACGACCCTGGATTTTAATTCAAAAATGAATATTGTTCTCAGGGAGCTTCTTCGAAAAATAACGTATTACAATTTATAAATATGAAATCAAAAGCTGCATGGTTGTTTGTCGTAATATTCACTATAACAGCAAATTTTTTGGTTGCGCAAAAACTGCCAATAAAAAATGAGGTTTTGAAAAAACTGGAGTTAGCCAACGCATATTTTATGCAAAAATGGCCCGACACAGGAAAAAGTATCATTACAAACAGGGAACGCCCAAGTAATATCTGGACACGTGCAGTTTATTACGAAGGTTTGATGGCTTTTTATTCGATAAAACCTGACAAGCAATTTTATGATTATGCCATTTCGTGGGCAGAAGCACACAATTGGAATTTCCGTGATGGTATTGAAACCCGGAATGCAGACAATCAGTGCTGCGGCCAGACTTATTTGGATTTATATGAAATCGACCCACAACCCGAGCGTCTGAAAAATGTCAAAGCCTCAATTGATTTGATAATGGCGACGAATAAAACAGACGACTGGGATTGGATTGATGCCCTGCAAATGGCAATGCCGGTTTTCGCCAAATTATCAGTAATTACTGGAGACAACAGTTACTCTGAACGCATGTACGAAATGTATTTGGATGCCAAAGTGAAACAGGGTTTTTACAATAAAAAAGATAAATTGTGGTGGCGCGACAAAGATTTCCTGCCTCCGTACAAAGAACCAAATGGTGAAGATTGTTACTGGTCGCGCGGAAATGGCTGGGTTGTGGCTGCATTGGTGCGGGTTCTGGATATTTTGCCCGAAAATGACCCGCACAGAAAAGAATATATAAATACCTACAAGGAAATGATGAAAGCTTTGTTACCCCTTCAGCGGGCTGATGGATTTTGGAACGCAAGTTTGCACGACCCAACCAATTTTGGAGGAAAGGAAACCTCAGGTACTGCCTTGTTTGTTTATGGAATGGCATGGGGTGTGAATAACGGTTTACTTCCTTCAAAAAAATATCTTCCCGCGCTTACAAAAGGATGGAATGCAATGGCGAACGAATCAGTTCATCCAAATGGGTTTTTAGGTTATATGCAGGGAACCGGGAAACAGCCATCAGACGGGCAAACTGTTTTGTACGACAGTAAACCCGATTTCGAAGACTACGGTTTGGGATGTTTTCTGCTTGCAGGCAGCGAGGTTTTTAAACTTGCTGATAATTAATATGGACGATACCTGTATTTTGTCCGTCAGTTTTTTGTGATGATTTAAATATGTTCGTCTGAAAAATTAACTGCAAAAGCTGGTTTTTAGAATATCAAGACAAAAAATAAAGTGTAATAGAATTAAATACTATCGATCGATATGAAAAAGAATAAACAGAAAAGTAAAATTTACGGGTTAATTGTACTTTTTTCAATTTTGTGCGCAGTTTCTGGTTTTGCACAAAAAATAAACGATTCAAACACACCGCTTCATTTGTTGCAACCGGAATACGATGTTCCGTACGGAAAACCTGAAGTGAAAGATATTGAGGCGGTTCTCGACCGTGTTTATAATTATCTCGACAAATCAACTCCCATGAAATTGGTTGATAAAACTTCAGGGAAAGAAATAACGGACTATTCAAAAGTGGATGAAAATACAATATTTCTGGCAGGTGATTTCCGATTGATCAGTTACGAGTGGGGTGTAACTTATGCCGGAATGACACTTGCAACAAAGGCTACCGGAGATGCAAAATATGCAAAATATACAAACGACAGAATTCAGTTTATTGCCGATATCATTCCGCATTTTAAAAAACTCAGCGAAAATCATCCTGAAATAAGAACTCCGGTAAATTCAGTTTTGCATCCACACGCGTTGGATGATGCCGGTGCCATGTGTGCAGCAATTATCAAAGCTCAGCAATCAGGTGATAATTTCGGTTTTGATCCGATTATTAATAACTACATCGATTACATCAGCAATAAAGAATTTCGCCTGAAAGATGGAACTTTGGCTCGAAACCGTCCGCAACCCAATACTTTGTGGCTCGATGATTTATTTATGAGCGTTCCCGCATTGGCACAAATGGGTGCGTGCTCGGGTGAGCAAAAATATTTTGATGACGCGGTAAAACAGGTGCAGCTTTTTTTGCAACGGATGTTTAACGAAGAAAAAGGTTTGTTTATGCATGGCTGGGTTCAGGAAATGGACGAACATCCTCAGTTTCACTGGGCACGTGCAAATGGTTGGGCTGTTATGACAATGGTTGAATTATTGGAAGTGTTACCCGAAAATCATGCGGGCAGGGAACTGGTTTTGCAAATACTTAGAAAGCACATTCGTGGTTTGGCGAATTATCAATCAGGAAAAGGTTTCTGGCATCAGTTAATAGATAGAAATGATTCGTATCTGGAAACTTCAGCAACGGCAATTTATACCTATTCAATTGCACGCGCTATTAACCGCGGTTATGTTGATGCGAAAGTTTATGCGCCAATGGTTTGTCTGGCATGGAATGCAGTATCAACAAAAGTAAACGAAAAAGGACAGGTGGAAGGAACTTGTGTTGGAACAGGAATGGGATTCGATCCGGCTTTTTACTATTACCGTCCGATAAATGTTTACGCTGCACACGGTTATGGTCCGGTTATTTTGGCCGGCGCTGAAATGATTCTGCTTGTAAAAAATAATAAAATTGAAATCAACGACAGCGCAGTTCAACTGTACGAATGAGGATTTCAATAAACTTGATTTAATTGGTTTAATTTTAAAAGGGTGATTTCAGAAACTTAATAGAATATTCAGTTTAAATACTTAACCTGCTTTTTAAGTAACGCTTTAAATTCTTCCATAGTTTTAACTCCTGAAGCATCCTGTTCCCAGGCTGCTCCAAAATAGTATGTCAGCCTGTTATTTTCCGGTGTTAATACAATTACATGACTTAATTTATCTTTGGTTTGAGAAAGTAACTGGTCAGTTTTAAAAAATATACACATTCCTAATTTGTCGTTTTGCAACGATTGTACACCGAAAGTTGCAAAGCAGGTCCAACCGGGTTTGATATCAGTAAAAACTGCAGTTTCTGTATTTGGTAAATCGATAATCCCAGTAGCAAGATTTGGCAAAGCTGCTGAAAGTTCAACTGAATATTTGGTAAGGTAACTTCCTTCTTCAATTTCAAGTGTTGTGTGCACATCTGTTTTTGTATTGTTGATTTCCCAACCAGCATAATCGATGGAAACTTTCGATGAATTTTTCCCGTTTTCAACAGAAGTTGAAATTTTGTCTGTTTTTTCAACTCTCACCGCTTTTTCACCGTTCCAAAACGCGAGTGTGCCAATTCCCAGTGCATCGCCAACTTTTAAAATATCAACGCCCCAATCCTGAATTTCGTGGTACGAATCAAATCCATCCAAACCAACATTCTGCAAAATCAAAGCTTCAGTTTTCTTACCAAAAATATCGATTGCATTGCGCCAATCCATGTAAATCCGGTAAGCTATTTTATCCGATTCCCAGCCCGGTCCTTCAAACTGAATATCAAAAGAATGGTCTGTATGTTTTTTATCCGCAATCAAACTTTTAACTGGTTTAAAATCACCGCCCTTGTATTCGTATTGTTTATTACCGTTTGCTTTTGTTACCCAAAGCCATTCACCACCTTCTTTTAAACCTAAGTATGCCTGTGTTTTTTGTGCGAAAGTCCCTGCATTTAAAAGGGCGAAAATCGAAATCAGAAGAATCAGTTTTTTCATTGTTGGTTTTTCTATTTATTTAATTCAATGGCAGCCAGAATAAATGGAGCAACTCCTTTTTGGTCGTTGTCAATCTGTTTTTCCGTTACGTAATAATTATAATCAGCTTCGCGGTATGGATTACCGCCGAGTCCGCAGGCACCGCATGTATTCGTCAAAACCGGCAAACCGTCGTCTCCGGTTTTTACCATAATTTCTACCATACTGTCAAAAGCAGAGTTGGCAATTTCGAGGTAACTATTATCGAGATATCCTTTTTTAGCTCCTTTTGCAAAAGTGTAAATAAACATTGCTGTTCCTGACGCTTCCAAATAATTTCCTTCATCTCCTCCACGATCAAGCACCTGGTACCACAATCCGGTTTTTTCGTCCCGAACTTTTAAAAGTGCTTCACTCAATTCATTTAGGATTTCAATAATTGGTTGGCGGCCGGGATGATCTGCTGGTAAATAATCAAGTACATCAACCATCGCCATCATGTACCAGCCGGTTGCACGGCTCCAGAAATGTTTGCTTTGGCCGGTTTCAGGATTGCACCAGCGTTGTTCACGACTTTCGTCCCAGGCATGATAAACAAGACCTGTGTTTTCATCAAGCGTATTTTTATAAACCTCCTGCAACTGAAAAACTACTTCATCAAACCATTTTGGTTGATTAAAATCGCGTGCATATCTTGCCAAAAACGGAGAAGCCATGTAAAGTCCGTCGAGCCACATCTGGTAAGGATAGATTTTTTTGTGCCAAAAACCTCCTGAATTTGTGCGTGGATGTGTTTCCATCTGGCTAACCAAAGTCTCAGCAGCTATTTTATATTTTTCATCTTTGCTGCGCTCAAACAATTCGAGCATGTTATTTCCAGGTCGAATGTTATCGATGTTGTAATTTTCCATTTTGTAGCTTTTAATGCTTCCGTCATCCTGCACAAAATAGTCGATGTATGCTTTCATATATTCCGAATAATTCGGGTCAATTGACCTTAAACTGTCGATAGCGCCAGCGAGAAATGCATAGTCGTAACCATAACTTCGTTTATTTTCGTTATAATTTATCAGACTGTCGTGCCTTGTCATAACTGCATTGGCAAACCGAACTGCCCATGAAACAGGTTTTTGTTCAGGTTCTGCTGTTTTTGTTTTTGGTGAACAACTAAAAATCAAACCGAAGATGATTGTAGTTAATATCAATTTCATTGTATATTTTTTTAATTTGAATGTAAAAATAGCTGTTTGGCAACTATTTTATGAGGCTGAAAATCTCAATAAGCGGGTAATTTTGCATGTCTTTTTAGTAAAATGGTATTATTTGGTTTGAACATTGAAATTAATACAGTTGAATGGTTTGGATTCGTTTTTCGTTGGTTTCAATTATGCTATTTTTAAGCGAATTAATTTTCTACAGCTCAAGCTGTAAAATACAACATTGCAAACGCTTATGTTTTTAAAATTGAAAACAATTTATGATGAATCGAATTGAAAATAGTTTTAAGGCAGTACTACTTATTTTTCTTTTGACGCCAATTTTTTCCTGTAACTCCCCGCTAAAAAAACAGGATAAAATTGACCGTTTTGCACTTGTAACAAGGCACAACGTATTTAACACCGAATTTGATTCTCTCTCATCTCTTTCAGTTGGAAACGGTGAATTTGCTTTTACTGTTGATGCAACCGGGTTACAAACTTTCCCCGAATTATATGAAAAAGGTGTTTGTCTTGGAACGCAAAGTGAGTGGGGCTGGCACAGTTTCCCGAATACAGAAGATTATCGTTTGGAAGAAACTTATCAGTATTTTGATGTTGAAGGTAGAAAAGTTCCCTATGCAGTTCAGTGGAGTGAGCCTGGCCGAAAACAGGATGCAGCAAATTATTTAAGGATGAACCCGCACCGTCTGCAGTTAGCCAATCTTGGATTTGCATTATTTAACGCCGACAAATCGAAAGTAGGGGCTGGAGAAATCAAAAATATAAATCAAAACCTGAATTTATGGGAAGGATTGATAGAAAGTTCTTTTGAAGTTGAAAATGAAAAAATCGACGTTTCAACCTGCGTTCATCCGGAAAAGGATTTGGTTGAAGTGGAAATCAGTTCAAAAAGAATTTCGAAAGGTTTGGTGGGTTTAAAACTAAGTTTTCCATATCCAACAGGCAATTGGGGCGATAATGCATCCGACTTAAAAAATGACTCACTTCATCAATCCGAGATCATTGGTAAAACAGATAACAGCGCCATTTTTAAACACGAAATTGATTCAACAATTTATTTTACTGAATTAAAGTGGTCGGGAAAAGCAAAGTTGACAGAGTTGGAACCGCACATTTTTATTCTTCAACCCGAAACCGAATCGTCTGCCTTTTATTGTTCGGCTGAATTCAGAAATAAAAATGACTTTGACGAACCGAATGAAATAACAAAAACAAAACAACTTTCGTCAAAAAGCTGGGGTGAGTTTTGGCAATCGGGTGGTGCAGTTGATTTTTCGGGAACTACCGATCCACGAGCTTTTGAATTGGAGCGGCGGGTTGTGCTTTCGCAATATTTAACAAGAATTCAGTGTGCCGGAAATTTCCCTCCGCAGGAAACCGGATTAACGTACAACAGTTGGTACGGAAAACCACATTTGGAAATGCACTGGTGGCACGGTGTCCATTTTGCCTATTGGAACCGGACAGAATTGCTCGAAAAAAGTCTTGAATATTATTCTGACATTTTTCAGAAAGCAAAAATAAATGCCGAAAATCAGGGATACGACGGTGTGCGCTGGCCAAAAATGACCGATTTGCAGGGAAATGATTCTCCTTCGGGGGTTGGTGAATTCCTGATTTGGCAGCAACCTCACATTATTTATTTTGCTGAATTGTGTTACCGGCAAAATCCGAGCAAAGAAACACTTGAAAAATATGCTGCGCTGGTTTATGCGACCGCGGATTTTATGACCGATTTTGCTCGCTGGGACGATATAAACAACCGATATATTTTAGGGCCGCCCCTGATTCCGGCACAGGAAAGCCTTGAAAAAGAACTCACTTTTAATCCACCTTTCGAAATTGCATACTGGCACTGGGGTTTGAAAGTTGCCCAAAAATGGCATGAAAGAATGAATTTGCCTGAAACCGAAAAATGGCAAAAAGTGATCGACGGGCTACCACCGTTTGCTCAAAAAAACGGATTATACCTTGCCGCCGAAAGTGTACCCGATTCGTATGAAAACGAGCACTATTACTCTGATCATCCAATGGTTTTGGGCGCTTTCGGAATGATGCCGGGAACAGTAGAAATGGATTCTGCAGTAATGGCTGCAACTATCGGCCACATTGAAAAAATATGGAACTGGGACAGAACCTGGGGCTGGGATTACCCGATGGCCGCCATGTGTGCAACCCGGCTGGGCTTACCTGAGCAGGCAATTGATTTGCTTTTGAAAGATGAAGTAAAAAATACCTACCTGAAAAACGGCCACAACTATCAAACAGAACGGTTGCGGATTTACCTGCCCGGAAATGGCGGCTTGCTCACAGCAGTTGCCATGATGTGCGCCGGATTCGAAGGAAATAAAATTAACAACCCGGGATTCCCTAAAGACTGGAATGTAAAATGGGAAAATTTAGAGCCGGTGTTTTAATTGGTATTGCTTTATTGGGAGGTGCGGGTTCCGATCTGCAATATTTATTAATTATCAAATAATTCAATCTTCAACTTCTCCGGTTTATTTTTCTTTAGTTGAATTTCTATAGTTTGTCCTTTGTAATCAACTAAAACCGTTTTATTTTTTTCAGAAGTTAAAGTCGCCTGAATTAACTTTCCATTTTTCCATTCCATCGAAACTTCAATATTACCGCGAGCTTTTAAACCCGAAATTTTACCGGTTGCCCAATCGCTTGGCAGGGCAGGCAGTAAACGGATTTTGTCTTCGTGACTTTGAAGCAGCATTTCAGCAACACCAGCAGTATAACCAAAATTTCCGTCAATTTGAAAAGGCGGGTGTGCATCGAATAAATTTGGGTAAAGTCCGCCGCCTGTATATTGCGTGCTGCCTTCTTCAACATAGTTAAAGAAGTTTTTAATGATTTTCATGGCGTGATCACCATCATACATTCGTGCCCAGAAATTGATTTTCCAACCCATGCTCCAGCCTGTGGCTGCATCCCCGCGCAATTCAAGTGTTTTTTTAACTGCATCAAAAAGTTCGGGGGTTTTCTCTTTTGTGATTTGGTTACCGGGATGAAATCCATACAAATGAGCCAAATGACGGTGCTCGGGTTCAGGTTCTTCAAAATCGAATTCCCACTCCTGCAGCTGACCTTTTTTACCAATTTTGTAGGGCAGTAATTTTGCCTGTTTTTCTTTTAATTCTGTGCGTAATTTTTCATCAATCCCCAATTTTTCAGATGCTTCAATGGTTCGGGTAAAGGTTTCTTTTATAATTGCCATATCCATTGTTGTTCCCTGGCTGACAGTTGCAATTTCGCCTTTGGGTGTGTAAAAGGCATTTTCGGGAGTTGTGCTTACAGGTGTTAATAAATAGCCGTTTTTATTCTCAACCAACCAGTCGGCATAAAATTCGGCAGCACCTTTAATTACCGGATACAATTCATTTTTAAGAAAATCTTCATCTTCGGTGAAAAGATAATGTTCCCACATGTGGCTGGTTAACCAACCCTGCGCCATGGGCCAAAAAGAATACCGTGCCTGGTTATCGACAGGATAAGTTTGTCGCCAGATATCGACATTGTGATGCACCACCCAACCCCGGTTGCCATACATGTTTTTGGCAGTTTCACGCCCGTTTACAACACATTCTTTTATCAGCCTGAAAAGCGGTTTATGACACTCCGAAAGATTTGTAACTTCTGCAGGCCAGTAATTCATTTCGGTATTCATATTAATTGTGTAACCACTGTTCCAGGGTGGAATTACTTCGGCGTTCCAGATTCCCTGCAAATTCAGGGGTTGTCCGCCAGTTCGCGAACCCGAAATCATTAAATACCTGCCATACTGAAAAAGCAAAGTGTTTAAATTGTAATCTTTATTGCCGGCATAGTTTTTTAACCGGTCAACGGTGGAAAGTTTACTGAAATCAGCGGCTTTCAATTCAAAATCCACCCTGTCGAACAAATTTTTATAATCTGCCTGATGTGTTTTTACAATTTCGTTCCAGCTTTTATATTTTACCTTTTCAAGTATATTTTTATTGATTTCAGCTGGTTTTTTTCCTTCTCGGCTCGGGCTTTTATCAAATCCGTTGTAACTGGTTGCCATTGAAAGTAAAAGCACAACTCCATCAGCATCGGTAATTTGCAATCCATTTTCTATTTTGGATAATTCTCCGCCCGAATTCCTGATCTCGAGTTGAGCCTCGAAAAACATTCCTTTTCCATCAACTTCATCGCCATACAAAACCTGTTTGGCATTAGGTTTTCGGGTTCCGTCAGCATTGTAAATTTCGGGGTATTTGTGTTGGTCGTTTTTGCTTTCAATGTGTTCCAATGTTCTTCGCGAAACAAATCCGGGAGCCTGTCCTTTGAAAATGAGTAATTGATTTGAAGGGGTTTCGGATATGCAGTTTGGATGAATTGAGTTAAAATTCACCCGAAATGAAATGGCTGATTTTTTATCGGATGTAATTCTGATTGCAATTATTTGATCGGGAAAACTGGCAAAAACCTCGCGGGTGTAATTGACTCCTTTTAAGTTGTAAGTCACTTTTGCAATGGAATTTGAAATGTCAAGTTCACGCTGAAAATTGCTGATTTCGGTTTCATTTCCTTCAAAATCCAGATGCAAATCACCAAAAGGCTGGTAATTCTGGTGCAAACGGCCAAGCCAGTTTTCGGTTACATATTTGTCGGCTTCTACATATTTTTCCTCTTCAAGCATTTTTATTACCAATGGCAAATCGTTCTGAATATTTACATTTTTATAAGTAGATGAAGGCTCGCCCGAGTACAGTGTATTTTCATTCAACTGAAAATGTTCTTTTAGCGGATTTCCAAAAATCATTGCACCTTGTCTTCCGTTACCGATTGGAAGCGCTTCTGTCCATTTTTCAGCCGGTTTGTCATACCAAAGTTTTAAAGTTTCAGTCTGACCAAAAGCAACGACGGAGAACAGAATCAGAATCAAAAAGGAAAATATAAGTTTCATTTCAGTTTAATTAGTTTGAAATGTAAAACTAACAGCTTAACTGAATTCTGACAACTATACGTTTTGAATATTTTTGTTTCTTTGAAAATCTTTAAAAAATTGATTATGAAAATTGTTGTTCTCGATGGATATGTTTTGAATCCGGGAGATTTGAGCTGGGACGAATTCAAAAAACTGGGAGATTGCACAATTTACGACCGCACTTCTGCGGAGCAAACGTTGGAACGGTCGAAAGAAGCAGATGTGCTCATAACCAACAAGGTAGTTCTGAATAAGGAAATCATCTCAAAATTACCTGATTTAAAATACATCGGTGTTTTAGCTACGGGTTACAATATTGTGGATACAGTTGCAGCAAAGAATGCTGGCGTTGTTGTAACCAACATTCCCGCATACAGCACAGCATCTGTAGCACAAATGGTATTTTCACATATACTGAATTTTGCTCAAAATGTATCGGTTCATGCTGATTCGGTGGCTAAAGGCGAATGGGCAAAAAGTGTTGATTTTGCCTACTGGAAAACCCCGCAAATGGAGCTTGCCGGGAAAACGCTGGGAATTATTGGATTTGGGCAAATTGGTCAGGCAGTTGCAAAAATTGCGTTGGCATTCGGTATGAAAGTTATTTTTAATAATAGAAGTAAAAAAGAAACTGGTTTGGAAGCCAATCAGGTTGATTTGGACATATTGCTTGCAGAAAGTGATTTTATCAGTATCAATTGTCCGTTGACTGCTGAAAACACCGGATTTATAAATAAAGCTGCAATTTCGAAAATGAAACCAACGGCTTTTCTTGTAAACACTGGTCGCGGACCGCTGGTTAATGAACAGGATTTGGCAGATGCTCTGAACAACGGAAAAATTGCTGGTGCCGGGTTGGATGTTTTATCAGTAGAACCGGCAAACCCCGAAAATCCACTTCCAAAAGCAAAGAATTGTTACATAACTCCACACATTGCCTGGGCAACTTTTGAAGCACGTTCACGATTAATGAAAATTGCTGTCGAAAATCTAAAATCATTTCAAGTGGGAACTTTAATTAACGTGGTTAGTTAAGAATTCTAAAACTGAAACAATTTTTTCAAATCATAGAAACATTTTTAAAATCGCAGCGTTCTAATTGAGTTGTTACAAATTGAATATGATATTTAAAATTTTACATGTCATTTTACTCGCTTCGGTTAAATATTTTTTAACCCTGCCTTACGCAATGATAATCGGTCTCGATTTTGATCAGGCATTGATTTCAGTGCTGATTGGCGGGATTGGTGGTTTTTTGTTTTTTTATTATTTAAGTAAGCGTGTAATTGTGTTATTTGATTTCTTGAAGCCTAAATTGTGTCGGATTATTCCGGGATTTATTAAAGTAAGGTTTCATATATTTTGTGAAAGAATGGCATCAAAAAAACCAGCAAAAGTATTTTCAAGGAAAAGCCGGTTTATCGCAAAGGTGAAAACTACTTATGGTTTTTGGGGAATAATAATTGCAACACCATTTATTCTTACAATACCGGTGGGAGCTTTTCTTGCAAACAAATATTATTCAAAACGTTGGCAAACCGTTCCGTTTATGATTATGTCAATCGTTAGTTGGGCAGCATTATTATCGGGGTTTGTTCATATTTTTCCTAAGGTATTTTTCTAGAATTAATTTGTTTCCGGGGTGCTGAATTAGTTTTCTATCTGCACCGATAAAATCAAACTGATCTAAATCATCAGGTCCGATCCACAAAAAATTTTGATGTTCAATCAGTTTTATTTCACCCGATTTTATAGTACATAAAAACGGGATCAATTCAATTTGTTTTGATCCAAAAATGTAATTCACTGAAATCATCGGTTTTTTTATTTCTATTTCGATATCAAGTTCTTCCCGGATTTCGCGTAAAATAAAAACTTCAGGTGTTTCGTTTGAGTTTAGTTTTCCGCCCGGAAATTCCCATTTCAGTGGATGATTTGAACTGGCTTTTCGTTGCGCAATCAATACTCCGGTGTTGTTGATTATGATGGCGCATGCAACTTTAATCATGACTCAAAATTAAAAAAATTAGTGCGGGACGAATAGTGAAATATATATTTTTGCAGAAAACCGGTACAATGACAAAAGCTGAATTAAAAGAACTAATCGATTCATGGGAAAATTTGCAATACCTTATAACTGAAATTAAAAAAAATCCTGAATATTATAAACTCTTAATTGAATTGGCTTTTTATGACACCGATTCTAAAAGTTGGAGAGCTGCTTATTTGGTCGATAAAATTAACGACATTCATCCTGAACTGTTGCAACCTTTTTTGAGTGAAATGATTGATCAGGTTCAAATTGAAAAAAGCTCAGGTAAAAAACGCCATTTTTTGAAGTTGATTAGTTTAAATGACTTGACTGAAGAACAACAGGGATTTCTGTTTGATTTTTGTATTGAAACTTTAAAATCGGGAAAAGAGCCTGCGGCAGTGAGAGTTCATGCAATGCAGGTATTGCAGAATATAGCCGTTAAAGAACCGGAGTTAATTCCTGAAATACTTTTAATAATTGAAGATGAAATGGAAAACCATTCGACAGCGGGGATAATTTCGCGGGGGAGAAAGTTGGTAGCTAACCTTAAAAAAGCGTTAGATAAGAATTAAAGGTTAAAAAACAGCGTGATAAATATAATTCCGGAAATTAACAGAAGTAATAACACAAAAAAGCCAAGTACACCTAAAGTAAAACCTTTATTTATTTTTTGTTTATTGGTATTTGAAATTGCCTGTTCGATTGCTCTAACCAACCTTACAGGAGCTTTGTCGTTTTTAACTACATAATCCGATGCACCCAATTTTAAAATTGAAACAGCTATTTCAACATCATTTTGTCCGCTAAGAAAAATAAAGTCAATTGATGGGTGTGCGGCTTTTATTTTTTTCATTAATTCCAACCCACTAATCCCTTCAATTGAATAATCAAGAATAATAATATCGGGATTAAGACTTAACTGCGCCAAACATTCATCGCCACTCTTAAATTCTTTGATGTTAGTAAATTTATTTGAGCGTAAATATCCCACAATCAAATCTTTATATATTGTGCTTTCCTCAATTATGAAAATTAACGGATTTTTCGTCTTTTGCATTAGATTACTTTTTATTTTAATCAATCATTTTGTTAAAATAACGAATTTTTTTTTCAGAAAACAAATTCAAAATTAAGCAATTTATTTGTCAGTAATCAACAAATTGTAACCAGTTATTTAGTTAGTTATTGATTCAGTTTTAGCTCAAATCCAAAATCTTTTTTAAGGTTAAAGATTGAACAAAAATCAAGTTTAATTTGTGCCGGATATTAAGAAACTCAAAAAAATAGTAAAATTGAGTTAGAGTAAATATTTATTCGCTTAAGTTTGCTTTTCAAAATTGAACAAAAAAATAACATGTTACTAGCAATAGATATTGGAAACACCAACATTGTGTTTGGGGTAAATTTTAATGGAGATTGGTTGCATAATTGGCGCATTCAAACCGATCCTTTAAAAATGGCTGATGAATATAAAGTAATCTTCGGATCACTTCTTTCCGATGGAAATATTAACGTAACTGATATAAATGAAATAATATTAAGCAGTGTTGTACCTTCACTGGTTTATCCTTTCATGGAAATGCTTTCAAACCTTTTGCCTAATGGCAAAATTGCTGCTGTAGGTCCTGATATTTATCCCAAACTTCCGGTGAAAGTTTTAAATCCATATCAAATAGGTTCTGACCTTGTTTCCAATGCAGTTGCTGCTTTTGAAAAGTATGGTAAATTAACAACAGTTATTGATTTTGGCACGGCCCTTACTTTTACAACCATTGGTAAAGATGACGAAATCAGGGGAGTTGCTATTGCTCCCGGTTTAAACACTGCGGTTAGTGCTTTAGCCGGGAAAACAGCTCAATTACCACAGATTCATTTAACTGCACCACCATCTGTTTTAGGGGAAAATACATTACATGCAATTCAGGCAGGTGTAATATTTGGTTTTAGCGGGCTTGTTGATTCAATTATCAACAGAACTGAACAAGAGCTAAATGAAAAACTTACAGTTGTTGCTACAGGTGGATTGAGCCATGTGATTGCCCCACTCACAAAAAGTGTTAAAATAATTGAACCAATGCTGACACTTGATGGTTTATTCCTTATTAACAAATATATTTCATAAAAGGTCAGGTTTATTTGATGGAAACATTTCAAGTTCGGTTTTTAAAAACACAGTGGGAGATTTATTATATCTTTGAAAATATTTTTTCGTAAAAATGATTGATAAAAAGGGAAGCTTATTAGAAAAAATAGATAGTCCGGACGACTTAAAGAAATTGCACATCGATGATTTACCTGAAGTATGCAAGGATTTAAGAAATTTTATTATTGATGAATTATCTATAAATCCAGGTCACTTTGGCGCTAGCCTGGGGGTTGTGGAACTTACAGTAGCTTTACATTACGTTTATAATACCCCCTATGATCAACTCATTTGGGATGTTGGTCATCAGGCGTATGGTCATAAAATTTTAACAGGACGTCGCAATATTTTTAATTCAAACCGAAAATACAAAGGAATAAGTGGTTTTCCGAAAATGACGGAAAGCGAATATGATGCTTTTGGTGTTGGTCATGCTTCAACCTCTATATCAGCAGGTCTGGGTATGGCGGTAGCTTCCAGGTTGAAAAACGAAAAAGACAGAAAAGTAATCGCAGTTATTGGCGATGGGGCAATGACGGGTGGAATGGCCTTTGAAGCATTAAATAATGCAGGTCAGTCGAATTCGGATTTACTTGTTATACTAAACGACAACAACATGGCCATTGACCCAAATGTTGGAGGAATGAACAAGTATTTGCTAAATATTTCAAAATCGGACACATATAACAGGTTTAAAAAAGATGTTTGGGAAGGTTTGGGTAAATTGGATGGTTTTGGGAATAAGGCAAGAAGAATACTCCAAAAAAACCAACATGCACTCAAAAATTTTCTGTTAAAGGAAAATAACCTTTTTGAAGCACTCGATTTCAGATACTTTGGCCCAATTGATGGACATGATGTTATTTATTTAACAGATGTACTAAATGATTTAAAGAATATTCCCGGACCGAAATTACTTCATGTAATTACCCAAAAGGGAAAAGGGTTTAAACTTGCCGAGCAAAATCAAACTAAATATCATGCTCCCGGTGTTTTTGACAAAGAAACCGGTGAAATATTTTCTTGTGATTGCCCTATTGACAAGGCACCCAAATTTCAGAGTGTTTTTGGAGAAACTCTTGTTGAATTGGCTGAATTAAATGATAAAATAGTTGGGATTACTCCTGCAATGCCAACTGGTTGTTCAATGAACAAGTTGTTTGAGAAAATGCCGGGCCGTGCTTTCGATGTAGGTATAGCAGAGCAACATGCTGTAACTTTTTCAGCAGGTTTGGCTACTCAGGGAATGGTGCCGTTTTGCAACATTTACTCTACATTTATGCAGCGTGCCTATGATCAAATAATTCATGATGTAGCTATTCAAAAATTACCAGTTATTTTTTGTCTTGATCGTGGTGGATTGGTTGGCGAAGATGGACCAACACATCATGGGGTTTTTGATATCGCCTACATGCGGTCCATCCCAAACATGATAGTTTCTGCACCAATGGACGAAATAGAATTGCGAAACCTGATGTACACAGCTCAGTTGCCCCAAAATAAACAGCCCTTTTCCATACGATATCCACGTGGTTGCGGAATTAAACCCAATTGGAGAAAACCATTTGAGAAAATAGAAATAGGCAAAGGCCGAAAACTTGCTGATGGAAACGATATTGCATTGGTAACAATTGGCAAAGCCGGTATTTTTGCAAAGCGTGCTGTGAAAAGTCTCGAAAATAAAGAGGTTTCTGCAGCGCATTTTGATATGCGGTTTGTGAAGCCAATGGATACTGATATGCTTACGGAAATTTTCGAAAACTTTAAATTTATTGTTACGGTTGAAGATGGTACAATTCAGGGTGGATTTGGCAGTGCGGTTCTTGAATTCATGGCTGAAAATAATTACTCGGCTTCAGTTAAATTATTGGGGATACCTGATAAATTTATTGAACACGGTTCGGCTGAAGATTTATACAAGGAGTGTGGCATCGATGCTAAAGGAATTACAAATGCAGTTCTTGAATTACTTGCACCACAAAAAGTTAATAAAAGTATTTCTGAGGTCGTAAGTCATCATTAATCGCTAAAAATTGCTTGTTTGACCTTTATAAATTCTTATAATTCAACTAAAAAATAATATTATTACCTTTCCTTCGTTTTCAACTATTGAACAATAAAATTTATTGAATTGGACATTTACCTGAAACGAAAACGGGGGAAAATTCTCCTTCTAATCTCTGCAATATTAATTGGGGTATCTTCATTATTTTATACCAACTGGCTTACGGATAAAATGGCACAGGAAGAGCGTAAAAAAGTGGAACTTTGGGCAGAGGCAACAAAAGAATTAATTGATGCCGGTATTGAAGTTACTTCTCCTGAAATGGAACGGCTCAACACCCACTATTTAAACTTCCTGAGTATGGTTGCAACACAAAACACCACAATCCCAATTATTATTGTGGAAAAGGACGGTTCGCTTAATATTGATGCAAATATTAAATATAGCGAGGGTAGGAAAGAGGAGGTGTTACAAAAGGAACTCAAAAAAATGAAAGAGCGGGTTGAACCTATCCCTATTGAGCTTTCAGAAAATAATACACAACTATTGTATTACAGCGAATCCAGTATTCTTCGAAATCTAAGATACTATCCTTTTATTCAGCTTTTTGTTATTATTGTTTTTATAGCGATAGCCTATTTCGCTTTTAATGCCACCCAGCGTGCTGAACAAAACCAGGTTTGGGTAGGCATGTCAAAAGAAACGGCCCACCAGTTGGGAACTCCTATTTCTTCGCTGATGGCCTGGATTGAGATTCTTAAACTTCAAAATATTGATGAAACACTTATTAAGGAGTTCGAAAAAGACACTGAGAGATTGGAGAGAATTACTGAGCGGTTTTCTAAAATTGGCTCTAAACCAGAGTTGTTTCCAACAAATTTGTTGGATACTTTAAATTCTACTGTAAACTATTTAAAGACAAGATCTTCAAACAAAGTTATTTTTAAAACTTCATTTTCAGAACGGGATGATATTGAAACCCCTTTAAATGCTGCACTTTTTTCATGGGTTATTGAGAACCTCTGTAAAAATGCGATTGATGCCATGGAAAACAGCGGGACAATATCAATAGATGTACATAAAAAAGAAAATCAAATAGTTATCGATCTTACTGACACTGGGAAAGGTGTCCCAAAATCTCAGTTTAAAACAATTTTCCAACCAGGTTATTCTACTAAAAAACGTGGTTGGGGACTTGGACTTTCGTTGGCTAAACGAATCATAGAGAATTACCATAACGGTAAAATATTTATAAAATGGTCCGAAATCGGCAAAGGAACTACTTTCAGAATTATCCTGGGAAAGTAATTTTCTTCTAATGAATTGAAATTAAAAGATTATGTGGTATTTACTTTTACTTCATAATCACTCAAATCCTAAATATTTTATTGAAATATTCGGGTGTTGGTAAAAAATTTATACTTTTGCAACTCTTTTTTGGAAAAGTGAGCTGGAAAAATAAATACGATATTGAATTTAAGGGTCTTAATGAAGGCCTGCACGAATTCGAATTTGAAGTTGATAATAAGTTCTTTGAACATTTTGATGAAAGTCTGGTTGACAATGGGAAAATTGAAATTAAAGTTGTTGTTGAAAAACGCAGTTCGTTTTTAAAATTACAGCTTAATATTGTAGGGTGGCTTGAACTTACCTGCGACCGTTGTTTGGAAGATTATCAGCAGGAGATTTTCAACGAAACAGAAATGTTTGTTAAATTTTCGGAAAACGAATTCGAAAGCGATGAAAATATAATGTGGGTAAACCCTGAAGAACACCATATTAACCTGGCTCAGATTATTTATGAATACATTACTCTAAGTATTCCATTGCGGCATGTACATCCTAAAAACAGTAAAGGAAAAAGGGATTGCAACAAAGAAATGCTTATGAAACTTAAAAATTATATGCACCCGGAAAGTGAGGATAAGATATCAACAGATCCACGATGGGATGCACTTAGGAATTTGGGGAATATTAATTAAAAACTATATATATTATGGCACATCCAAAGCATAGAATATCAAAAACGAGAAGAGACAAAAGGCGCACACATTACAAAGCAATTGCACCAACTCTTGCAACTTGCTCAAATTGTGGTACAACGGTTAAATACCATACCATTTGTCCGGAATGCGGATATTACCGTGGGAAACAGGTAATTATTAAAGAAATTGCAGTTTAAACCAGGTTAATACCTGGTTTTTTTTTGTATTGAACCGTATATGTAAATTGTAGTTCGTAAAATAGCGGTTTTAGATCAAAGAGTAATCCGGTGATCCTCGAATTGCAGATTTTTCGAACATAGGGATGAATTGTTCAGTATAAACTTAAGTATTTATTAACCTCTTCACTTCTCCAATAATTAATTCCTTGATTTTCCTTTGTATTAGGTTTATCTTCACGCCGGCAAAAAAACATTTTTTAAGAAAGCATATATTTCAGAAATCATTATTATCAATGGCAACATTAAGGGCGGCAATAACCGGAGTAGGAGCATTTTTACCCGAATACCGGTTAACAAACGAAGAGATTAGCACAATGGTTGATACCACCGATGAGTGGATTATGCAACGAATAGGAATTAAGGAGCGACGTATTTTCAAAGAGCCCGGCAAAGCCACAAGTGATTTGGGAGTAAGAGCTGTGAACGAGTTGCTCAAAAAAACAAATACTACTCCGGATGAAATTGACATGCTAATCTGTGCAACTATTACTCCTGATATGCCATTCCCGGCAACAGCGAATATAATTGCGAACAAAGTTGGGATTCATAATGCATGGAGTTTTGACTTGAATGCGGCATGTTCAGGTTTTGTTTTTGCCTTATCAACAGCTGTGCAGTTTATCGAATCGGGGCGCTACAAAAAAGTAATTGTTGTTGCTGCCGAAAAAATGTCCGCCATTACCAATTATGCCGACCGTACAACATGTCCGCTTTTTGGAGATGCAGGAACTGCAGTTTTGCTTGAACCGACGACAGAAGACGTTGGAGTTATTGATTATATAAATAGGGTTGATGGTTTAGGTCGCCACCACCTCCACATGAAAGCAGGTGGTTCTTTATTGCCGGCTTCGCATGAAACTGTTGACAGAAAAGAACACTTTGTTTACCAAGAGGGGCAGGTAGTATTTAAAGCTGCTGTTTCGAGTATGACAAATGTGGCTGAAGAGATAATGAAAAAATACAATTTGCAATCGGAAGATGTTGCATGGGTAGTACCGCATCAGGCAAATTTACGTATCATTGATGCAATTGCAAGGCGGATGGGAGTCGGGAAAGAAAAGGTCATGATTAACATTCATAAGTTTGGAAATACAACTTCAGCCACTATTCCATTATGTCTGTACGATTATGAAAAACGGCTCAAAAAAGGCGATAACATTATTCTTGTTGCATTTGGCGCTGGTTTTACATGGGGTAGTGTTTACCTCAAATGGGCTTATGATTCTGAGTAATTTAGTTTTGATTTTGAAACTTAAATTGATTTTACTCTAAATATTCCCTATTCCTGATGTCTTTACCTGATAGTATTTCGATACTAATAAATAATTGTTTTGCCGGAATTAATAAAAAGGTGTAATTTCAAACCCCTGAAAATCCGAATGTAATATGTTATTTAAAAACAACAAAACAGAACTTAAAATGGCAAAAACTAATGGAAATTATGAGAGCCCGATTCAATCTATAAATATAATTAGTGAAGGAACTAAAATAAAAGGCGATATAATTGCCAATGGCGATATCAGGATTGACGGCGAATTGCTCGGTAATATTTCTGCCAAAAGTAAATTAGTTATTGGACCCAAAGGTAGAATTGAAGGACAAATAATTTGTAATAACATTGAAATTTCTGGATACGTAAAGGGAAAAGTTACCGCAAGCGACTTGATTAACATGAAATCGACTTCACAAATTGTTGGCGATATTGTTGCCGGAAAACTTTCAATTGAACCAGGTGCAATGTTTTCGGGAAGCTGTATGATGAATGGTACAAATCCTTCAAATGGACCAGAAAAACCAATACAAAAATAAATTCGACAATTTCATCAGGTACTCCAGTCTTGGATTCGAGATGATGGCAATTATCGGTGTAGGAACATTTGGCGGATACAAAATCGACCAGTGGATGAAACACGAATTTAAAGGTTTTACACTGGGGTTAATGATTTTTTCAGTTGTTCTTGCAATTGTTTACGGGACACGGAGTTTGTTGAAAAGAGAAGGAAATCAAAAAACAAAAGACCGACATAAAAGGTTTGAATCAGAATGAAAAAGTACATACAGAATTTAATTGTTGTTGTGTTGGTAATTACAGTAATTAGCTGGCTGGTCTTTTCGAAATTTATTCCACAATATTACTTGCCGGTTTTCCCTTTCCTTGTATTGTTTTATGCTGTATCTTCAGTTTCTGTTTATGCTTATCAATTGCAACTGGCAAAAAAAGATATGGGTAAATTTACACGCAGTATCATGATCATTACTTTTTTTAAACTTATTTTATATTCTGCTGTCGCCATCATTTACATTGCAGTTGATACTGCCAATGCCAAAGCATTTGTAGCTTGTTTTATGTTTCTATATGTTGTATTTACTGTTTTTGAAGTTATTTCATTGTTGAGAATAACATCACACAGCAAAAAGAACAGTTAAAACTGTGGTTTTATGCATTGATCCGAAGTAGAATTAATAAAGCACAAAACTTTGTTTTTTCATCTGTCGTAAAAAAAATCTTATAAATTTGTGGGCATTAGAAAAACACCATTAATATATGTTTAAGTTTTCCGCAGGAATCTATTTAATTCTTATACTGAATATTTTTTCTTTGGCAACAGTTTCAGCGGATGAAACACATAAGGTTGCAACTACCGATTCACTCGCGAAAGAAGAGTTTGATGCAGGTAAATTTATAATTGAACACGTTTCAGATTCTTATGATTGGCACGTGGTATCATTTGGAGATAATCATATAAGCATCCCGCTACCCATTTTGTTGTACAGCAAAAATCCTGAATTGCACGAAGGAAAAAGTTTTCACGCGTTTATGTCGTCAAAGTTTCATCACGGACACGATGATTATAAAGGATTCAGGATTTCGCACAGCAAAGAATTTGAAGGCAAAATTGTTGAATTGGATACCAACGGAACTGAGATTGGAAAACCGTTTGATTTCTCGATAACAAAAGTAGTTGCTGAAATCATGATTACTGTTATCCTGCTGTTTTGGATTTTTATATCAATGGCTATAAAAGCTACAAAAAACAAGGATAAAGCGCCCACTGGAATGCAAAACCTAATGGAGCCAGTTATAATCTTCATTCGTGATCAGGTTGCTAAACCCACTATTGGCGACAAAAAGTATGAAAAGTATATGCCGTTCCTTTTAACCCTTTTCTTTTTTATCCTTTTTGAAAATTTTATTGGTTTGATACCATTTCCGCCATTTGGCGCCAACGTAACAGGGAATATTGCGGTAACAATGGTTTTGGCCTTATTCACATTTTTTATTACTACAATTAACGGAAATAAACACTACTGGAAAGAAATTTATAATCCCGATGTACCTTGGTGGTTGAAATTCCCTATTCCGCTGATGCCCATTGTTGAACTCACCGGAGTAATTACGAAACCATTTGTTTTAATGGTTCGACTTTTTGCCAACATGATGGCAGGACACATGATTGTTACTGTATTTGTGAGTTTAATATTCATATTTGGAAGTTTAATGGGTACTGTTGCAGGTTTGGCAATCAGCCCATTATCAATCGCGTTTTCGGTATTTATATTTTTGCTCGACGTTTTGGTTTCGTTTATACAAGCTTATGTTTTTACACTGTTGTCGGCGCTCTATTTCGGAATGGCGACTGCAGACCATCATTAATATTAATTAATAAATTTAAATGCTATGTTATCAGCAATTTTAACTGTATTACTACAAGCGACTGCAGGAGCTGCTCTGGGTAAACTAGGTGCGGCTATTGGCGCAGGATTGGCTGCAATTGGTGCAGGTATCGGTATCGGAAATATCGGTGCAAGTGCCATGGAAGCCATTGCCCGTCAGCCCGAGTCGGTTGGTGAAATTCGTTCAAACATGATTGTTGCTGCCGCGTTAATTGAAGGTGTAGCCTTTTTCGCAGTAATTATTTGTGCGCTCGTTATTTTCATCTAACAAAAAATTTGGCAACAACCTTCGGGATTGCCGGATGTGTTGTTGCCATTAACTTTAAAAAATTTATATCATGGGTTTAGTTACTCCAAATCCCGGCACTATATTTTGGATGCTCATTATTTTCGGAATTGTACTTTTTATTCTCCGTAAATTTGCGTGGAAACCGATATTAAACGCACTTAAAGAAAGGGAAGAATCGATTGCAAGTGCTTTAAATTCAGCTGAAGAGGCAAAAAGAGAGGTTGCAGTATTAAAAGCCGATAACGAAAAAATTATCGCTGAAGCCCGTCAGGAGAAAAATGTTATTCTGAAAGAGGCTAAAGAAATGAAAGACAAAATTATAGCCGAAGCCAAAGAAAAAGCAATTCAGGAAACAACAAGAAGCATTGAACTTGCCCAGCGACAAATTCAATCAGAAAAAGATGCTGCAATAAACGACCTCAAAAAACAAGTTGCTGAATTGTCTGTTATGATTGCCGAAAAAGTGTTGAAAAAAGAACTGACCAGCAAAACAGAGCAAGAAAAAATGGTGGATGGTTTAGTTGATGATATCAAACTGAATTAGAACAGATGGATATAAGCACAATAAGGGTTCGTTATGCAAAAGCTTTTTTCTCCTTGGCTAAAGAGAAAAACAGTTTGGAATTGTTTAAAGCTGATATCGAAAAGGTATTAAATGTTTGCAATCATTCTGCCGATTTTGTTCATCTCCTTGAAAGCCCTGTTATTCCCTCAGCTAAAAAGAAAGAGCTAATAACCACAATATTTAAAACAGAGATTAATCCACTTACATTAAATTTTCTATTGTTGATTCTCCAAAATAACAGGGAAGAATATATTCCCGGAATTTGCCATAATTTTTTAGAACTTATCAGAAAAGACCAAAATGTAAAGTCGGCAATGTTGGTAACTGCAACTGAAATCGATCCAAAAACATTTGATAAGGTAAAATCACTTTTGGAAAAAGAATTAAAAGCGACAGTGGAACTCAACAGCAAAGTTGATCCCGAAATTATTGGTGGCCTTATTCTCCGTATCGATGACAATCAATATGATGCCAGTGTTACAACTCAACTCAGGAAAATAAAACAGGAATTGTTGGAAACTGAACTTAGAAAATAATATAAGAAGTGATAAAATAATATAAGATGACAAATATTAAACCAGCAGAAATATCTCAAATTTTAAAGCAGCAGTTGGAGGGCTTTAAATCGGAAGCTGATCTTGAAGAGGTGGGCACTGTTTTGCAGGTCGGTGACGGGATTGCCCGTATTTATGGCCTTTCAAATGTGGAAGCAAACGAAATGATTGAGTTTGACAGCGGTGTTAAGGGAATTGTCCTAAACCTGGAAGAAGATAATGTTGGTGCAGTTCTCCTTGGACTTTCATCAAAAGTGAAAGAGGGCGATACAGTTAAACGTTTGAATAGAATAGCTTCCATAATGGTTGGTGAACAATTACTTGGTCGCGTTATCAATACACTCGGCGAACCTATCGATGGGAAAGGTTCAATTCAAGGCAATTTACTTGAAATGCCATTGGAAAGAAAAGCTCCAGGTGTAATTTTCAGACAGCCTGTAAAAAAACCACTTCAAACCGGAATAAAAGCAATTGATGCGATGATCCCAATTGGTCGCGGACAACGGGAGTTGATTATCGGTGATCGGCAAACAGGTAAAACAGCAATTGCAATCGACACAATTATCAATCAGCTTGAGAATTTTGAAAAAGGCGATCCTGTGTATTGTATTTATGTTGCAATTGGGCAAAAAGGATCTACTGTTGCAAATATTGCAGCCACACTTGAAAAACATGGAGCTATGCAATACTCTGTTATTGTTTCGGCACCTGCGTCTGACCCTGCCGCGTTGCAGTATTATGCACCTTATGCCGGGGCATCGATTGGTGAATATTTTAGGGATACCGGCAGGCACGCTTTGATTATATATGATGATTTGTCGAAACAGGCAGTTTCGTACCGCGAAGTTTCCTTGTTGCTGCGTCGTCCACCAGGCCGTGAGGCTTATCCTGGCGATGTTTTTTATCTACATTCACGCTTATTGGAACGTGCAGCTAAAATTATTGAAAGTGATGAAGTTGCATCGAAAATGAATGACCTTCCCGATTGCTTGAAAGACAAAGTAAAAGGTGGTGGTTCTTTAACTGCACTTCCAATTATCGAAACACAAGCTGGTGACGTTTCCGCATATATCCCTACAAATGTTATTTCGATCACCGACGGCCAGATTTTCCTTGAACCACATTTGTTCAACTCCGGAATTCGTCCGGCAATCAACGTGGGTATTTCAGTATCTCGTGTTGGTGGAAGCGCACAGGTAAAAGCAATGAAAAAAATTGCAGGTACATTGAAAATCGATCAGGCACAGTTCCGGGAGTTGGAGGCATTTGCAAAATTTGGTTCTGATCTGGATGCTGCAACAATGCGTGTACTTGATAAAGGGCGCAAAAACGTTGAGATTCTAAAACAGGGACAATACTCACCTTTGCATATAGAGCAACAAATAGCCATTATATACTGCGGTGCTAAAGAGTTGCTTAGAAAAGTCCCGGTAGATAAAGTAAAGGAGTTTGAAGCTGATTTTCATGAAGCTATGCAGTTACAGCACCGATCTACACTTGATGAATTGAAAGAAGGAAACCTCACGGAGAATGGAGAAGAGGTTATTAGGAAAGTAGCCGCAGATATAGCAGAGAAATATAAAAAATAGAAAGACTGCATTATTGAAAAGTTAGTGAAGCATTTTTTCATTCTCACATTCAATCATTAAAATATGGCAGGTTTAAAGGAAATACGCATTCGGATTGCATCGGTAAAAACCACCCGGCAAGTAACAAGTGCAATGAAAATAGTATCGGCAGCAAAGCTTAAAAAAGCACAGGATGCCATTTATCAGATACGCCCGTATGCCAATAAATTACATAAAATACTTGCCTTGTTGAGTGCCAGCCTCGAAAGCACAGATGATTCGGTTTATACAAAGCAACGCGATCCCAGGAAAGTATTAATAGTTTTGGTTACTTCGAACCGTGGTTTATGTGGAGGATTTAATTCAAACATTTCAAAAGTTGCGGCAAAACTTGTAAACGAAAAATACAGTAACCAGTTAAAAGAAGAACATGTCAGCTTTTTATGTCTGGGGAAACAGGGAATGCGGCAAATGAAATACCACGGGATGAAAGTGGTGGATAATAAAAACGATATTTTTAATGAACTTTCATTTGAGAACATTTCGGTAATCGCTGAAGATTTAATGAATTTGTTTGAGGATGGAACCTATGACCGTATTGAAATTGTATATAACCAATTTAAAAATGCGGCTGTTCAAATTCAAAGCACAGAACAATTCCTGCCTATTAAAATTGAAAAAGACGATTCAGCAAAAGTTAATACAAATTATATTTTCGAACCGTCAAAAGAGTATATCATTCAGGAATTAATACCTGGTATTTTAAAAATTCAACTGTATAAAGCACTTCTGGATTCACATGCAGCTGAACATGGAGCCCGCTTAACCGCGATGCACAGTGCAACAGACAATGCAACTGAACTTCTCAATTATCTTACCCTGCAGTACAACAAAGCCCGTCAGGCAACAATTACAGGCGAAATTCTTGAAATTGTCAGTGGTGCTGAAGCTTTGAATGGTTAGTTTTTACAATCTGAATAAACATATAATTAAAACGGGTAGTCTTTTAGACTACCCGTTTTAATTATAAATGAATGTTTTTTTATAAACCCAATTTTTGTTTTACCAATTCCGGAATTTCTCCGGGTTCTTTGGCTACAGGAACCCCCGCAGCGGCAAAGGCTTTTATTTTTTCCTCAGCAGTGCCCGAACCACTTGAAATAATTGCACCGGCGTGCCCCATCCGTTTCCCGGGAGGTGCTGACTGTCCTGCGATAAATGCTACGACAGGTTTTTTCATATGATCTTTGATAAATTGGGCAGCCTGCTCTTCCGCATCACCGCCAATTTCGCCAATCACTACTACGGCTTTAGTTTCAGGGTCATTTTCATACATTTCAAGTAAATCCCTAAAATATAAACCCGATACTGAATCACCTCCAATGCCTACACAGGTAGTTTGTCCCAATCCACTTTCAGATAGCATATTTACCACTTCGTATGTGAGAGTACCTGAACGGGAAATCAAACCAACATTTCCCTTTTTGAAAATCATTCCCGGTAAAATGCCAATCAAACATTCATCAACAGTAATTAAACCCGGGCAATTGGCTCCAATCATTTTTGTACCATTCTGTTTTAAAATAGGCGTAACTTTTATCATGTCTTTAACCGGAACTCCTTCAGTAATGCAAATTACAAGTTCTATTCCCGCGTAACTTGCTTCTAATATTGCATCTCCCGCGAATGGTGCAGGTACAAAAATTACTGATGCATTTGCGCCAGTAGCTTTAACGGCTTCTTCAACTGTATTGAATACAGGAACACCTTCAACTTCAGATCCACCTTTCCCGGGCGAAATACCACCTACAATGTTGGTACCGTAAGTTTTCATTTTACTGGTATGAAATGCGCCATCACGGCCGGTAATTCCCTGAACAATTACTTTTGTATCTTTATTTATTAATATACTCATTTTTCATTCTTTAAATTTTGAATCTTAAACTCCAAACTCATTTCTTGCTTAATTCAATCGCCATTTTAGCTGCCTCACTCATCGTTGAAACTGTTGGTAATCCATAATCCTTAATGATTTCCAACCCTTCTTTTGCATTTGTGCCGGATAATCGTATAACAATTGGAATTTCGGTTTTTATTTCATTAAGAGCAGTAACCAAACCGCGGGCAACATCATCACAACGGGTAATTCCACCGAAAATGTTGATCATAACAGCATTTACATTTTTATCACTAAGAAGGATGTTCATAGCGTCAACAACTTTTTGAGGGTTGGAAGAACCTCCAATGTCAAGGAAGTTTGCCGGGTCGCCACCATATAATTTGATCATGTCCATGGTTGCCATGGCAAGACCGGCGCCATTTACCATGCACCCAATATTACCGTCGAGTTTAATATATGAAAGCCCTTTTGCAGTAGCTTCAATTTCTTTGGCTTCGTCTTCGTTCACTTCGCGCATATCCAAAATTTTATGCTGGCGGAAAAGTGCATTGTCATCAAAATTCATTTTACCGTCGAGAGCCATTACTTTTTTGTCAGGTGTTAATACCAATGGGTTGATTTCCGCCAAAGAGCAATCCGTGTCAACATATAATTGGTAGAGTTTTACTAGAATAGCTGCTGCCTGGCGCACCTGGCTTGGTTCGCTGAAAAGTTGTAAGGCAATTTTTCGTGCCTGCCAATCCATTAAACCCATAGTTGGATCGATGGGCATTTTAATAATTTTTTCTGGCGAAACTTTTGCCACTTCTTCAATTTCCACACCACCTTCGGCACTGACCATTAAAACTACTGATTTGGTGTTGCGATCGTTAATCAGCCCAACATAAAATTCTTTCTCAATGTCAACAGCTTCGGCAATAAGAACTTTTTCAACGGTTAAACCTTTTATGTTCATGCCAAGTATTTCTTCAGCTTTTTCAATTGCTTCAGCTTTTGTTTTAGCTAATTTAACACCCCCGGCTTTACCACGACCACCAACGTGTACCTGTGCTTTTACAACACGAAGTTTGTCTTCGTCTGAAATTTTCTTTTTGACTTCGTCAACAGAGCGGCAAACTTCGCCTTCTGGAACTGGAATACCGTACTTACTGAAAAGTTTTCGGGCTTGATATTCGTGAATTTTCATGTGTTTATTTTGAAATTTTAATTTTGATTTAAATTAGTGTCCGACAGAATTTGCATGAAATATCAATTCATTCATATAAGTGTTTTGAATAATCATGCTCATTTCAGTTTTATTATTAGCGTAAGAAGTAAAAAAATAATTGCTAAAAATAGAGAATATTTAAAAATATAGAACTATCAATATGTTACTTTTTTTATGATATATCTCAATTTCCGGCTGGTTTATTAATGTTGTTGCAAGGATTACTAAAAAAGAGAATGAAAGTTATTTGGAGGCTGTATATTTAGGTTAGTTTTGTAACTCAATTTTTGAAAATGAAGGATACAATACGAAAAGTAATTGCGCATGAGTCGCAGGCAATTTTAAATATTCCGGTTGAAGATGATTTTGTAAAAGCGATTGAATTGATATATTCCCGCGTACATTTAAAAAAGGGAAAATTGGTAGCAAGTGGAATGGGAAAAGCGGGGCAGATTGCTGCAAATATTGCAACCACTTTCAGTTCAACCGGCACTCCGGCTGTTTTCCTTCATCCAAGCGATTCGCAACATGGCGATTTAGGTGTTGTGCAGGAAAACGATATTTTATTGTTGATTTCGAATTCAGGGAAAACGCGCGAAATTATTGAACTGGTTGAGCTAGCCAATATTTTACACCCAAATTTACCGTTGATTGTTATTTCAGGCAATCCGGAAGGGGTGCTGGCAAAAACTGCCGATGCTTTTATAAACACGGGCAATCCCGAAGAAGTTTGCCCTCTTGGATTATCACCAACCACTTCAACTACTGTTATGACTGTTATTGGTGATGCGCTGGTAGTTTCGATGATGAACAAGATCGGATTTACAGCGGAGGATTATGCCAAACGCCATCACGGTGGTTATTTAGGTGACAAATCGCGTGAACAGGCACGTAAAAAGGGATCCGGACTTTCGTAAGTGCGGTTTATTATTTAACAAAACAAATAGCAATGCGAATCACAACAGAAAATGCAATTGGTTTAATCGTCGATATTCAGGAACGGCTGTTCTCGGCGATGTTTGAAAAGGAAATATTGCTGAAAAATTGCCTTACGCTAATACAAGGATTGGAAGAACTGAAAATTCTTCAAATAGTTACCCAGCAATATACAAAAGGGTTGGGCGAAACTTTTGAAGAATTAAAAGTTGCAATTCCAAATTTTGAATATATAGAAAAACGAGATTTCAGTTGCTGCGATGAACCGTTGGTTTTAGAAAAACTAAAAGATTTAAATGCCAAGAACATTATCATTTGCGGAATAGAATCGCACGTTTGTGTTTTACAGACTGCAGTTGATTTAAAAGAAGCCGGTTTGAACCCGATTGTGGTCATGGATTGCGTTTCATCGCGAGCAAAAGAAAACATAGAATTGGCTAAAGAACGTTTTCGTTATGAGGGAATTATGATGACTTCCTGCGAATCCATTTTATTTGAATTGACTCGCTCTTCTGTAGCTACCGAATTTAGAACTATTTCGAAGTTGGTGAAATAGACACTGTTTTTTACATGTAAAGGAAATTTAAGTATGCTTGAAATTTGCGCAATCGCATCGGGAAGTAACGGAAACTGCTATTATATTGGAAACGAAAATGATGCGGTACTGATTGATGCCGGGATTTCGGCAAAGCAAATTGTGGCGCGAATGTATGAGCGTAGTTTGAACCCCAAAAAAATCAAAGCACTTTTTATTTCGCATGAACACAGCGACCACATGCGCGGTGCACGCGGTGTAAATAAAAAAATGAATATTCCGGTTTTTTTAACAACTAAAACTTATAACGGTTCCTACAAAAACCTGAGACCTGATTACCCAAAATACTTCGTTCCTGGTAATGAAATTGAAGTAGGGGAGTTCATCATTCACACATTTCTGAAAAATCACGATGCTTCAGAACCTTGTTCTTTCCGGGTTCAATATCAAAACATAAACGTTGGAATTTTTACTGATATTGGCGAACCTTGCGAGAATGTAAAATCTCACTTGAAGCTATGCAATGGCTTATTTCTGGAAACCAATTACGATGAGAAAATGTTGTGGGAGGGCCGCTATCCTTATTTTCTGAAAAAACGGGTTGCTTCTCAGGTTGGTCATTTATCAAATGTGCAGGCTAACGACTTACTTCAAACCCATGCAGGTGAAAATCTAAAATGCGTATTCCTCAGCCACCTTTCAAAGGAAAATAATACACCAGAAATTGCCCTGAATTCAATGATAAACCTGACTTCAAAGTTCGATATAAAACTTACTTCCCGCTACGAGGCTGGCGAAGTTTACCAATTATAAAGGGGGATTCGCTGGTTAAATAAAGTTTTAGATATCAACATATTAAGTTGATAAAAAGTCAATAAAAAACCCCGAAAGTACCCCCAAAAAGGGTAAATTCGGGGTAATTTCTTTTTTTTGACTATGGCTAAATTAATCAA
>JBGSMW010000017.1:0-8160 GCA_041739985.1 Draconibacterium sp. | reverse complement strand
CGAGAGGCTCTTATTCCACTTGGTAAATCATATTGCTCACAAGTTGCTCCTCAGCATTGCTTGTTTCCCCTTCTGATTTACAATCGTATTTTAAGAAATAATTTTATCAATTCCACCAACTATTTTTGTCACCATTACCTTCATTTACTAATCCCTCTTTTTTGACATGACTTGAACCTGAGAATTCATGTGACAAAAGTTTTATAATTCTGTACGAAATATTCTGGTCGAACAATAATTTCATACTGCAGCCTGATAAATTTTATTTTCCCTGTCGGCGGCAAAACTTAACGCTGCATATATATCTTCTTCATTTAATTCATCAAAATCTTCAAGAATTTCAGCGTTTGTCATTCCTGATGCCAACCATCCTAAAATATCACTCACAGTAATACGCATACCCCGAATGCATGGCTTTCCTCCCCTTTTCCCGGGTTCGATAGTAATTATTTTTTTGTAGTCAATCATCGCTTCCAATTTTTTATCAAACTTACAAAAAAGAAAATAAAATTATTTTCAATTAAAATAGAGTCGTTTTTACAAGCAAGAAAACAAGTGAGGGTTTCACTCGAAGTGAAACCCTCCCTAACCATTACAAACTAAAAGTCAAACTCCACAAACTTCCCAAACTTTTTATATTGTTCGTAAAGTGTTTTGTATTTTTCAACATTTTCAGGAATTGGGTGATATTCAGTTTCTATTCCGCCACCCATTTTTTTCTGTGCTTCTGCTGTATTTTTGTAAACACCCGCAACCACAGCCGCAGCCATTGCTGAACCTAGTGCACAAGCCTGTTCTGATCGTGCAACTTTAATTGGCATATCCAAAACGTCAGCAACAATCTGCATTACCAAAGGAGATTTTTTGGCAACACCTCCAAGTGCAATCACTCCATCGATACGCACACCTTCCGCAATAAATCTATCGTTTATTGCTTTTGAACCAAATGCAGTTGCTTCAACAAGCGCACGAAAAATACGGGGTGCATCGGACCCCAGACTCAACCCTGCAATTGCGCCTTTTAATGCCTGATTGGCATCGGGTGTGCGGCGGCCGTTCATCCAGTCGAGCGCAACAATCCCACTTTCAGCAATTGGTATTTTTGCTGCTTCCTCACTTAGCTTGGCGATTATTTTATCTGAAGTTTCATCAATTAATTTTTGTTTTGTGGCATCATCAACCAATTTTGTTTCTGCCAGAATATTTTGCAGCGGCCATTCCAAAACCCTTTTAAACCATGCATAAATATCTCCAAAAGCCGACTGTCCTGCTTCCAAACCCATCATTCCGGGAATAATTGAACCATCCACCTGACCGCAAATTCCATTTACCAATTTGTCACCAACTTCGTCCATGGGCGCAATCAGCATATCGCAGGTTGAAGTTCCCATTACTTTTGACAGATAATAGGGTTCAATTTCAGCGCCAACCGCACCTAAATGTGCATCGAAAGCGCCAACTCCCACGACCACATCAGTTGAGAGGCCAAGTTTCTCAGCCCATTCCGGTGTTAATTTCCCGGCTGAAATATCACAGGTAAATGTTTCTTTGTATAAACGGTCACGCAATCCACCCAGCAGTGGGTCGAGTTTCACAAGGAAATCCTCGGCTGGCAATCCGTCAAAAGCCTCATGCCACATGGCTTTGTGTCCGGCTGCACAGCGACTTCTTTTTAATGTTTTCGGATTTGTGTTTCCGGTAAGAATGGCCGGAATCCAGTCGCAATGTTCAACCCAGGAATAAGCAGCTCGGTAAACACCGGCATCCTCACGAATAACGTGTAATAATTTCGCCCAAAACCATTCAGAAGAATAGATTCCGCCTTCGAATTTGGTAAAATCAATTTTCCAGTTTTTGGCCAACTGATTTATTTCTTCAGCTTCTTTTACAGCTGTGTGGTCCTTCCAAAGCACAAACATTGCATTTGGATTTTCCTCGAAACCGGGAGTTAAAGAAAGCGGAGTTCCTTTTTCGTCAACAGCAATTGGCGTTGAACCTGTAGTATCCACTGAAATTCCAACAACATTTTCTGCCACACCGGCAGGTGATTGCTTCAATGCTTCAACAATTGTATATTCCAACCCTTCGAGATAATCTTTTGGGTGTTGGCGAAACCGGTTTTTTGCGGCATCGCAATACATCTGTTTTTTCCAGCGCGGATAGTTAAAAACTGCACTGGCAACTTCTTCTCCAGTTTCAACATTCACGATTAACGACCGAACTGAATCCGAACCGTAATCTAAACCGATGGTGTATTTCATATTGATTGATTATTGATTAATTATTATTGATTGTTACTTGTTGCAGGTCGCAGGTTTTTGTTAACTAATCTTGATACTTATGTTTTGATACTCTAAACTCTGAACTTTAAACTCTAAACTTCAAACTCTGAACTTTAAACTCTGAACTCTGAACTTTAAACTTTAAACTCTAAACTTCAAACTCCCCCTTGTCCATAATAAGCACCCTTTCCATGTTTACGAAGGAAATGTTTATCGAGAAGCGCCTGATCCATTTTAGTACTTGGATTAAGTTGTAGTGAACGAAACGTCATTTTAGCTACTTCTTCCATTACAACTGCATTATGAACAGCATCATTCGCATCTTTTCCCCACGAAAACGGGCCATGATTATTTACAAGTATTCCAGGAATCTGGTCAGGATTCAAACCATTAAAGCGCTCAACAATTACATTCCCCGTTTCGAGTTCATACTCGCCTTTTATTTCAGCAGTTGTCATTTTTCGTGTGCAGGGAATTTCGCCATAAAAATAGTCGGCGTGAGTAGTCCCAATTGACGGAATTCCTTTACCCGCCTGTGCCCAGGAAGTTGCCCATTCAGAATGTGTATGTACTACCCCACCGATATTTTTAAAGTTTTGGTACAAAACCAAATGCGTTGCTGTGTCACTCGAAGGTTTAAAATTGCCTTCAACAATTTCTCCTTTGAGATTCAACACCACCATATCAGAGGCTGTCATTTTTTCGTATGAAACGCCGCTGGGTTTTATAACTACCAATCCTTTTTCACGGTCAATCGCACTCACATTTCCCCATGTAAAAATTACAAGGCCGTATTTTACAAGGTCCAGATTAGCTTGAAATACTTGTTGTTTTAATAGTTCTAACATAGTTTTTTATTATTACCGGCTACCGATGATTTATGGATTGCGGCAGGATGCGGGTTACAGGTTTCAGGATACAGGTTACGGGTTGCAGGTTACAGGTATTAAACTTTAAACTTTAAACGCTTAACTCTGAACTCCGAACTCTAAACTCTAAACACTAAACACTGAAATCTGAAATCTAAACTTTAAACTCATTCAACTTTCTCCATCCATGCTGCAAAACCGCCACCGGGCGCCATTTTTATTTTAATAGTATCTCCTTTTTTCACTAAAGTTTCTTTTTGTTCTGCAATTTCGGCATTTTCTTTTGTTTTTTCGGTATCCGAGAAACTTGTCATTTTATAGTTTCCTTCATCCAGAAAATCGAGTTTGATTTCGAGGTCGCGGGCAAAACTGTTTGTCATACTGCCTACAAACCAAATATTTCCTGAACGCCTTGCCATCGTTATATATTCTGAAATTGCGCCATTTAGCACTTTTGTATCATCCCAAACCGATTTTACTTTTTTGAGAAAATCTTCACCAACCTGTCCGTAATAATTCTTCGGGTGATCGCAGGCTACCATATATGGACTATCGTAAATTACAAACTGCGAAAGTGTATTCGAACGGGTTCCCTGTACTTGCGCAGGAGTACCGTTTTGAAATTTATCGGGATTTCGGTTTAAAAATCCTCCGGGTGTATAATCCATCGGACCGGCCAACATACGCGTAAAAGGTAGTGTACACATATGTTCCGGCGTAATTCGCAGCGACCATTTATTGTATTCATTTCCCAAAACTCCTTCACGGGTAACCAAATTAGGATATGTTCTTCGCCAGCCATCGGGTTTAAATGCTCCGTGGAAATCAACCATTAAATGATATTTAGCAGCTGTTTTTACAACCTTTTGATACCAGTTTACCATTTCCTGGTCGTCGCTGTCCATAAAATCAATTTTAATTCCGGCAATCCCCCATTTTTCGTACAATGCACACGCTGCGTCAAAATCAAAACGAAAAACATCGGAATTGTACATCCACAACCAGCATTTTACATTTTTACTTTTCGCATATTTAAGTATTTCAGGCATATTTAATTGGGGTGCCACCTTTTTAATATCAGCATCTGGCTGGTTAAACTGCCCGTACCATTGCCAGTCGATCAACATATACGGCCAGCCCATAGATGAAGCCAAATCAATATATTCGAAAATTACTGATTGTTCCATTTTCACTTCGCCACTCCACCAATGATCCCAGGCACTAACACCCGGCTTTATCCATGACGGATCATCAATTTCGCAAGGATCGTTTAAGTTTTGTACGATTTCGGATTCAACAAGTTTACCTGGAGTTTCACCTATCATTATTACACGCCAGGGAGTTTTGTGCGGGGTTCTAAAAACAACTTTATCACCATTTTCAGGTTGTCCTTTCCGGGGCGATAATGCAGTCGTAAAACTAAAATTGTTGCTTATTTTACTTGATTTCAAATACATACCTGCATAATCATCAATGTCGGCTTCGGTAATTGCGGTGTAACATTTTTCCTCAACTTTAACTGTCATCGGTAACCCAATAACCATTTCAGGAGTGATTTCACCTATTTTTCGTTCGAATGATTCTACTTCCTGTGAAGTTGTGTAACTTCCATAATTAACAGCCCAACACGTAAGGTTTTTTGCAAAATTAAAACTTGTCAATTCATCTGTAATTACATATTCGTGGGATTTAAATTGTTCAGGAAATTCAGTTCTGAAAGCCACGCCATCGTTAAAAACCCTGAATTCGAGATTAATTTTACGTTGTGGAAATCTTTCCTCTTTCAATTCGAGTATTAAACTATTATAATTATTTCGAATATTTTCAAATCTTTTTAAAACGGGTTTCCATGTTTCATCGAACGATAATTTTTTATCAGAAAGTATTTCCATGTTTTTCCCAAGAGGAGGTGCCTGTTTGAATGTAAAAGAGACAGAAGAGGGTTCAATAACAGAAATATTCTCAAATTGAACTGAATACAGGATTTCTTTATCAATTGAAATCGAGGCTTTGATTTTACCATCGGGCGAAGTAACCTGAAAATCTTTTCCAATAACAATTGTTGAAAAGAATGACAATAAAATGACAAAACTTAAAATTCCTTTCATACTGAATTCTTTAGGTTTGATACAGCTTTACAATTTAAAAGAATTAAAAGCGTGAAATTAACACTTAAATTAAAACAGCAAAATAAAAATAATTCAGGTTCGGTTGAAATCACATTTATATAATCAGAAAGGTGAAACATTCTTATTCACGTTTCATCCTTCCACACCACCGTGCGTAACGTTTCATACACGGCGGTTCCTAAATTTACTACTTGATATAAAATCTTTTATGCGATCTTTCATTTTGGATTCGCTATTCGGATTATTGGTGATATGAGTTACATCAGTCTGAAAGATTTGTAAAATCTGGACAGTTTTTATCATTTACAACAACTATTATCCACAAAGTGAAAAACTGATTCCATTTTTCAAACCTTTCCATTCTTTTTCTGCATAACCAAAAAAAGAGAGTGACCTTTGAGGACACCCTCTTTTTACTTAACATACAATTATTAATACAGATTATTTTTTAATTAGTTTCTGAGTTCGGAAATTATTATATATTTCAGTCTTCACAAGGTATATACCTTGTTTTAATTCCTGTATATCCAATATTTCATGCGTGTTTTGAGCAATACGAGTTAGTACTTCTCTGCCCGTCATATCAAAAATAGAAATTTTGGTATTTTCTTCAGGTAATTCTGAAAACCGAATTGTAACATTGTTACTTGCTGGATTAGGATACATATCAATTTTAAGGTTATTAAAGAAATCAGTGGAGTTGGTTAATAGTGAATTTACTTGTTCCTCTGCTTCAACAAAACCATTTTCTATATCTACATCTGGAATTAAATCAGACTTAAGAACAAAAGTTTTATTTTCAGCTTTGAAAGTACAATAAATTGAATATTGATAATTAGCCATGCTGGATACACCAAAAGTAGCAGGCATTCCTGCAGACCAAGTTCCTGATGATTCTGCCCTACCAGGGCTTCTTGTTGTATATCGAATTCCAGGATTATTTTGAAATACCCATGACAACCATACTGTTTGACCTGCTTTAACTTGCACCGGACTTGTTAATGAAACTGTTTGCCAACCACTTGTGGAACTAACCACTGTTGAAGCAGTTTTGCCCAATTGTGATGATGGTAATCCGGCTTGATCAGCATATACACCCATCAGGACATTTCCCTTGCCCCCGTTGTGATATATAGAAATACTTTCTATTGTTCCTGCTTCATTAATGATTATCGGCATAGCCCGGCGGTTTGGCACTGTTGACACCGATGGATATACTTCTGAATTACCTAATGATTCCTCTTTTGCCAGTGGTGAATATGAACAATAAACTGAATAATTGTAATCGGCCATTGCAGATGCCCCAAATGTTGCAGGAATACCAGCTGCCCATGTTCCTGAAGATTCTGCTCTACCAGGTTTTCCTGTTGTATATCGAATTCCCGGATTTTTTTGAAATACCCATGACAACCATACAGTTTGTCCTGCATTAACCACCACCGGACTTGTTAATGAAACAGTTTGCCAGCCGTTTGTGGAATGAATAACAGTTGAAGCAGTTTTGCCCAATTGCGATGATGGTAATCCCGCTTGATCAGCATATACACCCATCAGAACATTTCCCGTGCCCCCGTTGTGATATATGGAAATGCTTTCTATCGTACCTGCTTCATTAAAGGTTACCGGCATGGCCCGTCGGTTTGGCACTGTTGACACTAGATTTGAAACAAATGTGTTACCTTGTATCACTAAGTTATCTGCATTAGTCTGTGGCACTTCCTGTGGCACTTCGTTTTGTAATGTAATAACACACTGGTCAATTGTACTTTTTGAGACATTGCCTGCAGCATCTTTTGTCCATGCATAAAGGGTTTTGGTTCCTACAGAAGTAAAAGTATATGATGCTGGTGCGCTTGCACTCCAGCCTGCAGTGCCTGCAATTGGTGTTGAAGAGGATTCAGTGATCATATATCCTGTAACAGCGATATTGTCGGTAGCAATAAAACTGTTTATTGGAACTGTAAGAGATGTCGAAGTTGATGGTATTAAAAATGATGAAATGGTTGGAGGATTGGTATCTGTTGCGATTGTCGATGCAGTTTTAATAAGTATTTTCGAGGTAAAAGGTTCGAGAGTAAAAGATACAGAGAGTTGATTTCCATAAATATCTCTGTACATTGAGTTACCGAGGCTGAAAGTTTTTATTTGTTTTGTGTCGTTGTAGAACATTTCCTGTTTTTCCCCGGTTTTTAAAGCTGTACCGATAAAAGTTGAATTAGCATCACATGCGATAGAGATTTTCCAATTTGCAGTATTTTTGTAAGTGCCATCAGAAGCTCTGAAAACAAGGTCGCTTGAAAAAGGGCACACATAGGTATTGTTGTTGAAAGTAGCATTTGCTGAAGCATATCTTACTGTCAGTTGCCGGGGTTCATAATCGTCGGTAGCACTGTTTGTTACAATTGTATTTCCGGTAATGTTGCTTTTTACTGTTCCACTTGTCTTTGCAGCAAAAATGCCATATCTCGCATCCATTATGGTATTATTACGTACAGTGTGATTTTCTACTCTATGCAAAAAAATGCCTGAATTTGAACAATTGACTACTGAATTATTTTCGCAGATGATATTAAGTGAAGGTTCATCAAGGTAAATACCTTCAGCCATATTACGATCAGTAATCCCTCCTTCCTTATTTCCAACGACATTGTCAACAATATTGTATCTAACTGTTGAACCTGCTGCTGAAATTCCACCTGTATAAATTCCACCTCCGTCTGATTTATATAAACAGGTATTTTTTATAAAGTTATATTGAAGAATAGAATTACCTCTCCAGAAAATTCCATTATAATTTGCTCCAATCAGACGGTTGTATTCAATGGTATTGCCGTCACCTGAAATTTCCATTGCTGTCCCTCCGTTATCGTTCCATGTTCC
>JBGSMW010000012.1:0-35818 GCA_041739985.1 Draconibacterium sp. | reverse complement strand
ATCCCGTTAAATAAACCTAAAAAGTTCATTGATATGAGTAAAATTACAAAAGTTAACCCTGTTCTCAAAAGGAATGGGGATAAAAATAGTTACATGCTCATTATCAATGAATTAAATATTTAGGTTGACGGCTATGGGCTCCAGCCGGTTACTGAAACCTCCATCGGAATGTCTGAATCCTGAAGTTTTATATTACCGAAAGGAAATTTTGTTTCGAATGACGCCTTTTCGAAATGAGGAAAACCATAACTTTTTTCGCCAGCACCATTTCCTGTGTTTGGATTGCCAAAAACTTTCCAATCAGGAACGGGTCCTTCCAAAACTTTGGCGCCATTTTCCAATCCTTTTACCGAAAGAGCAGCCATCATAAAAGGTTCCTTGTAAACTTCGGGGTGATTGCGCACCGAAACATGTGAAATTGCCCCGGTACCTTCAATGCAAAACATTCCGGCACCAATTCCGCCGATTGGGAAAGCCAGCCGGTTTAAATTTTCACCATTGTATTCTGAATTAAAAACTCTCTCTTTTGAAATCTGATTTTTTTGCTGACAAGAGGCAAAAATAAAAACCGCTAAAACAATCAGTAATTTTGAATTCATGGCAGTTTAGTTTAGTTGAAATATTAATATTATTTACAAAGATTCACTGTGCTACCTATTAATTTCTAAAATTAAATAATCAGTACGTCAGTGGCTTAAAATATGTGTCAAATGCTTAAACGACAAATTATTCCAGGTAATCATCAATTACTTTTGCCCAAATATCATAACCTTTTTTGTTCATGTGCAGGCCATCTTCAAGAAAAACATCTTTATAAACATTACCATGGCTGTCGAGCATTGGATACCAAACATCGGCAAACCCAATATTGTCTTGCTTTTTGCAGTATTTATTCAGTTTTTTATTGAATTTTATGTACTCATTTTTAAGATGAACACGTGCAATACTTGGTTTTGGCGATATAAAAATAATCTGTGTTTCAGGCAAATCCTTTTTAATTTTCAAAGTAAGTTGTTTTGCCTCTTTTAATATTTTGCCCGGCTTTTTTTTGTCATTTATATCATTGTCGCCTTCGTAAATAAACAGGATTTCGGGTTTTTGTTTCAAAATTACTTCATCATAAAAATACAACAGATCGCTGAATTGTGAACCTCCAAAACCATTGTTAATCACATTGTATTCAGGAAAATAGGATTGAACATCTTTCCACATCCTGATACTCGAACTTCCGGCAAAAACCACAAGTTTTTGATTGTTGTTGAAATTGTATTCTTTACCGGCAAGTTCGTCAACATCATTTTTAAATCGGTTTGGATCCTGGGCATTTGAATGTAATGATGCGAACAAAAGAAAAAGGAAAGCGATTAGATTGGTTTTGATAAGTTTCATTTTGGTTTAATTTTTAGGTTCAAGTTTTGATTTCTAAATAACTTAAGAAATAGATTGTTTTAAATTGAAAGTTAAATTTTGTTTTCGACATTTTGTTTCAAAGACTCAAAATAGTCAAATATTGTTTGGCGGGTGGGGAAATAGAAATAATTAAAACTGAAATATTTTACTTCACCGGGGTTCAGTTCAATTCTGATTTTCTGAGATTCCCGTTCTATTTTCCGGATTTCGGTTAACCTGATGTTTACTGGCTCGCTGTTATTTGGAAGATGGTAATTAAGTTCGTTTTCGTCCCACGAAACAAAGTATTTATTGTTGTCGATGTTATTCCTGGCAATATAAACGCCAAGTGCTCCCTGAAATGCCAGAGTGATATAAACCGTGGTTTGGATATTGAAAATCCGGTAATTAAAACCCAGTTCCGAAATCAACCCTACCAAACCTAAAACTATCATTACGAAACTAAACACAAGGACGAACCTCATCTGTTGTTGTGAGTTTGTTTTGTATAACTGAAATCGTTTTGGTTCCATAAGTTTAAAAAATTTAAATTAATCAACTATTGCTTTTCCTTAAGATCTCCATAACTAATCAACTAAATCCCTTTCTTCTGAATTGTCTGTTTCACCTTTTCACTGGTGAAAACCCGTGTTACCCATTCGCGGTCGAGGCCAACATTTTCGTAACCTTTGTGGCCAACAACCCTTGTTTTGCTAATGGATTGGCTATTTTAACTTTTTCATTTGTAGTCTTTCTCTTTCTTTTTCAATAACATTATGTAATTTCTTTTGCAGCAAGTCTTTAGCAGGTAACTCTACTAAATATTCTGCTACTCTGATTCCTGATTCTTCAAGTTGCAATAATTCAATTTGTTCTTTTGAACCCTCAGCACAAAGTATTAATCCAATTGGTGAATCTTCTCCTTTTTCAGTTTCATACTTTTCAAGATAGCGAAGATATAATTCCATCTGACCTTTGTATTGTGCTTTAAACCTGTCCAATTTCAAGTCAATCGCTACAAGTCTTTTTAATTTTCGGTGATAAAACAATAAATCGAGTTTAAAACTATCTCCATCAATTAGCATTCTTTTCTGACGTTCAACAAATGTAAAACCTTTTCCTAACTCAAGGATGAATTTTTCAAGTTCCCTTAAAATCGCATCTTCTAAAGATTTCTCGCTGTAATTGTCTTCTAACCCAAGAAAATTTAAAAAATATGGATCACGAAAAACGAGTTCCGGACTGAGTTTGTTTTCATCCCTCAACTCTTTGAGTTCCTTTTTTATCAGTTCTTCAGGCTTTTTCGAGATTGCCGTTCTTTCAAACAGCATCGAATCGATTTTTTCATTTAAAGTGCGGGTGTTCCAGTTTTCAATTCTTGTCATTTGAATGTAAAACTCACGTTTTATTTCATCGTTCAAATAGATAAATGTGCGGAAATGAGTCCAACTCAATTGTCTACTCAGTGCGTAGAGAATTTCTTTTTCCGGAAAAGTCTCCGCAAAGCGTAGACAATGCCAAATATGCTGCTCGCTCCAACCTTTCCCGTATTCCTGAGTTAATTCCTGTGAAAGTGTTTTTACAACTTCCTTACCATATTCCCCGCGCTTATTTTCAAGAACTTCAATTTTTATTCGATTCCCAATATTCCAGTAAAGTATTGTTGTCGCAGCGTTTACAGCGACTGCGACGGTTTGCCTTGCTTCTTCAATCAATTGTTTTATTTCTGAAAACAGGCTGTTGATATTTTGTGGTTTGCTTACCATATTCTGATTTCTGAGTATAAAAATAAATAATTAATGGAAACAGCACAATTAGAATCCACCTATGCTTTCCGGCTGTGCTGCAAGGGCTTAAGTCCAGCAATTCTGATTTATATCAGGATAAGCAAATTGAAAATTATTTCCCTTCTTTTAATTCCCCGTAACTAATCAATTTTATCCCTTTTTTCTGAATAATCTCTTTTACTTTTTCGCTTGTAAAAACGCGGGTTACCCATTCACGGTCGAGGCCAACATTTTCGTAACCTTTGTGGCCAACTGTTTTCATTTCTTCTGAATCTTTAGCCGGATGTTCAATGAATAAATATTTTCCGGGAGTAAGTTTTTCCAGATTTTCGCAGAATTTGTCGATGCGCTCTTCGGGTTTGGCATCGCGCCCCCAGCCGCCAAAATATTTCAGGTCATTGGTTTCGGTATCCAAATTGTATTCTTTGGCCAGTTTTTCAACAAGTTGTTTCAATTTTGGGTCGAGACCCATAAAACCCATATGGTTGCTGAGGTGCGAAATGTGTGGCAGGTATTTCAACGACACTTCAATCTGGGCGCGAAGTTCCTGTTCAACTTCTTCTATTTTCCAGTCTGATTCCATGATTGAATTGTTGGGTGTAAAATTATCATTCTTCCAAACCATCGGGAAAAAGTACCCGTCTTTATCAACCAGGCTGGGACAATGAGTTAAAGGACGCCATTTTACTGTGCTCCACTCGCTTGTTAAAACAAGGTGAATACCAACATCGAAACCCGGATTTTCAGCAAGCATTTTTACTGCTTCGGGAAACCAGGCACAGGGCGCCATCAACTCAACCGAGCGGGCAATCCCGTTTTTATAAGATTCAATACACGCCACATTAGCTGCGTGAAAAGAGCCAATATCATCGGCGCGAATGAGGAGGTAAATATCATCTATTTGTGCAAAAAGGTTCATAATAATCAAATAAAAACAAATGCTTAAAAATGATTTTTTCATGGTTATGATATTAAAGTTTCGGTTGACAGATCATTTCAGTAATAGAAAGAAGAAAGTATTCCAGATAAAACTAAATAAACAATTTAATTAAAGGATACTTTAAACCAGATAAATTATTTTTGAGATAACCCAATTGAATCGACAAAGGTTTTTAAATAATGGTTTATATCGTTATTTGTTGCAGAAGCTGTTAGACTTAGCACCGGTACTTTCGATAAGTTAATGATGTGATGTGCAAAAGCGCCGATATAATTGTCATAAGTGAAACCTTCCTGATGGGTCATTACAATTATCATATCGGCTTCAACTTCTTCGGCATATTCGAGTACCCGCATAAAAGGGGGAACTTCCGATATGTCAAAAACTTTAACCTGAGTCCTGATATCATTGGCATTCAGAATCTTTTCCGCATCTTTTAGTTTTTTATAAATCCGACTTTCATTAATTCTGATTCCGCCAATCAATGCTGAAACAAGGTGAATTTCGGAATTATAATTCTTACCATACATTAATGCAGCTTTCAGGTTTTTGTCGGTATCGCGGGTTAAATCAAGTGGTAAAACAATTTTATTCTTCACTTTAGCCGGCACGCCTTTTATCGTAAGTACCGGAACTGTTGATTTCAGTGTTACATGGAAAACCGTTGTCCCCAGCTCGGTGTCAGGTTCCTGACAATCATGGTTTTCTCCCAGTACAACCATTTTTATCTCCGGGTTTTGCGCTGCTTCGAGTATTTTTACGTATGGCTTACCACGCTCGACAAGTGTGCTGAATTTTATATTTGGCCATTTTTCTTGTAACGAATTGGCCATTTCCTGTAATTTATCCTTGGTCTGATTGGTAATGTTCACCAGATCATCCCCTGATGAAAAAAAATCCATCAGTAAACCGGGGGTTTCAATCACATTCATTAAAATTACTTCGCCGTTTTGACTACCTGCCAATTGTGTGGCATAGTTCGCCGCTTTTAACGAGGGCTCATTAAAATCAACCGGAACAAGGATTGTTGTATAATCTTTCATCTTTAACTGTTTTCTACATTACTCAACCAATATATCAGTCAATTTGTTTTGATATTTAGCCGAAACTAAGCAAACCACTCTCGTGTTCTTCCCTGTAATTTACCGAGCACGTCAATTGTAATATTCACGTCGTTCACAATCTGGAAATCGAACATACCCACGCAAATAAAGTCGGCACCATTCCTGAAAGCCCAGTTAAAACCATCTTCGGGAGTAATTGCTCCTGCTGCCAGCACTTTAAAGCCCATAACAGGAACTTTTGCCCGGTTAACAAAATCAATTGTCCTATCGGGATAGAGGCAAAAAAGATTATCATGAAAACGGTTGTGGTCGAGGTGTTTCTTTCCGTCAACCTCAAACGGGAATCGGTTTTCGCGTGGGTGTGCCGACCAATACTGATCGTGGTGCATGGTTTTCATGTAATAATCGGGGATAATACCCTGTTCTTCGCAGGCAATTAGTGAGTCGATTGTGTGCGATGCCAACCCGGCAGTGATACCATTTTCACGGATTTTGTTCATCATCTTTCCAATAATTTCAATCTCATTGTCACGTACCAGCCAATCACACCAATTCCCTTGAATCTGAATGATATCCATGCCCATATCAATAGCTTTATTGATATTTACATAAATATCCTTTTTGTCATTATCCGGCCCTACCTGAACGATAACTTTTATTTTGCTACCTGTCAGTTTTCTGTATTTATTCATGGTTTCCATAGTTGGAAAGCCAATGTTTATTGTATTGATACCAGCTTTTTCAGCCAGCATCAGGGTTTCAAAAATCTTCTTTTCGGTGTTGTAAGCGCGGAAAAGCGAGGGGACATACTGCAAATCACGGGAGTGTGCCCAACCTCCAATCAGGTTTCCTCCAGCGACAAGGCGGCTGATTTCGTGGTTGCCAATTTTCCCCATTGGTAACTGACCTTTTAAATCTTTGATATCGGCACCGCCAATTTGAATGGTTGCTCCCGACAAAGTATCGACGCCAAATTCGCGTGCTTCGCGGAAAGCGCCAAAACCAATGAGCCCGAGCGCAGGAATGGTTGCTAAGTTTTTCAAAGCCTCCCGACGAGAATGAAGAGAGTCGTGTTCTTTGCCAACAATTGGTTCTGCAGTTTTCTTTTTATTATTCATCCATGGGAGGGCATATATACCATACCCTTTTTCTTTTAAAAAGAAAATCACTAACAAAGCCAGCGCTTCGATGAGATTTTTGTTTACGATATAGAGGCTTCCTTCAGCACTACCAAAAATATCGCCGCCAAAGGGTGGGTAGGCAAAGTAGTACAGCAACAACAAGAACACACCGGAAACGGCAGACAGACGGATAAAAACACCAAGAAACAATCCCAAGCCGATTAAAACCAATCCAGCCATATTCAACGGATCAATAGTATTCATTGTGGTTTCTGAAGCAGCAAGTGAATGATAAAATCCTGAGAATGGTCCGGTTGCTTTCGCAAGATAGCCTACCGCAGTCCAGTTCCCGGAAATCATTTTTGAAATTCCTTCATATAAAAAGTGCCAGCCAATAGCAACCCTGAACAGGGTAATCATGAGTTTTTTCCAATTCCAGCCTTTCATGGTTTAGTTTGATTTTGATATTGTTATGAAACAAAAATATCAAATTCAAGTTTTAAAAGAACCGCTTGAATGTATGATCTTTAGTGATTTATGTAATTTAGAATATGTATGGATAATAAGGTTTTCAAAAGAAGTTCCGAAAAATTTTATGGACATTAACCGGTTAAATCCAAATAAACCGCAGTATTACACTAATAAAAAAGGCTGTCCGAAAATGTCGGACAGCCTTTTGAATTTATTTGTCATGTGTATTTTTACAAACTATTGATTGCATTTAAATCATCAAAAGCAACCTGTAGGCGTGCAATTAATGTCTCTTCGCCTTTTCTAATCCATACCCGTGGGTCGTAATATTTTTTGTTGGGTTTGTCTTCACCATCCGGATTTCCGATTTGTCCCTGCAAATAATCGTGGTTAGCAGCTTCAAATTTACGGATACCATCCCAATATGCCCACTGTGTATCAGTATCGATATTCATTTTGATTACTCCATACTGGATTGCTTCACGGATTTCTTCGTGTGATGAACCTGAACCACCATGGAATACAAAATTTACAGGGGTTTTATCGCTCAAACCCAATTTGTTAACGATATATTTTTGCGAATTGTCAAGGATTTTAGGAGTAAGTTTTACGTTGCCCGGTTTGTAAACACCGTGCACATTACCAAACGATGCGGCAATTGTGAAATTTGGTGATATTTTACTCAATTCTTCGTACGCATAGCATACTTCTTCGGGCTGGGTGTACAGTTTTGATGAATCAACGTCGCTGTTGTCAACGCCATCTTCTTCACCTCCGGTGATACCCAATTCAATTTCGAGAGTCATGCCCATTTTGCTCATGCGCTCCAAATATTTTTTGCTGATTTCAATATTTTCCTTAATTGGCTCTTCAGAAAGATCAAGCATGTGTGAGCTAAAAAGAGGTTTACCGGTTTCTGCAAAATGTTTTTCGCTTGCATCTAACAGACCGTCAATCCAGGGAAGTAATTTTTTTGCTGCATGGTCGGTATGAAGGATAACGCGCACACCGTATGCTTCGGCCAAAGTGTGAATATGTTTTGCACCTGCAATGCCACCTAAAATTGCTGCTTGCTGACCTTCCATTTTCAACCCTTTGCCAGCGTTAAAAATAGCGCCGCCGTTTGAGAATTGAATCATAACAGGAGCATTTGCCACTTTGGCTGCTTCCATAACTGCGTTCACGGATGATGAACCTACTACGTTCACTGCCGGAATTGCGAAATTATTTTCCTGTGCTACTTTAAAAATAAATTGTAAGTCGGAACCTGTTACAACACCAGGTTTTACATTGTCTGCTATTTTTCCCATAATTTTATTTATTATTTTTTGATTGAAATCTATAACTGTGAAAGCAAAATTAAACTTTCGGGGTTGAGCGTGCAACAATAGCTTGTTAACGAAGATTAAATTCTTGATTATTTAATATTTGAATAGGCTTAATTTAGCAGATTTTGAAAAACTTATCTGAACTTAGTTTGATTTTCAGTTTTACTCAGAATTACCCCATTTGTGCTTGCGACAAATGTGTTTATTAAATATCTAAAAAATCATTAGTTTAGCTTAGTATTCGAAAGAAAATATGAAAAAACTTTTAATCATAATCTTTTTCAGTTTTACATTCACAAATTCTGGTTTTACCCAACAGTATATTTTTACTAATTATTCAATAAACGAAGGTCTTTCTCAAAGTGTTGTTAATTGCATTTTTCAGGATTCGAAAGGTTACATCTGGATTGGTACACAAAATGGTCTTAACCGCTTCAATGGCGAAACTTTTGATGTTTACAGCTACAATCCGGCCGACACAAGTTCTATATCAAACAACTGGATTTATACCATTGCAGAAGATACAAACGGAAATTTATGGATTGGTACAAAAGGTGGCTTAAATATTTACCGGGAAAACAATAATAATTTTAAGCGGGTTGTTTATCAAACTGGTTTTGAGCATGATATTACCCAATATTTTTATGACATTGTTTGTTTGAATAACGGAAATATGTTGATCAACACGCCCCCGGTTATTTCTGTTTATAATTTCGAAAAAGATAGTTTTACACACTTTCAAAGCAAGTTCGAATACGATGGTTCGGTTAAGGATGTCAAAATTCCGGTGATTGAAGATATTGATGGCAAAGTTTGGGTAGGCTCAACAAAAGGACTTGCTCAATTTTCATTTAACACAAAGGAATTTAGCTATTTCCCGTTTATAAACAGAAATGGTAAAATTGAAGATCATGTAAACATTTCAGCTTTATTTAAAAGCAGGCAAAGAAAACTATGGGTTGGGACCACTGTTGGATTGTTCAGTTTTAATTCAGTTTTAAATCGTTTTGAAGAAGCAACATTCAAACTTGGTTCGGGCGAAAATTTTTCGTTTGAAAACATTTGTATCAGAACCATTCTTGAGGATAAAAACGGGAACCTACACATTGGAACAGAGGGCAGGGGTTTATTTGTTATTTCAACAGATTCGCAAAACCTTTTTAACATTCAGAATTACAATTCCGAAAACAGTGAAATAGGGCATAATATTGTACAGTCGCTAATTATTGATCAGTCTGAAAATCTATGGATTGGAACTTTATCGGGAATCAGCAAAACCGACTTAAAGAAGAAAAAGTTTAATCTTTACAGAAACAGCAATTCACCAAACTCGCTGGATTTACTGGGCAATGTAATTGCTTCGATTTATAAGAATGACGATGGTATTTTGTGGGTGGGAAACTGGGGGCAGGGCCTGAACCTTGTTAACCGCAATACAAATGAAGTTGAACATTTTTCGACACAACATGCCGGAAATCATAAATTATCGAATGATTTTATACACGTAATATTTAAAGATTCAAATGGGAATATTTGGTTGGGAACCCGAAATGGAATAATGATTTATGACAAACCGGAAAATCGTTTTCTCCCATATTATGATTATTTTAAGAACCCTGCATTACCCAATTTGAACAATATGCGTATTTATATGATTCTTCAGGATAAATCGTCAAATTACTGGATTGGAACACAAAACGGACTTTACAAAATCAATCTGGAAACATCGGAAGTTGAAGTTTTTCAAAAAGAGTTGGGAGTAAAAAATCAGCAGATTAGTGCCAATCTGGTTTATAGTTTACTTGAAGATTCGGAGGGATTAATTTGGATTGCAACAGTTGGCGGACTTGATGTTTACAATCCGATAACTAAGAAAATGTACCATTTCAATAAGGAAAGAAATGGGTTGAGTGACGATTTTGTTATTACACTTTGCGAAGATGCAAAAGGTCGGATTTGGGTTGGCACAAGTACCTATGTGAATGTTTATGATAAAAAAGATTCAACTTTTATGTACTATTCGCAGGCGGAGGGTATTCCAAACAACAGGATATTTGAAATCAGGAAAGATAAAAACAACGACATTTGGGTGGCTACCGGAAAAGGATTGTGCAAATTTGATGAGCAAAAAAACACTTTCCAAACGTTTACTCCCGAAGACGGGCTGCAAAGTCTTGAATTTAATATAAGAGCAGCATGTGTCAGTGCTGACGGAGAAATGCTTTTTGGCGGAATGAACGGGTTTAACTCATTTTACCCCGATTCAATTTCCGGAAATCCTTATATTCCGAATCTTGTTTTCACATCATTTTATACACAAAAAGGCAGCCTGAAAGAGTATGTTACCCTGGATGAGTCACCGAAAGTTGTTTTGAGTCACAACGTTTACTCCTTTACAATTGAATTTGCTGCGTTGGAATATACAAATCCGAAAAAAAACCGGTATGCATACAAAATGGAGGGCATTTCAAACGAATGGGTTGACATTGGAAACCGGAAATTTGTACCGTTTATTGCACTGCAACCGGGAGAATACATTTTTAAAGTGAAGGGTTCAAACAACGATGGGGTTTGGAACGACAATGAAATCAGCCTCAGTATTGTTGTGCTTCCACCCTGGTGGAGAAGTTTTTATGCTTATTTTGCCTATTTAATTCTAACACTTGTTTCGATAGTTTTATTTATAAAAGTGCGTGAAAGAAAACTAATAAATGACAAAAATATTCTCGAACAAAAGGTACTTGAACGAACACTTCAAATTGAGCAGCAAAACAAGTTGATTATATCGAAAAACCTGGAACTGAACGAACTAAACAGAACAAAAGATAAATTCTTCTCAATTATCGGGCACGATTTAGGTAACCAGTTCAATATTATTGTCGGGTTTTTGGAAGTGCTGGTTACCGATTTTAAAAAACTGGATTCGGGTAAAGTAGAGCTCCATTTGACCAATATTTACAACTCATCGAAACAGGCTTTCAACCTGCTCGAAAACCTGTTGACATGGGCAAGAATGCAGACAAACCGGATTCATTATAATCCTGAGAATTTTATTGTAAGCAAAAAAATAAACGAATCACTTGAATTATTAAGCGGTGCCATTACAAAAAAGAACATTCAAATTGAAGTTCATTCCGATGAAGAAAATGTTGTCTATGCCGATGTAAATATGTTTTCCACTGTATTTCGGAATCTGGTTGCAAACGCTGTAAAATTCACCCACGAAAACGGAAAAATTACTATCCTCATAAAAAAGAAAGGTGATTATTGCGAAATCTGCGTGAAAGATAACGGTGTCGGGATTTCAGCAGAGGATATTCAAAAAATATTCAGAATCGACAACAAACATAAAACCGTTGGAACTATGGGCGAAAAAGGAACAGGGCTCGGATTGATCCTTTGCAAGGAATTTGTTGAAAAAAACGGTGGCCAAATTAGCGTAAAAAGTGTGGTTGGAGAGGGGAGTGAGTTTTGTTTTACCTTGCCGCTTCATACATAACCAGTCAAGCGATTCTGAACCGTTTGACTGGTTATGAAAACATGAAATTTATTTCACAACAAAATTGTATTTACCACTTTTCACAACAAAAAGCTGATATCCATTTTCTTCACCCATAAACTGAATGTCTTTTGATTCAGTAAGAGAAACTCCATTTTCAAAAACAGTTTTTCCTTCCTCAGCAGGAACATAAACTTTTGCTGAGCAACTAACCGGAACATCAATTTCCATCGAAAATTCCTCATTACTTTTTTTCCACTTTATTCCTGCTTCTCCGTAAGAAGTTTGGTTCGAATATTTTACAAATGTCAAATCACCTGCAGGTTGAGGTTTAAAAATAATATGCCTGTAACCCGGTTTTTCAGGATCGGCATTCATACCGGCTAATTTGCGGTAATACCAAACCAATCCGCCACCAAACATGGGGTGGTTGTGCGAACCTTCTTCGCTCCACTGCTCGCGGGAAGTGGTTGCACCAAGTTCCAGCCAGTGACCGTAACCCGGTTCGTCTCGTTTGTTCATTGCTTCATAGGCAAGTTCGTGCAGCCCATTTTCCGAAAGCACTTCGAAAAAGAACTGCGTCCCAAAAATGCCTGTATCCAAATGGCCATTGTTTTCTTTAATATCATTTTTCAATGCTGCAACTACTTTGTCATATTGCGATTTTGGAACCCCCATTTTCAGGGCAAAAATATTTCCACCTGCATTTCCGTAAGTTCCATTTTTTTCATCGTAAAACTTTTTATGAAAAGCGTTTTTTGTTTGTTCTGAAATTGTATTAAATATTTTTGCTTCTTCCGGTTTATTGAGCGCTTTTGCTGCCTGCGCTGTTAAATCGGCACAGCGCCACAAATAAAATGTGTGCACCATTTCGTCGGGAGGTAAATTGCCTGGTGTTACCCACTCACCTAAGTTGAACCATTTCAGTACTTTCCCGTCTTTTCCAACCCGTTGCGAATACATAATTCCATCTTTATCAACCCATGTTTGCATGTACCGAACATATTCTTTCATGCCTTCGAAATTAACTTCTAACATGTCTTTGGCGCCATAATGAAGGTAAAACTCCCAGGGCATAATACATATTGCGGCTCCCCAGGCCACGCCACCGCCGCAGCCGGGTTGCCAGGGTGCCCCGTTGGGAACATAGCCGGTCTCCACATTTTGAGCACCAAGCATGTCGCTAATCCATTTCTGATAAAAATTGCGTGCATCATAATTGTGCATCACTGTAACACTTGCAACCTGTCCATCACCGGTATATGCTGATCGTTCACGGTGGGGACAATCGCTCGCAATACCGCCATGCATATTATCAGTCTGGCTTCTACGCCATATTTTATTGATATCGTTAAAAAGCTGGTTTGAAGTTTCGAATGTTGCCGATTCTTCAACATAAGTGTGAACCACTTCAGCCGTGAGCATTTCGGAAGTGAGTTCGCCAGGCCAGTTTATAATTTCAACAGCACTGAAAATAAACCAGTTAAAACGTGCTGCATAATTTTCTTCACCTTCCCCGCTAAAAATGTATGAATTGTCGCCTGAATAAGTATTACAGAGATATTTTATTTCGATTTTATGCCCGGCAGAACCTTTAACATTGTTCAGCCGAATCCAACCCGAAACTTCCACCCCAAAATCGACATAGTAATTTCCGTTTTCCAGTTTTTCAATTTTCAGTGGTTTTAGCCTTTCCATTACTTTATCGGGATTAGCTGTGTGCGCAACCAACTTACCTTCCGGCGCTTTCTTCAGCGCAACTTTTTGCCAGTCGGAATCAACAAAATTCGCCTGGTTCCAGCCATCTTGTTCCTTTCGGGCATCATAATGTTCGCCGTAGTAAACCATATCCATTAAAATCGGGCTTTGCGCGGCTTTCCAGCTTTCATCACTCACAATAATATCTTCGGAACCATCGGAATAGGTTATATAAACCTGAGCCAAAAAACGGGGCGTTCCATACCCTAAAGCCCAATGTTTTGCCGGATTGTAAAAACCATTTCCAAGGATGCTCCCCAGCACATTTTGCCCTTCTTTCAATTGATTTTTTATATCGTAAGCCAAATACATAACTTTATATTCGCGAAAATTATCGGGTAGCGGAATACCCTGATTGATTAAATCGGGACGTTTTCCGTAATTCGTTTGGTTGGGTACCAACACATCGTCACCAACTTTTTGTCCGTTAAGGTACATTTCGAAATAACCCAACCCGGTTACAAAAGCAATGGCTTTTTCAACCTTCTTTACCACATTAAATTTTTTACGAAGCATTGGAGCCGGCGGCGGTAACTGATCGGGCAGTTTTGCATTTGGGTTATTCGGTTTTTGCAAAGTTTCTTCACCCTGCCAAGGAGCGCCAATCCATTTTGCCGTCCATTCATTCTGATTTAGTATTCCCATTCTCCAAAATGCCGGCTCGCTCCATTTCGAAACTTCCCCGTTTATGTCCCAAACCCGAACCTGCCAGTAACATTCTGTGCGTGATTTCAGAGGTTTTCCGGCATATTGAATACGGTTCGATTCAATACTTTCAATTTTTCCGCTGTCCCACAAATCGGGTTTTTCAAGTCCTGTTTTTGAAGTTGCAACCCTGATTTGCCATGCGGTTTGAGTTTGGCCACGTTCACCTTCGCCGGCAATATTTATCCAGGCCAGCCGGGGTTGCATTACATCAACAACTGGCGGATTTTGCAGGTACTCGCAAGTTAATTTGGTTGGTGTAATTTTTCCAAACGAAATCAAAACTGAAATAAAAATAAACAGTGTTGAAAAAATAAGATGTTTCATCGTTTATGATTTGTTAGTTATATTTTTCAAAATTTTATCAATCGAATTGCTTTTATCAATCCCGCTTCGAAACCCTTTTTTTCGATAAGTTTCAAAGTGAGTTTTTCGTTGCCTTGTTGCACTGAAATTGTTCCGATCGGCATCCAATCCCAGGTTCTTTCTACCGATTCTGAGCGCGGTACATAATCGCGGTTGGGTAATATTTCGGAATTGAAAGCTTTGTCGATTGCAAAATCAAATGAATCGGCATTTGAAGAAAGCTTAAACTGACTTCCAATTATATCTGCCGGACAGCCATACCGAAGCTCAACTTTGTATTTCCCTGTTTGTTGAATATCCAATTTCCAGGTTATCGAATCGCCATTTTTAACCCAGTTTTCGGTGTGCGACTGGTTGGGATGAACACTTGAAAATTTCACCTTCCCCGATAAAACTGCATCCTGAACCGGCAGTGTAATGCTCTTTTCTTCAGGAAAACCAGCTTTAATAGTAGTTTGAACCTGGTAATTGGAAACCATTTCATTTTCCCATTTCAAATAAGCTGCTAGTAAATCTTTCTTTATTGCTGGTTGATTTTCTGATATATCCTGCTTTTGTGCCGGATCATTTATCATATTGTAAAGCAAAGTATCCTGAAGCGAGACTACCAATCGGAAATTATTATTTCTTACAGCACCAGCACATCTGCTCAACGGGTAAAACCCCTGTCTTGAAAAAATAAAACGGTCATGCGGATTTGCATTTTTCAGTATTACCGGAGTAAGATTTTTTCCATCCATTGGTAATTCAGGTCTGTCGCTGATACTGCAAAGACTCAGCAAAGTTGGCATAATGTCGATATCCTGTGCAAGTTGTTCGGTTACACCTGGTTTAATCTTTTCAGGCCAGGAAATATAGAAGGGAACACGCACTCCACCTTCGTCAACAGAACCTTTCTTGCCCTTCATTACGCCATTGTAACGATATGTATTTGGACCGTTGTCAGATAGAAAAATAACAATTGTGTTGTCCCTGATTTTCAATTCGTCGAGTTTCGAAAGGATCAACCCGATATTGTCGTCCATATTTTCAACCATGCCGTGAATACAGGCCAGTTCATCATCAAGTCCATTCGCTTTGTATTTTTCGAAATATTTTGCCGGAACCTGAAAAGGTGAATGCGGCACATTGTAGGGTACATAGCAGAAAAAAGGTTTGTCGCCGTTTTTTTCGATAAAACCGAGCGCCTGCCTGGTAAAATAATCAGTTGCATATCCGTCCGATTTCACATCCTCATCATTGTGCTGATAAATGGCATCAAAATAATAGCCCAAATGCCCAACCATAAATCCAACATATTCATCAAAACCCTTGCGGTTAGGGTGTTGCTGAAACCAGGCACCGTTGTGCCATTTCCCAAAACAGCCGGTAGTATATCCGTTTTGTTTGAGAATTTGTGCAATTGTCGTTTCGCGCGGATCCATGTTTTCATACCCCTGTGAAACCGATGAAACACCGGTGCGAAGAAAATATCTTCCGGTAAGCATTTCAGCGCGGGTTGGTGCACAGAGAGGGCAAACATAAAACCTGTCGAAACTCAGACTATTCTCTGCCAACCGATCCAGAACAGGAGTTTCAATTTTCATGTTTCCATTGGAACGAATGTCTCCCCAACCCATATCATCGGCTAAAATCAGTACAATATTTGGTTTGTTGGGTTTTTGGGCCGAAAAACAGTTTGTATTTGAAAAAACAAATATCAAAATCGTAAATGCCAAAAATAATTTCATCGCCTTCATTTTAATTTAAATATTCCGAAATTGCCGGAAGAAAAATAATTATTTGTAAAGAAATTTTAAGAAAGTTGAATTTTAGGTTTTTCATATCGATTTAAAATTTCCCTTTGTTGTTGTTTTTTGTAGCATTGATTGCATTTCCAGGCATTTCACCACGTATTCCGTTTTGGGGTGTTTTTATGTAGCCCGGTACTTTTTTGTACCAATCAGTGGTTAGTTTTTCAGGAATATTGTCACCGGTTTCTTTCATCCAATCGAGTAGTATCTGTTTTAATTCGTTTCGTTTTTCTTTATATTTTTCCTGAAATGCAAGGTTATTGAATTGGTTTTTATCACTCAGGTTGTAATATAATTCTTCGGTTGGACGCGGTTCAATAAATATTTCAGCCTGTTCCTCTGTCAGCTTCCTTTCATTTTTTAATTCTGTTAAGTCAGCAAATGAAGGACTTCCAACTGCATCAGCCGGACCGAGGCTTGTAAATTGAGGGCGTGAATTCAGAATAAACAAAAAATCCTGTGTTCGAACCATTCGTTCGTGAGCTTCATAATCATGCCAGTTGTGTTCAGCAAAAACATAATTCCTAAAGGGTGTTTCAGGGTTTTTAAGCAGTTTGGCAAAACTCACTCCCTGCACTGATTCAGGAATTTTGTTTCCGCTAAGTTCCAAAATTGTAGGTGCAATATCGATTGCACTTACCAAACTCCTGCAAAATTTTGATTTCGCTTTTATTCCTTCTGGCCAAATAGCAATAAAGGGTGATTTCATGCCTCGGTCGTTTACCCTAGTTTTACTGTGCGGAAATGGGCGACCGTTATCTGCCATAATCAGAATAAGTGTATTTTCAAGTGCTTTCTGCTGTTTCAATTCATCAATTATCAACCCGATATAATTGTCAAATCGTGCAATTTCATCGTAATAATGTGCCAGATCGGTTTTTGTTTTTTGTCCGTTAACAAGATAACCGGGTGGTAAAATCTGAGTCGAATCATGTGTTCCTGCAAACGAATTTATCCCCCACGGCCGATGTGCATCAAGCGCCGCAAACCACATAAAAAACGGTTTTTCCTTTGGCCGGTTTTTTATTGTTTCGAGCCATAATTCTTCACCTCCATCACCAATTTCTTTTCCTTCACTTGTTACATCGAAACCTCTCATGGCATATTTTCCCATATGGAATTTCCCGGATTGCGCAGTGTAATAACCGTTTTGCTTTAAAATTTCAGGAAATGAAATCATCTCCAAAGGTGGTTCGGTGTGTAACTCGCAGGCACCTGTATTGTGCGGATAACGCCCGGTATTGATGCTGTTTCTGCTGGGACTGCAGGAACTGGCCGTTAGAAAAAAATTATCAAACCGAATTCCCTGTGATGCTAATTTGTCAATATTTGGCGTTTTCACATCCTGGTTTCCGTAACAGGCAAAATCATCCCAACTCACATCATCAGCAATAAAAAGTATAATATTTGGGTTTTTGGTTTGTGCCGAAATTGAGTTAAAAAGAAAAATTTCAATGGCAAGAATAATTATTAGTTTGTAGTTCATGTTATTTGAATTCAGTTGGTGTTTACAAAAGGTGTTTTTACCCTGATTGTATTTTAATAATCCCGAAGATAGCTATTTCTGAGTTTCATCTGTCCTGTGTTATATGGTTTAATTGTTCTTTTAAGTTTAATTTTTGTGTTCTGATGAATACCAGAACTCAAGCTGAATAACTTCAAAATAGCCCATATTTTAGGTTTAGTATTTTATTCTGAAATATTAAAACATTGTTAATATGTCAGGATAAAGAATTGTATAATATCATATAGGTACAACAAATATAGATATTTGCGATATATGACACCAATATAGGTTATTCATTGTCATAATGATATTTCATGGAATTCAAATGTAAAAAAGCAGGCAATGAATGTTACGGGTTCAAGGAACTTGTATTATTATTCGATATTAGTCAACGGCTCATACAAAGTAAGGAGTTGAAGGATGATCTGTCTGCCATTTTAGAAATGGTTGTGAAGTACCTTGGCGCCGAGCGCAGCTTGTTGACTATTTTAAACCGCGAAACCGAAAACATTATAATCGAGGCTGCTTATGGTTATAGTTCAACTCAACAATCGAGGGGGAAATACAAACTCGGAGAGGGGATAATTGGCCGGGTTGTAGAAATGGCACGTCCGGTGGTTATAGATAAAATTTCAAAATCGAGTTTGTTTTTGAATCGAACAGGGCAGGATCTTACAAAAGGCGAACAAGAACTTACATTTATATGTACCCCGATTATCGAAGAAGGAAAAGTAACCGGAACCCTTAGTATAATACGTGTTTACAACCCACATATCTTGTATGATGAAGACAATAAGTTATTGACAATTATCGGATCAATGATTTCCAGAAGTGTGCGGAACAAGCAAGAGCGGCTGGAAGAAATGGAAATACTAAAACAGAAAAATATTCAACTGCAAAACAAGCTTGAAACTGATTTCCGTCCAGGGAATATTATTGGCAATTCAAGTAAAATGCGTGACGTTTATTCGCTTGTAAGCATGGTTGCTGAAACAAATTCAACAGTTTTAATCAGAGGCGAAAGTGGTATTGGGAAAGAGCTAATTGCCGATACCCTTCATTTTTCGAGTCCACGGGCAAAAAAGAATTTTATAAAAGTAAACTGCTCTGCTTTGCCCGAAACTTTAATTGAAAGCGAATTATTTGGGCACGAAAAGGGAGCATTTACCGGAGCAGAAACCCAACGAAAAGGTCGTTTTGAGTTGGCTGATGGCGGAACTATTTTTTTGGATGAAATTGGTGATATCCCGCTTTCCACGCAGGTAAAGCTTTTGCGTTTGATTCAACAGCGTGAATTTGAGCGGCTTGGTGGAACTGTAACTATTAAGATTGACGTTCGGATTGTGTGTGCCACAAACCGTAATTTGGAGGAGATGATTCATAACAACGAATTTCGTGAGGATTTGTATTACCGTATTAACGTATTCCCGATTTTTGTGCCGCCACTTCGCGACCGACGCAATGATATTCCTTCGCTTGTCGATCATTTCATAGAAAAATTTAACAAACGGAATAATGCTAAAATAATACGGATTACAACTTCTGCACTGAACATGCTGATGGTTTACCGCTGGCCGGGAAATATCAGGGAATTGGAAAACTGTATTGAAAGAGCATGTATCCTGAGCAAGGATAATGTAATACACAGCTATGATTTGCCTCCTTCGTTGCAAACAGCCGATTCTACAAACACAAAATCATCAGGTGGAATGACATTTACAATCGAGCAGGTTGAAAAACAACTTATACGCGAAGCTTTGGTAAGTTCGAAAGGAAATATAGCTAAAGCTGCTGAAGAACTGAAAGTTACGGAACGTATGCTGGGAATCAGACTGAAAAAATACGAAATAGATGCCTGGCGGTTTAAAGTTTGAACAATTTTGTAATGGCATGAAATATATAAAATATGGAATTCTCAATACTGAACGTCAATCTACAAAACCCGGATCACTGCAATCATTTTATCAAACTTTTAAATGATTATATAAATGATCCGATGGGAAATAACAGACCGATGCGTAAAGAATTGGCTCCTAAAATAATTTCAGGATTAAAAAAACATACAAGATTTCTTGGTTTTTTTGTATTAGCCGATGATCAGTTTGCCGGTTTAGCCAATTGTAATATTAATTTTTCCACATTTCAAGCTAAACCAATTATTAATATTCATGATTTTATTGTAGCGCCTACATTCAGGAAATTGGGTGCCGGAGGATACCTTTTAGATGCAATTTTAAAATATGCTTCCTCAAACGGATTTTGCCGGGTTAATCTCGAAGTTCGTGATGACAACCTCGCTGCTAAATCACTTTATAAAAAAATGGGGTTTTCTGATTGTATTCCCCGAATGCTTTTTTGGGAGAAAAAACTGTAAGCATTTTCTGAGATAAATTATTTTCCAAAAAATGTAAATATGCCAGATTGAGTCAACCTTGACTTCTGATTAATCAAATAACTGCATAAGAATTATCGTTTAAATGAGATCTGTAATCCTTTAACATCCAAATGTTTTATAAGATTTAATCAAGATAGATTTAGAATTTTGGTACATTTGGGATTGTGTGCAAACAATTTTATTTTGAAATTAATAGTCTGAAAATCAATAAATGGAAAGCTTAAGAACCTCTTCTCTTTTTCATTATCCAAAAAAGTTGAATACACTTAAAAAGATATTAGCACAAGGATTTAAACCAAATTATTGTAAAGAAAACTTCTCAATTTCGGATACTCAAAATTTGATAGTTGGAATTCCAATGGTTTCATTTTGTGATATTCCTTTAACCCGAATCTCAAATTTTAAATATCGGTATAACGAATATGCTATAGGATTATCAAAAGAATGGGGATTGAGAAATGGAATTAATCCTGTATTATATGCAACTCCTAATAGCTTTCTTTTTAATAGTTTGCAAAAAGTTAATGAAATGCGAATACAGAAAGAGGATATTCTTAATAAACAGATGAGTACAAGAGAATACCCAATAACAATAAATACCCAAAATTTTAATGCCTTGCCTTTAAAACTTAATGATCCTGAATTTGAAAAAATATTTAACTCGTTTATGGACAACGTACACCTGGTTGAAGTACAATCAACACTATTTGGATTTACAAAAGCATATTTTGAAACGAGAAAAGATAAAAGGCAAGATAACTACGAAGAAAATGAATGGAGATTTGTCTTAGGAGAAAATAAAATACCAGATATAAATATAGGATGGAAATGGGGAGTTGAATCCTATTCAAATTGGCGAGGTAACGAAAAAGAACCTAAACCTGATTCTGTTTTTAAACCATTAAAATTTGCTTTTGAAGACGTTAATTTTATAATTGTAAGAAATGATTCCCAAATTCCAAACATGATTAAATATATTCAGAGATTAAAAGAATTCGGGGGAAATAAAATCACAAGTAACTCACTGAAATCTATTCTCATTTCAAAAATAATCTCCATGGGACGAATTGAAAAGGATTTTTGAACACTATATTCCTTTCAATCTCTTAAAACATTTAACTGTGTGCTTTTGTATTTCCTACATAAATGTAGGTTAAGCCAATATTAACTCCCGCTAATCCTTGCTATTACTGGTTTTATGCTATACAACATGTTTTGTTGTCAACTTTCCATTTTTCTACCAAAACGTAGGATTTTTTCGCGTGCCAAAAAATCAAAATAAAATTTTCAACCCTCGTAAGTTTCAGATATCCAATGTCTTAAAAACAACTTTGAGCTTAAAACTTTGAACTCCGAACTTCCTCTGGCATCATTGTCGTATTGCACTGGTCAAGCAAAAAAGTAAAAACCTTAAAAAAATAAGAAAATGAGAAAAATTGCAATCTATGGTAAGGGTGGGATTGGAAAATCTACAACCACACAAAACACAGTTGCCGGACTGGCAGAAGCCGGATTTAATATTATGGTTGTGGGATGCGACCCAAAAGCTGACTCAACCCGTTTACTGCTGGGAGGTTTGGCGCAGAAAACCGTGCTGGACACTTTACGCGAGGAAGGTGAAGATATCGATTTGGAAGATGTAGTAAAACCCGGTTATGGTGGAACACGCTGCGTTGAATCAGGTGGCCCCGAGCCGGGTGTAGGCTGTGCCGGACGTGGAATCATTACTTCAATAAACCTGCTGGAGCAGTTGGGCGCGTGGGAAGATAAATACAAAATCGACTATACTTTTTACGATGTACTGGGCGACGTAGTTTGTGGCGGTTTTGCCATGCCAATGCGGGAAGGGAAAGCCGAAGAAATCTACATTGTGGTTTCGGGCGAAATGATGGCTATGTATGCCGCCAACAACATTTGCAAAGGGATAAACAAATATGCGCAGGCAGGTGTGGTTCGTTTGGGTGGCCTCATTTGCAACTCACGTAACGTGGATAATGAACGCGAAATGATTGAAGAACTCGCCCGTCAATTAGGAACTAAAATGATACATTTTGTTCCTCGCGACAACATGGTTCAACGCGCTGAAATTAATCGTAAAACTGTAATCGAATTTGATCCGGTTCACAATCAGGCAAACGAATATCGTCAATTGGCAAAAGCTATCAGCGAGAATACAGATTACGTTATTCCAAAACCGCTTGCAATGGAAGACCTGGAGACACTTTTAATTGATTTTGGAATCGCAAGTTAAAATATAAAAAGGAGAATAAATTATGTTAATGATAAGAGCAATAATCCGCCCCGACAAATCGAGTAAAGTTTTAAAAGCCTTGTTTGAGGCCGGATACATAGCAGTTACAAAAATCCCTGTTGTAGGTCGCGGAAAACAACGTGGAATTAAAATCGGCGATGTAACCTACGATGAATTACCCAAGGAAATGTTGATGATGGTGATAAAAGATGAAGACAAGGAGTTTGCAGTTACCACAATTATGGAAGCTGCACGCACTGAACCTAAAGGAGCTTTTGGCGACGGAAAAATTTTTATCACTCCGGTTGAAGAGGCTTACACAATCAGCCGCGGAACAAAAGAATTATAAATTAAAACATTACAGATATGAAGCTGATAATGGCAATTATAAGAATAGATAAAATGAACGAAACAAAGCGAGCTTTGTCGGATGCAGGACTTCCTTCGATGACTGCCACCGGAAAGGTTTTCGGGCGTGGTAAAGGCCTTTGGGAAGCCAAAGTGCTCGAAGGTGTAAAAAATGATCTGCCCGAAGCATTGGCCCATCTGAACAAAGAACCTCGTTTACGTCCGCAACGCGTAGTGACTCTTGTGGTTACTGATGATAAACTAAGAACTGCTGTTGAAACCATCATCGATGCTAACCAAACCCCTGCAGCGGGAGACGGAAAAATTTTCGTCATTCCGTTACATGAATCGGTCCGGATTAGAACCGGCGAAACAGGCGATTTAACACTTGATTAAAAACTACTATCATGCAAAAAAGAAAAGACTATACAAATGGATTACCGGATCCATTAGCACTCCGGGAAGAAATTCTTAAAAAGTATCCGCCAAAACTCGCTAAAAAAAGAGCCAAGGCGATACTTATAAAAGACCCCGACATTGAACAGGAAATTTTGGCTAATGTTCGCACAGCACCTGGAATCATAACTCAACGAGGTTGTACCTATGCCGGATGTAAAGGGGTAGTTTTAGGGCCAACACGCGATATTATCAACCTCGTGCACGGTCCAATCGGGTGCAGCTTTTATGCATGGTTAACACGTCGTAACCAAACCCGACCTGCTGAAGGTGAAGATAATTACATGACTTACTGTTTTTCAACTGATATGCAGGATAGTAATATTGTTTTTGGTGGCGAAGCAAAACTAAAAGAAGCCGTTCGTGAAGCTTTCGAAATTTTTAAACCAAAAGCAATTGGTATTTTCTCAACTTGTCCGGTTGGTTTGATTGGCGATGATGTACACTCTGTAGCCCGCGATATGAAAGCCGAATTGGGAATAAATATTTTTGGTTTTAGTTGCGAGGGCTATCGCGGAGTTTCACAATCAGCCGGGCACCACATTGCCAACAACGGCGTATTTAAAAATGTAGTGGGTTTAAACGACCGCGAACGGGTTGGAAAATTCCAGGTAAACTTACTCGGCGAATACAACATTGGCGGTGACGCTTTTGAAATTGAGCATTTGTTTGAAGAAGCGGGAATTACTTTGCTTTCAACTTTCTCGGGAAACTCAACTATTAAAAGTATGGAATATTCACACACAGCCGATTTGAACATGGTTATGTGTCATCGCTCCATCAACTACATTGCAGAAATGATGGAAACGAAATATGGTATTCCGTGGATAAAAGTGAATTTTATAGGAGCTGAATCAACTGCTAAAACCCTCAGGAAAGTGGCAGACTATTTTGGAGATGCCGATTTGAAAGCCAAAGTTGAAGAAATATGCACCCGTGAACTTGCAAAAGTGAATAAAGTAAAGGAATCCATAAAACCACGAGTTGAAGGCAAATTGGCAATGATGTTTGTTGGAGGTTCTCGTGCACATCATTACCAGGATTTGTTTGCTGAACTTGGAATCCGTACCGTTTCTGCAGGTTACGAGTTTGCACACCGTGATGATTACGAAGGCCGGAAAGTTTTGCCGTCAATAAAAATTGACGCTGATTCACGAAATATTGAAGAACTCTCAGTTGTAAAAGATGAAAACTTATTCCGGGAAGATTTGGTAGCGAAAAAAGCCGAGTTGCAACGACTTGGATACGAATTTAAAGACTATGCCGGAATGTTGCCGGATATGTCTAAAAATTCATTGATAATTGACGATGTCAACCACTGGGAAACTGAAAAACTGATTGAATTCTACAAACCTGATGTATTCTGTGCCGGAATCAAAGAGAAATACGTGGTTCAAAAAGCTGGTGTGCCTTTAAAACAGTTGCACAGTTACGATTATGGCGGTCCATACGCAGCATTTGGCGGAGCCATTAATTTTTATATTGAAATGGAACGCATGTTGGCCACTAATATCTGGAAAATGATTGATGCCCCCTGGAAAAATGAATCAGAATTGGTGGGCAGCTTGACAATTGAACATTATTAATTAAGGAGGAATAAATTATGTTATTACGTCATACAACAAAAGAAGTAAGAGAGCGGAACGCCTTAACAGTAAATCCGGCCAAAACCTGTCAGCCGGTTGGAGCAATGTATGCAGCACTGGGTGTTCATGGATGCCTGCCACATAGCCATGGTTCGCAGGGATGTTGCTCATATCACCGAAGCGCGCTTACACGCCACTACAAAGAACCGGTTATGGCAGCTACAAGTTCATTTACCGAAGGATCATCGGTTTTTGGTGGTCAGGCAAACCTTTTGCAGGCCATCGAAACTATTTTTACAGTGTACGAACCCGAAATAATCGCTGTGCATTCAACCTGTTTATCAGAAACAATTGGCGACGACCTCAACCAGATTGTTATCAAAGCCCGCGATGAAGGCAAAGTTCCTGTCGGTAGATACGTTGTTCAGGCAGCAACTCCAAGTTATGTTGGATCTCACGTTACAGGATTCTGCAATATGCTTGAGTCTTTTGTGAAATATTTCCCTGTAAAAACAGACCAAAAATTAAGACAGCTTAACCTGCTTTCGGGTTGGGTTGAACCTTCGGATATGCGGGAATTGAAACGATTGATGCACCTGATGAAAGTAAAATCGGTGCTGTTGCCCGACACTTCAGATGTTCTCGACACTCCAATGACCGGGAAATTCGAAATGTATCCTAAAGGCGGAACCACCATTGCCGAAATGGTAAGTATGGGCGACAGTATGCAATCTGTTGGTTTAGGTGAATGGGCAACCGAAAAAGCAGCAATAGCACTCGACAACAATTGCAAAGTTCCTTTCGAAATTGTTGATATTCCGGTGGGATTGCGTGCTACCGATCGGTTTATACAAGCGATTTCAAAGGATGGAAGAGTATCTGTTTCCGAAAAAATCACTGAAGAACGTGGTCGCCTAATTGATGTAATTACTGATATGCACCAATATTTGTATGGAAAACGGGTGGCAGTTTTTGGCGATCCCGATAATATTATCCCATTAATCGAATTCCTTGTTGATATGGATATGAAACCTGTTTACATTGTTTCAGGCACACCCGGCAAAAGATTTGAAGAACGCATGGAAGAAATACTTTCAAAACGTGTTCCCGAAGCCAAATATAAAAACGGGCCACAAGCCGATATGTTCCTGATGCACCAATGGATCAAAGAAAATCCTGTTGATCTGATTATCGGCAACACCTACGGAAAATATATTTCACGCGATGAAGGAATCCCGTTTGTACGAATGGGTTTTCCAATTATTGATCGCGTTGGGCATAGTTATTTCCCAACCATTGGGTACCAGGGCGGAATTCGCATCCTCGAAAAAATTCTTGGCGTGTTGATGGATAAGCAAGATGCAACAGCTCCCGAAGAATCTTTCGAACTGGTAATGTAATCTGTTAAGAATCTTTTGATATAAAAAACTCAGTTGTAATCGCTCTTTTTTAAAGTTGATTGGGGGAAGTGCTTTGTGCTTCCTCCCCATTCAATTAAAACTAAAACACAATGATTGAAATACTAAAAGAACGTAAAAAGCAGGTTGTTACCAAGGGAAATGATGATGAGGTTATTGCTTGCGGAAAGGCTAGTATTGCCGGTTCGGTAAGTCAGCGGGCTTGTGTGTTTTGTGGATCAAGAGTTGTGCTTTATCCCATTGCTGATGCACTTCACCTCATTCACGGTCCGGTTGGCTGCGCTGCTTATACATGGGATATAAGGGGTTCACTTTCATCAGGACCACAACTACACCGACTAAGTTTTACAACCGACTTAAAAGAACGGGAAGTTGTTTTTGGTGGCGAACCAAAACTATACAAAGCTTTGATTGGTTTAATCGACCAATTTCAACCAAAAGCCGCCTTTGTTTATGGAACCTGTATCGTTGGAGTTATTGGCGACGACATGGAGGCTGTTTGCCGGAGAGTAAGTCACGAAAAAGGGATTGACGTAATTCCAATCATGTCTGAAGGCTTTAACGGAACTAAAAAAGATGGTTATAAACTGGCTTGTGATGCCCTTTCGAAACTGATAGGAACCGATGAAAAAACCGAAGTTGCGGAATATAGCATCAATATTTTGGGAGATTTTAACCTGGCCGGAGAACTTTGGATATTATCGGAATACTACAAAAAAATGGGGGTGAACATGGTCGCATGTATGACAGGCGATGGCAGAATTGATGACGTGCGAAAAGCCCACAAGGCAAAACTTAATGTGGTTCAATGCTCTGGCTCAATGATATATCTGGCCAGGGATATGAAAGAGAAATATAGTATTCCGTTTATGAAAGTTTCCTATTTCGGAATCGAAGATATGTCGGATGCACTTTACGAAGTCGCCCGGTTTTTTAAATCAGACGAAATGATGCAAAAAGCCCGCGAACTTGTAAAAGAAGAAATCAGCAAATTATTGCCCGCCTTGCAGGAATACAAAATCAAACTTGAAGGGAAAAAGGCTGCTATTTATGTTGGCGGGGCATTTAAAGCAATATCTCTGGTAAAAGCCCTGCGGTTACTGGGAATGAAAACCGTTGTGGTGGGCTCGCAAACCGGAAATCAGGACGATTACAATTTACTGAAAGATTTATGCGACGAGGGAACCATCATTGTTGACGATTCCAATCCAAACGAACTTTCGGAATTTGTAAAGCAAACCGGAGCTAACCTTTTTATTGGCGGAGTGAAAGAACGGCCCATCGCTTTCAAGCTGGGTCTGGGTTTTTGCGACCACAACCACGAACGAAAAGAAGCGCTCGCCGGCTACGAAGGCATGTTGAATTTCGCCAAAGAAGTTCATGCCTCTGTGTGCAGCCCGGTTTGGAAGTTTGTGAAGAAGCCAACAGCCCCTCTAAATCTCCCCGAAGGGGAGACTTAAAAGCCTCATCCCCAACCCTTCTCCAAAGGAGAAGGGAGTTAGGTTAGTGAAGATTTTGAACATTTCATTATAAATTCTATGTCAAAAAACAACTCTAATTATACAGATTCTTTCACCCCTCTTTTGGAGGGGCAGGGGGAGGCTGTAAAAGATAAAACAACGCATCCCGGTTCTTACTCCCCCCCTTCGGGGGGGTCGGGGGGGGCTGTTGTTAACGCCTGCAAACTCTGCGCTCCACTTGGCGCCAGCGTTGCTTTTAAAGGAATTCGCGGATGCGTGCCGATTATTCATGGTGGTCAGGGTTGTGCAACTTACATTCGCCGCTACCTCATCAGTCATTACAAAGAACCTGTTGATATTGCCTCGTCCAATTTCACCGAAGAATCCACCATTTTTGGAGGTGGCGCCAATTGCCACGCAGCAATTGAAAATGTAATCAGCCAATACCAACCCGAAGTTGTTGGAATGGCAACAACCTGTTTGAGCGAAACCATTGGCGACGATGTGAAGTTTTACATTCAGAATTTTAAAGAACTTTCTGACCGTAAAACGTTGCCTCATTTTATAACAGCGTCAACGCCAAGTTACCAGGGTTCGCATATCGACGGGTTCCACGAAGCAGTGGCATCAACTGTAAAATCGATTGCCGAGGCTGGCGAAGGAGGTGAACACCTCAATATTTTTCCGGGATTTGTTTCTCCCGAAGATTTACGTCAGATAAAAAACATTCTCGAAGATTTCGGGATTGATTATATATTACTACCCGATTTTTCTGAAACACTGGATAACCCGATTTGGGATGCTTACCATAGAATTCCTGAAGGCGGAACACCCATTGAATCGGTTAAAAAATGCGGTTCGGCCCGCGCTTCCATCGAATTGGGAACCATTCTGAACAAAGGCAGTTTGTCGGGCCGGGTAAAAAACAACTCACTTGTGACCACTGCCGCCGAATATTTGCTGGAAAGTTTTGGTGTGGAAAACCACAGGATGCCGCTTCCGCTTGGAGTAAGCAACTGCGACTTTTTCTTCGAAACACTCAGCCAGCTTTCCGGAAAAGAGATTCCGGCGAAATACACCAAAGAACGCGGACGATTGATAGACTCCTACGTTGACGGGCATAAATATTTGTTTGGGAAACGCGCAGTTGTTTATGGCGAGGAAGATTTGGTGGTAGCCCTTTCTGCATTTCTGAATGAAATCGGAATTGAGGTTGCACTGGCAGCTTCAGGCGGGGAAAGTGGTCGGCTGGAATCTGAAATCAGGAAATATTGCCCTGAAAATACGGATAAAATCACTGTCAGGAATGGCTTCGACTACGAAATGATTCATGAATGGTGCATCGAAAACAAACCTGACATTTTGATTGGCAACAGCAAAGCCTGGTACATCGCCCGGGAACTGGGCATCCCGATTGTTCGCTGCGGTTTCCCGATTCATGACCGGATTGGCGGACAACGGCTAAAACATCTGAGTTACACCGCAACACAGGAATTGTTCGATAAGGTTGTAAACGAACTCATTGGCTATAAACAAGACAAGTCGGAGGTTGGCTATAAATATATGTAGCCCCTCCCCAGCCCTCCCCGAGGGGGAGGAGAAAGAAAAACCTCAACCCCAGCCCTTCTCAAAGGAGAGGGGAGTTTGGTCGGTAAAGGTTCAGAACATTTAAAATATCAATCATATGTCAAAAGATAAATTTACAAATATGGATTCTTTTACACCTCCTTTGGAGGGGCAAGGGGAGGCTTTAAAAGATAAAACTTCGATTGCCGGTTCTTTACCCCCTCTTTCGGAGGGGGAAGGGGGAGGCTTTGTTGCCCATCCCTGTTTCAACATCGAAGCAAAAGGAAAATTTGCCAGGGTACATTTGCCGGTTGCACCTAAATGCAACATTCAATGCAATTATTGCAAACGCGATTATGATTGTGTGAATGAAAGTCGCCCCGGAGTTACCAGCCAGATTCTTTCGCCAGAGCAGGCTTTGGCTTACCTTATCAAACTAAAGGAAAAAATGCCTAACCTCTCTGTAGTTGGTATTGCAGGGCCGGGCGATCCGTTTGCCAACCCCGAAGAAACCATGACAACACTGCGTTTGGTTCGCAACAAATTTCCTGAAATGATTTTGTGTCTTTCTTCCAACGGTTTAAATGTTGCGCCATTTGTAGAAGAACTTGCCGAACTGGGAGTGAGCCATGTAACCATTACCATGAACGGACTTGATATTGAACAAACTCAGCACATTTATAAATGGGCACGCTTTGGTAACCGCGGTTACGTAGGAAAAGCCGCAGCAGAGATTTTGCTCAATAACCAACTGGTTGCCATCAAAATGTTGCGCCTTTTCGGAATTACGGTGAAGATAAATACCATCGTAATTCCGGGAGTAAACGACCAATTTGTGGAAAAAGTAGCTGAAAAGGCAAAGGAATTAGGCGCCGAACTGATGAATGTAATTCCATTATTTCCGGTTGCCGACACTCCCTACGAAAACCTGAAAGAGCCCGATATCCTTACCATGCGCGAAATCAGACTGAAAATTGCCAAACACCTGAAACCCATGACACATTGTGCGCGTTGCCGTGCTGATGCCGTTGGATTGCTTGGCGAAGATGATTTGGAGGCAAAGAAAATGATGAACGATGTTATTAATCTTACGGTTGAAACCGATGAAACCCGGCAGTTTGTGGCGGTTGCAAGTTATGAGGGAATGCTTGTTAATCAGCATTTGGGCGAAGCCGATTCTCTCTACATTTTCCGCGAAACGCCCAACGGTTACAAGCTGGTTGAGCAACGCAACACTCCACCTTCAGGAAACGGGAATAAACGCTGGGAAAAACTTGGCGAGCTTTTAAATGATTGCCGTGCACTTTTGGTTGGGGGAATTGGACCAAGTCCTTCGGCAACAATTGGCCGTTCGGGAATCAGGATTGTGGAAATGACCGGACTGATTGACGAGGGTCTGGATGCTGTATATAAAGGAAAAGAGTTGCGAACCGTGAAAAAAGCTGATGTTTTTAAATGTGGCGCTGCCTGCTCCGGAAAAGCAACCGGGTGTTAAGGAAGGAAGCCTCATCCCCAACCCTTCTCCAAAGGAGAAGGGAGCTTGACAGTGAAAAATATGAACATTGGAAAGATATGAAATTGACAATTTGAAAAATAAAATATAAGTATTAACAATTAAAATTTCCTCTCCTTAGGAGAGGGTTAGGGAGAGGCTTTATGAAAAAACCAGAATACCACATTTTGATTTGCAACTCATACAGGGTTGCCGGCGATGCCAAAGGTTTTTGTAACAAAAACGGTGGGGCCGAATTTGTACAGTATGTAACCGAAGAATGCGCCGATCGCGGAATTGATGCCGCCGTTTCGTCAACTGCCTGCCTGAATGTTTGTTCCCAGGGGCCGGTTATGGTTATTCAACCCAGTAATTTTTGGTATGGAGGAATAAATACTGAACGCATTGATGAAATCCTTGATGCTCTTGAAGAAGGAAATGCCGTTGAGGAGTATTTGATTAGTGAGTAAAAACAGCCCTTCTAATTCTCCCCGGAGGGGAGACTTTAAGAAGCCCCATCCCCAACCCTTCCCCGAAAGGGAAGGTAGATAGGCCTGTGTAGTTTTGGAAGTATTTAATTAAAAAGAAACATGCAAAAAAATAGATTAATAAACTTAGATTTTTCCAATCCACTTTTGAATGGAGGCGCTGCAAACAGCTCTTCTTCACACCCCCTCCTTGTGAGGGGGATGGGGGGAGGCTTTGTGGGGGGAGGCTTTCATCTCATCGACTCCACCTTGCGCGATGGTGAACAATCACCTGGCGTGGTTTTTACTTTAAATGAAAAACTTCGCATTGCATCGTTGCTTGAAACTTGCGGTGTGAAAGAGGTTGAAGTGGGAACTCCTGCAATGGGTAAAAACGAAATCAACGATATTCAGGAAATCGTGCGGGCAGGTTTTAAGTTCGAAAAGCTGTGCTGGGCGCGGTCAAAAGAGTTCGATATTGAAGAATCTGCAAAAACTGGCGCATCCGGAATCAATATTTCATTTTCTGTATCCGATATTCAGCTTGCGGCAATGGGACACGACAGAAACTGGGTATTGAAAAAAGTGCGTCCATTAATTGAATTTGCACGTCAACGATTTGATTTTATTGCAATTGGAGCACAAGATGCTTCGCGTACTGATTGCGTTTTCCTGAATGAATTTATTGCTGCCTGTCTTGCTGAAGGTGTAAACCGGATTCGTTTGGCTGATACGGTAGGTATTCTTAATCCGTTTTCAACTACTGAATTATTTACTTCGGTTTGCAAAAAATTTCCCCTAGCCAATTTTGAATTTCATGGACACAATGATCTGGGAATGGCAACTGCAAACGCATTGGTGGCTTTCATGTCGGGGGCAAGCGCCGTGAGTGCAACAGTTAACGGACTGGGTGAACGTGCCGGAAATGTGTGCCTTGAAGAAATTGCAGTGGCGTTAAAAATATCAACCGGATCAGATTCAGATATTCAATTGCTTCATTTGCAGCAGCTTTGTAAATATGTCGCTAAAGTTTCAAACCAACCTGTGCATAATACAAAACCGGTAACTGGAAAAAATATTTGTATTCATGAATCAGGGATCCACTGTAAAAGTTTGCTTCGCGATGAGCTATCTTATCAACCTTTTCATCCCGAAGAAATTGGACGGACAACCGAAATGATTATTGGCAAACATTCAGGAAAAGCCTCAATTCAAAACTATCTCAGAAGTAAAAAAATTGCGCTGAACGACTTGCAAACACAAATATTAACCGATCAGGTCAAACAGTTATCGATAAAAAAGAAAAGGGCTTTGTATGATGATGAACTTACTTTTTTATCAGAATCATTTTCTAAAAAAGCACAACAACATGGATGAATGGAAAAAATATTATGATGAAGGTGTGGCTTACAGCAAAGTATCACAAGGTGCCACGAAAAAAGGAAAATTAGGGAACATTGTTATTTACAACATGGTAAGCATGGCAGCCGAAGGTTTTTTGACAAGCCTTTTAGCTCGCGAAGGCGTTTTCCCTGAACATTCAAGCATTTCGAGTATGATGCGCGAGTTGAAAAAACGAATGCCCGTTCCCGATGCGTTTACTTCGGAAGTACGTTTTCTGAATACTTTCATGAATTTCTGTTCGCTCGAAGTTGTTCCGGAACGAATTCCAACTGATGAGGAAGTAAAAAGAATGTCTCTCTTTATTGCTGAATTGCAAGTATGGGTTGAACAATCATTATACCCGGTTAATGAAATTTGTTAATAGACAGTTGAATACATAAAATAACTTAAAAAATAGAAAAAGATGAAATTAAGTGCACGTAACCAGTTAAAAGGCAAAATTATTAAGGTTGACGAAGGTTTAATTACCTCAAAAGTTATGCTCGACCTTGGCAACGGAAATATAATTTCTGCCATCATTTCGAAAGATGCCATAATTGATTTAGAGCTAAGGCCAGGGAAAGATGCTTTTGCAATAATCAAATCAACTGAAGTAATTATCGGGACACTATGCGATTGTAAAAAGGATAATTGCAATTGCCATTGATCATGATTGAAATAGAATGTCAAATTTCGATCAGAAAAAACGGGATTCCATTTTTAACCCCATTGAAAACTCAGCTTCTGAAAGAAATCAGGCTAAATGGGAGTTTAAGCGGAGCCGCAAAAAAAATGAAAATTTCTTATCAGCATGTTTGGGTTTTGATTGATGAAATGAACCGGATTTCTCCATTGCCATTGGTGCTAAAGCAACGCGGAGGTGCCAATGGCGGCGGAACTTTTGTCTCGGATTATGGAGATCGGATGCTTCGGGAATACAATGAAATTCAAAATGAAATAAAGAAAGTGGTGGAACAAATAAATATTGAAATTAATCTCTGATTTTTTTTGACAACCGTTATCTAAAATAGTTTATATCGAATGAAAGGAGTAAGTAAATTAGCGATTTTTGGGTGGCTGACATTTCAATTTTTATCAAAAACTTACGGTCAGGTTTCAATTGACGCCGAGTTTCGCCCGAGATCTGAATTTATGCACGGATTTTATAAACCGCTCTTAGATACGCTAAATCCGGCATTTGTAACAATACAGCGCACACGATTAAATTTTAACTACAAAAGCAGCAATTTAAAAACCTGCCTTGTTTTGCAGGATTCTAGGGTTTTTGGAGAAACCAGCATTAAACAACATGCTTCAACATTAAGTGGTGGGGTTGGCGTTTTCGAAGCATGGGCTGAACTGCTTTTGTTTTCAGGAACTAGTTTTAAAATTGGCAGACAGGCAGTTCAATTTGAAGACGGCAGATTATTTAGTTCAGGCAACTGGAGCAACAACGGAAACGCGCATGATTTGGCACAACTCAGGTATTTTATTCCGGGTTTTGATATCCAGTTTGCCTTTGCCAGAAATAACCAAAAACGCAATTATGCCGATTCTTCATTTTACAATCTAAATCAGATGTATAAACAATTAACCCTTTTGCATCTGCAAAAAACATTTGACACTGGGTTTAATTTGAGTTTACTGGGTGTCGATGAAGGATTTGTTAAAAGTGAAAACAATCTTGGCTTGTTTCATCGGTTTACTGTGGGTGGAACTTTGCAGTTTAAAAATAAAAAACTCCCGATTGGTTTATTCGCAACAAGCTATTACCAGTTTGGTAAAAGTACATCAACGGTAAATCTTAACGCCTATCTGCTTGCCTTAATATCGAACTATTCGATAACAGATAAAATTGATGTAATTGCAGGAATTGACTATTATTCAGGTTCCAAATCTACACTCACACCAAAAAAAACAAATACCTGGAACAAATTGCCATACGGAGTTAACCATTCATTTAACGGATACATGGAATATTGGGCCATTTTGCCAAAAGGTGGTTTGTTCAACTGTTTTGGGGGCGTAAATTTAAATCTAACAAATAAGTTTTGTTCAAAAATCATGTGGTTTCAGTTCAGTCTGGCAAAGCAAATGCAAATTGGAAATCAGCAAATTCAAAAAAATATTGGGTCAGAATTTGATTTTGTATTCGATTACAAATTCTCTGAAGAAACCACTATTCAATTTGCATGGTGTACATATATGATTACCAATGGCACCCGGTTGTTAAAATTCAATTCAACTCAGGTAAATACAAAATTTCCGCAATATGCTTACCTCATGTTCACCTTTAAACCCAAATTATATAAAACGCTATAAGAAAAAGAAAGAAAGAGTTTTATGAATTTATTAAGCAATAAAGAATGAAAATACTTATCATAACTTTAGTTCTCTTTGCGCCCATTTCAGTGCATTCGCAAACCGTAAAAATTGCTGCAGCTGCCAATCTTCGGTTTGTTTTCGAAGAAATAAAAACAGCTTATGAAACAGCAAATCCAGGTGTAAAAATCTCGGCAAATTTTGGTTCTTCAGGTGCGTTAATGCAGCAAATACTGAATGGGGCTGAGTTTGATATATTTATGGCTGCCGACAATTCTTATCCTGTAAAACTAAAAGAACAGGGAATAGTATCCGGAGAAACTAAAATATATGCACTCGGAAAACTCGTTCTGTGGAGTAATACTGTTGATGTGTCGAAAGGTCTGGATGTGCTGACTGATGCGTCGGTGAAGCGTATTGCGTTAGCCAAACCAGAACTTGCACCATATGGCGACAGAGCAATTGAATGTTTAAAATTGGCCGGATTGTATGAGAAGGTAAAACACAAAATTATTTATGCCGATAACATTTCGCAAACTGCTTAATTTGCACAAACCGGAAATGCAGAAATCGCATTTCTGGCCATGTCTGTTACATTAACTCCTGAAATGAAAGGTACTGTTTACAGCATTGACCCGAAATTATACGCTCCCGTTGAACAGGCAATGGTTCTTGTGAAGCGTTGGAAAATCAATCCTGAAGCAACAAAATTCATGAAATATATTTTGAGCGAAAGCTGTAAACCAATCTTTGAAAAAAACGGATATTTTGTTCCTTGAGAAATAGGAGTTCTCTAATGAATAATTTCTCAGATTTTCACAGATTAAAAATCGATGTCGTTTTATTAAGGATTTGAAGAATAAAAACAATTGCAAAAGGATTGCTTCGCTTCGCTCGCAATGACGGTGCATAGTTTGGCAAAGGGTGAGGTTTTTTTTGGGGGGGG
>JBGSMW010000103.1:0-82374 GCA_041739985.1 Draconibacterium sp. | reverse complement strand
TTTTGTTGTGAATTACGACTTGCCTGAAGTTCCTGAAAACTACGTTCACAGGGTTGGGAGGACAGGCCGCGGCACAAAAAAGGGCCAGGCAGTTTCGTTTTGCAGCAGCGAGGAAAAAGATATTTTAGCCGAAATTGAAACTTTTCTCGACAAAGACATTATGGTTATGGATATCGATAAAAACGCTTACCGCGAAACCCTCGATTTTACGAAAGACACCGATAACAACTGGAAAAAACTGATTCGCGAAAACGAAAAGGAACAGAAGGAATATTGGGCTAAGAAGAAGAGGAAAAAGTAAATGTGATTCAAGAGTTGAGTTTCTATTTACAGATTCTATACTGAAATTTGGTGGATTGCTGTGTGCTTTGCACCGATAAACTGAGTAGTAACGCGCAATTGTGGATTGCGGGGGATTTATTGTCAATCTCGTCTAAGGCGAGACTGCAGCGGAAAAATGCACACAGAAAACTTCTGCTGCCGAATTTACGGAAGCAGAAGTTAGCAAAAGATTGTTTTTTAAATTCATGTCGTAACTCTCAGGCAACATAACTAAATTGTTCAATCCCTGTTAAAGAAACTTTTTATTAAAACATAAAAGTCTATCTATAGTTATTCATAAAATTCATAAATGATTATAACCAACTTTTAATCAAGCTTTTTAATAAAATGCATCAATTCTCTGTCGTGATTATTTACAATTCTGCATTCATTGTCAAAATACATGGTAGCGCCGTTTTCAGCAGTATAAGGTTCCCAAACAGGAAGTACGCCTTCTACATTTGGATTTCCTGTTTTTACAAAGTTTAGCCATGCCGAGCTCATTTTGTCTGCTAATTTCCAGGCTTCTTCTGTATTGCCTGTCCAGTCGGGTCTCAAATCAACAGTATAGAATGCCAGCGGAATGTCTAACCCATGAAATGAACCTTTTGATGCATTATCAACCGAACTTTTCCACGCTAAAAAGTAAACATAGACTGGTGCATTTCCCTGCACAGCCCTTGCATCGGCTGTTCTTATTGTGAAAGGCCTGAACGTGATATCGATAGAAAGAAGATCCTGAGGAGTATAATCGGGATATGCCTTTGCAAATAGCTCAACGTACTGATTGGTTTTGTTGCCATATACTTTTGCCAATCGTTCTTTTGCCTGATCTAAAGTCAGCTCTTTTTCGCCATACACTGTTGGCATAAGTTCGTTGAGTGTGGAACCCATCATTAGTGGTATATCTTTTGAAATATCGGCAAAACCGGGGCTGAAAGGTTGCTGGAGCAAAACAACACCATCGGCAGAAGGTGCAAAGCCAAACATGGTTGGCGAGCCGGGTTTTCTTGGGCCATTGATTTTTGCTATTGCATCATTTCCTGCTTTAACAAGTTTCATGTAAGGGATTGTATCAAGTTTTTCTATATCAACTGTTGTAAGTCCTAAATTTTCGAGCACAGCTAAACCAAGGGCTTGCGATTTTTCTTTGGTCATTTCATTGATCAGTGTACCACTTTGAATAATTGCCTTGCGAAACAAACCCTTTGCTGCCGGCATACACATGAGTGTGCCCACTTTTCCGCCACCTCCTGATTCGCCCAAAATGGTTACATCAGCAGGATTGCCTCCAAAATTCTCAATGTTATTTTTTACCCACTCCAAGGCTTTCACAATGTCGAGCATGCCAACATTTGCCGAATGGTTATATTTTGTATCACACGCCGACAAATCAAGAAAGCCAAGAATATTCAAGCGGTGATTTATCGAGACGAACACCACATCGCCTTTTTTTGCCAACGCTTTTCCGTAAGTCATCGGGTCGTTGCTGGCACCAACATGAAATCCTCCGCCATGCAACCATAGCATTACCGGACGCTTTTTGCCATCCATTATTCCCTGTGTCCAAACATTTGCACTGAAAAGTTCTTTTTCGTTTTGAATGGAATCGGGATACCAGGGTACTATTTGTTTGGCTACAGGCCCAAAGTCCGTACATTCACGAACTCCGTCCCATGCATCGGGCTCTTGTGGAGGCATAAACCGTTCGGCCTTTGCATAAGGAATGCCCTTGAATGTAAAAATACTATCTTCAATACTGCCTGAAACTGTGCCATTGGTCGTTTTAACAATCGGGCTTTGATTCTGATTAGTTTTTGTTTTACAGCTCGTTAAACAAATTACAGCTATAATTAAACTGAAGAAAATAAGGTTTAGTAAATGTCTCATAATATAAATATTTGTTTAAGTTTTAGGAATGTGCAAAATAATTATAAAAATTCATTTTATCTCATTTAAACTTGTTAGCAGGGTGTCTTTTTGTATGTGGCACAACGGTTGGTGGTATGGTGTCGTGCGGGATTACGAATAGCGTCATTGTCCTACAGGACATGACGGTCAAGAAAGGAGCAAAGACAACGCACACTACTTCACCCGCAATGCAATTTGAAATTTGTTAGCAAACGTTTTTTTCATTTCCACCAGTCTTTGTTATATTCTTCGGGGGGTAAATTCCATCCATTTTTTAAATATTTTGAATTTATTCCTTTTCCAAAAAGCTGGTCTGGCGTTAACGGTGTTTCAATTGTTTTAATTTCTTTTTCTCTTATTTCTTTTTCACTGTCACTTATTTTGTGAAAATCTCCCGAGTAAGGATAATCATTGGTGTAATAATTCCAAATACATTTTTTAATCTTGTCTGAATTATAATCTTTCCATGTTCCAACAAATGTTCCCTGCATATCTGTTTCATCGATTTCATCCCAAGAACCAATTTGAGAGAATTTAAGATGATTTGGATAAATAAAAACTCCAGAACCAAATTTCCCTTCAAAAACACCGCTCCCTGGTTGATTTTTATTTTCGTAAAATTTATAATTAGCGACAATTACCCCATTATATAGAGTGTCCGAGAATTCATGTGAATGCATCATTGATGTTCCGGTTCCCTCAAACATTCTAATTTCAATTATTTCAATTTCACCTTGGAAATCACAAATATTCCCTTTTAATCTTGTTTTTCCTTTTATAAAATATTTCAATGGGTTCAACTCAGATTTTTTAACTTCTTTAATAAAAAAATCTATTCGAAAATATTCATTGCCAAATATTCCTTGATGACTGTAAATATTCCAATCTTGTCTGTCCTTCCCTCCAAACTCTTTGGTCATGTTCCAGCTATCACTTAAATCAGATGCTTTGACTAATTTTTCAAATTTTTGATTTTGAATAAGATAATTTGGTTCCAACACTTTTGCTTCAAAATCTTTTGAGTAATCAATCTTTTCTTGACTGAAACACATAAAAGAAATTGATGATAAGATTAAAATAAATATAAGTTTCATGCTCATTATAAAATGTTTGCTAACATCTGTTTACCCGCATATTGCGGGTATTTCGGCATTACTGGTTTGAATTAATGGTTTGAATTAATGGTTTGATTAATACCGATTTTCGTGAAATGGGGTTTTTTGTGGCTGAAAATTTTGTGCATCATGTTTGGTTTAATTTGATTCTGTATTCAAATTTAAAAATTATTTGAAATTGAGGTTGTTAATTGCAAACAATTCTATATGATTTTTCACTACGCAAATCAAAGTCATGCGCAGAATTATGAAGAATTAAAGCTTTTGCATCGTGATATTCCTGATTTCGCTGGTGGTATTCCACGAACAAATTCCAAATGGTTTTGAAAGATATACTTCGGGACGAACATATAATTCGTGACCTGTATAATTGAAATCAACCAATTTTTCATCATCAACCCAGGCTGTAATTTTTTCAGGAGTTACCTGGAGTTTAATTTTATACCAAACATTCTTTTCAAATTGTTTGAGTATTTTGGTGTTATTGTCTGATGCGTCTTTCCCGTCGATGCAACTCAAACCAACAACCGGGCCGCCCCACCCTCCTACAATCAGGCTGCAAAATTCGTCATTTACAGGAAATGTCATTCCGCAAAAAAAATCGTTGCCCGAAGTTTTTTGGGCTTCTACAGTAACTTCATAATTCACTTTGGGGAGCTCTTTTTGCCAGGTAATTCCTGTGCAGCCATCGCCATAATTCAGGATTATTTTCCCATCAGAAATAAGCACCGGACCCTGAGTTCCAAATTCGGTAATTTTCCATCCTTCCAGTGTTTTACCATCGAAAAGAGAATTTTTATCAATACTAATTTCTTCTGATGATTTTTCTATTGCTTGAGTTTCCTTTGGATTTTTATTTCCCGAACATGCAACAAAAACAGTAAGAATCAGGAAAAAGATTAGATTTTGATTTTTAGCAATCTTCATGATTTCAATTTTTCATTAAAATTAAGAAAAATAATTTCAGGTGCCGCGATTTCCGAATCGCGGATTCTTAAGTAGAATTGGATATTTTTAATCCACAAAATTGTAACCCAAACCATTTACTGTTTCTTTCACTTTGGCGAGATTAATTTTTGTCCCCGAAATTTTTACTGTGTTACTTTTATTATCAGCCACAACATTTGAAATCCCGGTTAATGCTTCCAAATTACGTTTCACATTTGCTTCGCAGTGAGAGCAGGTCATTCCTGCTACATTTACAGTGATACCCTCAACTTTTTCCATTTTCCTTTTCTTTTTAAAAATTGAATAAAAATACCCACCGGCAATCGAAAAAATAAGCAACAAAGCAGAACCCAACTGTAACCATTCGGGCAACATCTCATGTTCGGAACCATCGCCATGAATGTGCATCACTTTGCTTAAAATCCAATCTGTTGGAATTAGCCAGTTGGTTAGTAATCCAAAAACAATTGCGCCAATAATTATTGTTGACAAATAAATTGTGAGTGATTTTCGCCCCATAGTTTTTCCCAGAACTGTCATTGTAGCAACATTTGTTGCAGGACCCGCCATTAAAAAAACAAGCGCAGCTCCGGGAGAAACACCTTTCATGAGCAAAACTGCCGCAATTGGTATTGAACCTGTAGCACACACATAAATAGGTACTGAGGCGGCCAATACAACCAAAATCTCCAACAGACCAAGCCCTTTAAATGAACTAAAAAAATCATCAGGCAAGGCTACTGAAATCAAAGCAGCTACCAAAAAACCAAGAATTAACCACTTTGCAATATCCTGGAGCAATTCAACAAAAGCATAATCTGCCGCCCTGACTAAAGAATGACGCTTGTCTTCCACTTTTGACTCGTTACATCCACACGAATCATCGTTACAGGTTTTATAGGCTTTACCTATAATAGCGGCATCAATTTTAAAACTGGCAAATGGAGAAGTTGACTTAACTGGTTTTTCTTTAATTAACCAATTTGTTAAAGCGCCACCAACAACACCTGTAACAAATGCCACAATTGGCCGCAATACCGCAAAAGGCCAGCCGAGCATTGAATAAGTTGCAAAAATTGAATCGACACCTGTTTGTGGCGTTGAAATTAAAAATGAGTTGGTAGCTCCTTTTGACGCCCCGTTTTTAAAAAAAGAAATTCCTGTGGGGATAACTCCGCACGAACAAAGTGGCATTGGAATACCAAGTAAAGAAGCGTTTACCGAAGATTTAAGATCAGATTTCCCCAGGTATTTATCGATGTGTTTTTGAGGAAAATATACTTTTAACAATCCTGCAAAGATCAACCCCAGCAATAGCCATGGGGCCATTTCGAGAAGTAAAAACCAGAGTTCGTCAAAATATTGGTCAATATAGTAAAACATATAAGTCATTTATTAAAAGAAACAATTTATGAAGTCCGATGTTTTGAAAAGGCGAATTTAAGATGAAAAACAAAGAACACAAACGTCTAATTTTTGATTGTTATAAACAAGCAAAGTTGTCTGTTTGTGTTCTTTTTTAATCCGGTAAATTTCCCTCCGGTTTCTTTAAAAAGTTAAAATTGTATTATTTCTTTTTTATCATCTGTGAATCTCTGAATTGACCAAAAAGATTATCAATTTTCCCAATTTTCAACTCGTTACCTGTTAAAATAGTTGACGGACGGATACGAATACCTCCTTCAATATCGACACCATAATTGCTTTTATATATCTTACCTCCAATATTTGTTTCTATTGAAACTGTTGCATTTACCTTGTCGGCAACTGTTAATATATCCATTCCCGAAAGGCCGGGTTTTATATTTAAATTCAACTCTTTTCCAACGGCAACCGGAATTTTGTCAATCACAATTTTCATATTGTCCTTTCCTACTCCCAATTTATTGTTGATTTCAAGCTTAACAGTTTTGTTATCGTTGCTGAACATTTTTACCACCGACGAAGAAGTACCCAGATCTTTGGTCTCAATGCTGCTTGTTTCTGAAGTTTTTATTGCGGATTGTAACCTGAACTCGTTTAACTTATTTTTTATGGCATACACCATTTGTCCATTATTCAACCCACGGAGCTGATGTTTAAAATTTTTGCCAATTGAAGTTGAAGTTACCATGTCTTTAAATCCGGAAGCGGCTGAAGGTGAGAGTCGGGCCATAAGTTCACTGTCGTTGATTGCCTGTGTCAGAGTGCGGTCTTTCAAGTTTTCTACAATAGCTTTATCTGTTATGGTTCGATTAAACGTAGCTGCAAATTTTTTGTCCTGCAGCATTACTCCTAAAGTGAGGTTAGGAGCCAGAACCCTTTCATCAAGACCCGGCATTATACTATCGAACCGAGAATTGGTTCTTTCCGTTCGCAGGTACATTTCCGAGGCAAGTATCCCGTTTGGTTTTGGAACCACAATTGCGGAGCTAACTTTTCCTGGACGAATTTTGGTACTTGTAACTTTGGCTTTAATTGCTTTTGAGGCAACCTTTTTTGCTCCAAAGCCTTTTACTGAAACAAACTTATTATCCAATGATTTATTTTCTTTCAACCTATTGATACTATCCTGCCCAAAAGCATCCAAATCATTTCCATTTTCATCTACAAGGCTCACGGTTTCTGTGTCGGAACCCAATATGATTACGGTTCCCGCAAGGAGTAAAAGAATGGCGTCCCAAATGGGTGTCCTTGGTCGTTCTCCGGTAACGGAATATGGCATATAATGAAATCTTCCGCCACTCCATTCGCCTCCACTGTACATATTCCCGCCATCATAAGAAAAAGTATTATTGTCGGGATTCACAAAAAGTGTTCGTGTAATGTTTGCTGCCGGACTGGCTGGATTACTTGGAAAATTTGGATCTAATATAGTAATCTTCCAGGGTTTTGTACTGCTATCCCAGGCAATTGGGAGAATACAGTGGGGTTTTCCGCTGAAATCATAGTTCTGGGCAACACAAATCACCGGATCACAACCACGGTTAAATTCTCTTCGTGTTTCATTAAAAACATCAACCGGATCATGTGTATTGCCAGAAAGGAATTCACCCACAAACCACCAAATTCCTGAAGCACCAACCTGATATTGATGTTTAACATTAAATTCAGTTACAACTGTGTTCCAATTTGTAAACCTGTCAATTGGCAAACTAAAAAGACTGCGGTGTTTGTAAGCATAAATGGCTTCAACCGACATTCCGAAACAGTTGCCACCCGCTGCAATCCCTTTGGCAACAAGTTCATAAAATGCTTTTTCCAACCAGTCAGTAAGGTCCCACCACTCACTTTCACTGTCAACATCGCGAAAAGCGGCAGCATATTTAGCATACGAAATAGAACTTGTCCCCTTGTTTTTAACACCCCACCATTTTTGGGAAGTAGTGAGCAAGCTTGGATTAACCTGTGGTTGTACCGACCAGGTTATACTATTCAAACCCTGAAAAGATCCTGAATTATAAATACCATTATTCTCTGCCATACCCCATGCATTGGCCATGTTGAGATCCTTGTGGTAAGTTCCCAAATGATCATCGCCACCGCCGAATGGTGCACCACCATCGCTTTCCCACACATCCACAGTAAATCTGATATTACGACTGGGGCTGTTGGGAACAATGGTTGTTCCTAATGTTGCGTTTATATCCACAACGTTTTTTCCATCATAACTGCCGGAACTGGGAAACCTTTTGTTCAGGATTTCAGCCCCATTATCTTTGATATATGCCCTCAAATAGAGGTCGTTTTGACCCATGAAAGCACCTTCGCTCTCTTTGGAATTAATTCGGCCCAAAAATATTTTAAATGCCTGGCAAACATACATGTTGTTGTAGTTCCCAAACCAAAGAATACTCCCATTTTTAAATGTATTAAAACGCGATCCACCAGTTCCACCAGGAATATTGCCTTCGTCGGATGTCGGAAATCCCATTTGCCCAAGCGGACCATTAAGTTCTTTGTATTTCCGGCGTATATCGCCATGAACTTCAAAAGCTCCTGTTGCCCCGCTCCAATAAATTGTGCAGTTTTCGAAATCGTTAAATTTCCCAATTACGGTTGCCCCATTTTTAATATCCGATTCATTGGTAACCGGGTAACCCCAATTATTAACACCGCCAAGTGCAAGAAATTTTGCAAGAATAGCGCCATGAACTTCAAATGCACCTGGAGTGCCATTTTTATAATACATTCTGGCTCCCTGAAAAATTTGCTCTTTGCCATTATTAACAGCATTTGCAACCGAAATCGGCCAACCTATAAATGAAGATTCTCCAAATTGCTCGTAATTAATATAAATTTGACCGGTTACAGGAAAAGTACCTGTTGACGGGCTCCAGTATAATCCTCCTTTACTGAAAATATTCTTTCTGCCCCCAGCTTTTGCAGTATTTGTTTCATCGCTGACAAGATACCCGAGTTCAGCTTTGTTTGTCATGTTTTTATAATACTGAAAAATTGCGCCATGCATTTCGAACGCCGCGCCAACACTTTCGTTGTACATAATCAGACCTGAAGCAAACTGCTGTAAATATGCTCCTGCCTGATTGTCGTAATTAAATCTTCCAAGCATATTCCCAAAGTTGAGCGTCTTTTTGATTGCTTCGTGTTTATAACTCAGAAACCACTCAGGATGGCTTCGGCGTTCATCCAATTGCGATTCAAGTTCTGTTGGCAATTCATTATTATACCATTGAACTGCAGCAATATTTCCGTTAAACTGGTCTCTTGCGCGATCAGTCCAGGTGCCTATATATAGTTGATTACCTGCTGATTTTAAAATAGTTCCAAACGGAAAAGCGTGAACTGAAATGATTACCCCATCAATAAATACCGCGAGTGTATCCGTATCATACATCAAATCAGCGGTGTACCAAGTGTTTGTTGTTAACTCTTTAAAATAATCAGTACTTGTACCGCTCCATCCATGTTCCTTTGGTGAAACTGAAACCACAACTTTGAAGTTGTTTTCGTTCCCTGCTTTGTTAAGAAACATGGAAAAGGGCAAACAATCAGATTCGACAAGATTTTGCCTGGCTTTTACATTCGAATCAATTTTGAAAACAACCCTAAGACAAAACCTGCTTGTCTGGATGCTTTTGGGATTTAAGGTTACTTCCATTTTTCCTTTTGCTCCAAAATCGAGGGCTTTTGGAAAATTTCCTGAAATAATAGTTCCCGGCCCGCTAACTACCTTGCAGTTTGTTACTGTTGCACGCATAGTGCCATCGGGGTTCGAAACCGAAACACCATCTAATACATAATCAATGATTTTCATAATAAAAGTAAATTAAATTAGACATTGTTATTATTTATTCTTTCAAAATCCCCTACTTAAAAGGGTTTAAAAAGAACATTAAACTTTGTTTTTACTCAAGGTTCTATCAAACTTTAATTATGAAATAAAAAACTACGGAATGATTATCTGGTGGTATTTAGCGTCCACTCATAAATAATATTTTCGTTGTGCTCAACAAGTTACAATTAATAATTCAAATCCAAAACAACTAAAAAGGATTTTTAACTATTTTATTCTCAAATAAAAATTGGATCCAAAAATCAATTTGGTAAATACAGTATAATACAGAATATTTTGGGGTCAATAATAACGGAAAATGCTAAATCATTATTCCAGTCGATCAACATAAAGCTGAGTAGCTTCAACTTTAGAAACAACTATTTTTATGTCTTTATCAATAAAACCATTGTTTGCAACCGCATCAAAAACTTCGCCTTCAATAAGTACTTTTCCACCGGGGCGTAAAACTGTTTTTGAAATTCCGGTTTTCCCTTTCAACGCAAACATTCCGGTTTCAATACAAACAAAACCATCATTTACTTCCTGCACCGATTTCAACGACAAGTTCCTAAACATGCCCGAATTGGCCGAAAATAACTTGTTTCCCAAATAAAGAGATAGAACAAACCCGCCAAAAACACCTAAAACTACTGTGGTTATGGCAACTCCTACATGTTCTATTTTAACTCCTTCAAAATCAAAATTGACATTATTGATAAGACTTAAAACCAGACTAACAAACATTAATACAACTCCGGAAATCCCGGCAACCCCAAATCCGGGAATGACAAATATTTCAACTATCACCAAAATAACCCCGATAATAAAAACAATGATTTCCCAGTTGGCAGCAAGTCCTTCAAGATAAAGCGGGGCAAAATAAGCTATAGCTGCAAGAATTGCCACACCGAGTGGAAACCCGATTCCCGGCGACTGCATTTCGAAATATATACCTCCAATAATTGCCATTATTAGCAATCCGGAAATCATAGGATGCACAAGAAAACCTATGATTTTTTCAATCCAGGTTGGTTCGTACTCCACAATTTTATAATCTTCAATACCCACTTTTTTTAAAAGTTCCGGAATATTTTCGGCAAGCCCCTCGCAGTAACCATTTTCGATGGCTTCGGTTGGTGTAAAAGTCAATACTTTTCCAGTATCAATAATTCCCTCAATAAAAACCCTTGGATCCACCATGGCTTCTGCAATCCGTGGATCGCGACGCCATTTGTAAATTGTATCATTCCCCGTTATTATCGTGTCTTTTCCATGCGCTTCCGCTGTGGCACGCATGGTTGAGCGCATATAACTCTGGTACTTGTCTGGCAGTGCTGCCCCGGTTTGATTGACGACTGTTGCAGCGCCAATGCTTCCTCCGGGCCGCATATAAATACTGTCGCATGCAATAGAAATTAGCGCACCGGCTGATGCTGCATTGTTATCGATAAAAACATATACAGGAATCGGACTTTGCAAAATTTTAGTACGAATTGAATCAGCGTCTAAAACCAATCCGCCATAAGTATTCATGTGAATCAGAAAAACATCAGCTCCCAAAGAATCTGCAGCATCAAACGCCTGCTGTGTCTGTCGCCAGGTAGCCTTGGTTATTTCCTCCTTTATGTTGAGTTTATACACCAACTTTTCCTTTTTTTCCTGAGCATTTCCTACTATTGAAATAAAGAGAAAAATTGTCAACCAGATATGAATTAATCGTTTCATCATCTTATTTTGTATGTTTTATCTGCGAAGTTAAAAACAATTTTATGATTAATTTTGAATTTTAACGTTCTTTCAAAAAACCCATGTTCGTTGATTTTGTTAGTTTTGTCGTTCAATTCAGATTTAAATAAAAATGGAAATCAATTCACTCACTGCTATTTCACCTGTTGACGGAAGATACAGCAACAAAGTTGAAAATCTATGGAAATATTTTAGCGAATTCGCTTTAATTAAATACAGGGTTTTTGTTGAAATCGAATATTTTATTGCTCTCTGTGAGATTCCATTGCCACAGTTATCCGAAATCAATGCCAATCAAATTGCAGGGCTGCGAAGAATAACCGAAAATTTTTCGATGGATAATGCAGTTCGTATAAAAGAAATTGAAAATGTGACAAACCACGATGTAAAGGCTGTTGAATATTTTATAAAAGAAGAGTTTGAAAAACTCGGACTGGCAAAATATAAAGAGTTTATTCATTTTGCACTCACTTCGCAGGACGCAAATAATACTGCAATTCCAATGTCAATGCAGGATGCTTTGAAAAATGAATATTATCCACTGATCGGGGAATTACTTACTAGACTGAAAGATTTGGCTTTGGAATGGAAAAACATTCCAATGCTGGCAAAAACTCATGGACAGCCAGCATCGCCAACAAAACTTGGGAAAGAAATTCAGGTTTTTATTGAACGAATTGAAATTCAATTGTCTCAGTTACACACTCTACCCTGTCACGCCAAATTTGGTGGTGCGACGGGGAATTTCAATGCACATTTGGTTGCCTATCCACAAATAAACTGGGAACAATTTGCCGACAAATTTTGCAAAGAAAATCTGGGACTGGAACGTTCGAGATACACAACTCAAATTGCACACTATGATAATTACAGCGCTATTTTCGATGCACTGAAACGAATTAACAATATCATCCTCGACCTCGACCGCGATTTCTGGATGTATATTTCAATGGGCTATTTCAAACAAAAAATAAAAAAAGGAGAAGTTGGTTCGTCAACTATGCCTCACAAAGTAAACCCAATCGATTTTGAAAATTCTGAAGGAAATATTGGGATTGCAAACGCAGGTTTTGAGCAGCTTTCTTCAAAATTACCCGTTTCGAGGTTGCAGCGCGATTTAACTGATTCAACTGTAACCCGGTTTATTGGAGTTCCATTCGGTCACACGGTTATTGCGCTAAAATCCACAATAAAAGGATTGAATAAATTATTGCTTAACGAATCAGTTATTGCAAATGATTTGGAAGAAAACTGGGCGGTAGTTGCCGAGGCTATTCAAACCATTTTACGCCGCGAATTTTTCCCAAATCCATACGAAGCTTTGAAAGATTTAACCAGGAACAACAATGTGATGAACAAATCGTCCATCCACAATTTTATTGATAGCCTGAACGTTTCTGAAACAATAAAAAAGGAATTAAAACAAATAACGCCACAAAATTACACTGGAATTTTTTAATAACTACTGATTGGTATTTTATCGTAGTTATAAGCACTGAATAATAAATTTTCATGAAGGATTTTTTTAAGATTTTACAACGATTTATTCCACCTTACAAAAAGCGCTTAATCCTGAACTTCCTGTTTAACTTGCTTTCGGCGCTTTTCACCGTATTTTCAATGGCATTGATGGCTCCAATTCTTGAAATCCTTTTCGGAATGTCGGAGGAAGTCAATGATCTGGTTCCTTGGGCAGTAAATCTTGATGTGATCAAACATAACCTGTATTATTATGTCACTATCTTTAAAACGGCAAATGGCGCAGGAATGACGCTTCTTTTAGTCGGACTTTTTGTAATTGTTGCCACAATGTTTAAGGTTGGTTTTGCATATCTGGGAGCTTTCGAGGCTGTTTATATTCGCAATGGAGTTGTTAAAGATATGCGTGAGCAGATTTATGCCAAAATTATGAAACTGGCTCTCCCATTTTTTTCAGAAGAAAGAAAAGGAGACATTATTTCGCGTATTACCGGCGATGTAACTGAAGTGGAAAACTCAATTATGTCTTCACTGGATATGTTTCTTAAAAATCCGGTAATAATAGTCGTATTGCTGATTTCAATGCTTATCATGAGTCCAAGTCTCACGCTGTTTATTTTAATAGTTTTACCTTTTACCGGATTTATTATTGGGCGTGTAGGTAAATCACTAAAAAAAGTTTCGCGTGAAGGTCAGGATAAAATGGGGATGATTTTAACAGTTGTTGAAGAAACTCTCGGCGGACTTCGAATCATTAAAGCGTTCAATGCCGAAAAAAAGATGGATGCACGCTTTAACGCTGAGTTAATTGATTACCGTCACATTATGAACCGCTTAATGCGTAAACGCGAACTTGCACATCCCTTAAGCGAACTTTTGGGAACCATAGTCATCATAATCATAGTTTGGTACGGCGGAACATTAATACTAAATAAAAGCAGCGAACTATCAGGTGCTGCGTTTATAATATATTTAGGCATTTTCTATCAAATCATCAATCCGGCCAAAGCGTTTACAACCGCATTGTACAGTATCCAGAAAGGTTTGGCATCAATGGATCGAATCGATAAAATACTGTTGGCCGATGTTACAATTCCTGAAGCTCCAAATGCCAAACCAGTTACAAATCTTAACGATTCAATTGAATACAGCAACATTACTTTTGCCTATGACGAAAAAGTTGTACTCAGGAACGTTTCGCTTAAAATTGAAAAAGGGAATACTATAGCCCTGGTTGGACAATCAGGAAGTGGAAAAACCACATTTGTTGATTTGCTGCCCCGTTTTTACGATATAAAAAGTGGCCAGATTTTGATTGACGGAGTTGATATTCGCGAACTCAAACTGCACGATTTGCGTGATTTAATGGGAAATGTAAACCAGGAAGCAATTCTTTTTAATGATACAATTTTCAATAACATTGCTTTTGGTGTTGAACAAACAACCATAGCCGAAGTAATTGCAGCTGCAAAAGTAGCCAACGCCCATAATTTTATTATTGAAACCGAAAATAGCTACGAAACGGTTATTGGCGACAGAGGGAGCAAACTTTCAGGTGGACAGCGCCAGCGTTTGAGTATTGCCCGCGCCATTCTGAAAAATCCACCAATTCTAATTCTTGATGAGGCTACTTCTGCTCTTGACACGGAATCGGAACGGCTGGTTCAGGATGCGTTGGAAAATCTGATGAAAAACCGCACGTCGCTGGTTATTGCCCATCGCTTGTCAACAGTGCGTAATGCCGATTTAATTTGTGTTTTTCATGATGGTGAGATTGTTGAACGTGGCACGCATGACGAGTTAATGAAGCTGAATGGGAGATATAAAAAACTGCATGAAATGCAAATGTTTTAGAAGCCCCCTCCTAACTTCCCCCAACGGGAGAAGAAAAAGAAGCCAGAATATCAACCAAATGAATCGTTTTTATTGGCAACTTTTGTTTCTTAATATATGCTTCAATATTCATTAAACAGGATGCTTCAGTTGATACAATATATTCAGCACCGGTTTTCAAGGCGCTTTCTACTTTTTGCTCTGTCATTGCAGTAGAAATAGAATGAAATTTTGCCGAAAAAGTACCGCCAAAACCACAACAGGTTTCTAATTTTTCCATTTCTACCAGTTCCAGGCCCTGAACATTTTGAAGTAAAATTCGTGGTTCCTTTTTTATTCCGTACTCGCGTAAACCTGCACATGAATCATGGAATGTAACCCGATGATTAAAAACTGAGCCAAACTCCACCTTTTTAATATGATTGACAAAAAAGTCGGAAAATTCAAATATGCGGGGTGTCAATTGATTTGTTTTCTCCAGCAGAACAGCATCTTCAGCAAAAACCCTTTTGTAATAATTCTTTATAAAACCCGTGCACGATGCCGATGGTGCAACAATAACATCGGCATTCTCAAAATCATTCAAAAATTTAACTGCCAATGTTTTGGTTTCTTTCCAGTAACCGCTGTTAAATGATGGTTGTCCGCAACAAGTTTGTTCGGGATTGTAATTCACCGTACATCCTGCCATTTTCAATAGCTCGATAAAGTTAAATGCAGTTTCGGGATAAAACTGATCTATAAAACAAGGAATAAAAACATCGACTTTCATCTGTTCAAATTATTAAAGTTACCCAATTAGTTGGTGGTTATACATTATCTCTTTCTTCCACATTTTCACCCGATAATCCCGATAACTATCGGGGTCACATGGGTTATGCTCATGGTTATTTGTTTATTTTCAAACATGTTCGTTTCATGCTTTCAAATTTTGGGGTTGAAAATACCGAAAAGAATAAGAAATAATGAATCTCTTCGTTGGAATTGGAAAGTTTCATACCAATTACAATAAGAAATAGTTGCTAAAATGGATAAATGATGAAATCCACCAAATTCAATACATTAACTTTTTACACAAATTAACTACCCGCGAAAAGTATGGTGATGGTTTTATGATATATTTGCGGCATGATTCAGAATCGAAGAAACATATTATTAGTTTTTATGATATTTACTGTAATGATTACAGGTTATGGTATAAATTCACAATTGGAAAAGGTACAAAGTGCAACTGAAATATCATCAGAAACCGATTCTGCTGCTGGTGGTCTTCAATCTGATTCTGATGCACATGAAGATGAAAACTCAAATCATGTATCTCAATTCATCTGCATTACAGAGATTCTATCATCCTCTTTCACTATCCAAAATCCTTCATTTTTAAAATTCAATTCTTACTCTGTTTGGCAACCACCTAAAGTTAGTTAAAAATCCGGAATCAATTTTTTTACCCAGTCATATCATTTAATTATGAAATTAAATTGCTTTTGACAATTGAAATTTCCGGAGTAAACAACAGGCAATTGAAATCGTTTTAACAAACAAAGAATATTCTATTTATTACATGAAAGCAGTTGAGAAAAACATTGAACGCGTTATTTTCTTTAGTCGTTGGTTACAAATGCCCGTTTATTTGGGTCTTGTTGTGGCATCGGTTTTATATGGGGCAAAGTTTATGGTGCAATTATGGCATTTAATAAAGGATTTTTCTGCTTTAAATGAAACACATTCATGCTGTCCGTTTTGGGACTTGTTGATATTTCGATGGTAATAAACCTTTTGGTAGTTGTATTCATTGGTGGTTACTGGACTTTTGTAAGCAAAATAGAATTTGACAACCATGCTGATAAGCCGGATTGGTTAACAAAGGTTAACGCAAGCACATTAAAAATTAAACTAATTATTTCGCTGGTCAGTATCTCAGGGGTACATCTGTTAAAAACTTTTATCGATATACATAATATTCCTTTGCAGGATGCATTGTTGCAAATGGGGATTCATTTCGTCTTTTTACTCTCGGCTGTACTGTTGGCTTATACCGATAAATTAATGCATTCCCACGAATCTTCAGAAACTCACAAACCAATTGGAAAATAGAAACACATTGCTTAAATCTCATTCATCACAATTTAAATAATAGTATAAATCAGAGAATTATGACAGATCGATATTCAACCAAAAGGTTGACATTAATAAACCGTTATTACAAAATAACCCGGTTTTATCCATTTTTAAAAGACACTGCCATTAAAGGAGGAATTTCAGTAATTGTATTTGTATTACTGATTGTTGGGCTGGAATTATTCGTTTTGGATATCAATTCGATACTAAACAATTTGGTAGCCACATATTCTCCAAAAATAATTTTTACCATCTTTTTAATATCCGAAACCGTGTTGGGATTAGTTCCACCGGAAGTATTTATTGCTTGGGCTTCAAAATCAGTAACTCCCTGGTTTTTCTTGTTTGTTCTGGCAACCATGTCATATATCGGCGGGATAATTTCTTATTTCATTGGAAACCGGATTTTTTTAATCCCGTCGGTTAGAAACCACATTGAAAATAGAATTGCAAAGCACATTTCAAATTTGCGGAAATGGGGCGGATTCTTTGTTTTTGTTGGTGCAATGCTTCCCATTCCGCATTCCCTGGTAAGTTTGGCTTCCGGACTGATTAAGTACAATTTCAGAAGCTATTTGTTATGGGCACTTTTCAGGTACGCGCGTTTTGCCATGTACGCAGCAGTTATATTTCAAATTTTTTAATCGAATAAAAAACTCAATATAAAATATTTAAAATATGATTGCAGATTTTTATATAAGGACTGGCTTTATATTATTTGTATTTATAATGTTGGCATTGGATCCCAAAAAAAGATAAATAATAAATGTTATCATTTTAAAATTAAACTATTATGAACTGTCCAAATTGTAATGTACCACTTGTAATGTCAGTAAAACAGGGTGTTGAAATTGATTATTGTCCTCAGTGTCGCGGAATTTGGCTTGACAGAGGAGAACTAAATAAAATTATTGAACTGGTTGCATCTGACGTTCAGAATGAGTTTTATACTTCCAGCAATACATTAACCAACGATCGACAGATTGGTTCTTCACAGCCACATAATAAGAAACACTGGCTGAATGAAATGTTTGATTAATTGTTCCTATTTGATTTCAACATACAACCAAGCGCTTTTTGCTGTATCAAATCAATGATCTTTCTATTTAAACTATTCAAATTAAACTGATTTTGAGCTTTCATTTTGTTTTCTTATACCTGTTAAAATATGATAAAAATCATTAAACCGGGGTCAATGAAACAACAAATAAAGGTTTGCACCGTATGGTTATATATGGACATCAAATTATGCATTATGAAAACAAAAGAAAAAATTACTTTCGGATTTAAAAACGAAATTCTTTCAAACAATAATCCCTTTTTAAACTTCGCCAAAAGGATTAAGCAGATTGATGGTAGAAGTTTTATTGTAGAATGGCAAATGGGAGGAAATGATAAAAAGGAAGTTTTAGGGAAACAAGTTTATGGGTTTTCCATTTAACCTGAAAAAGTATGTCGGAGTAAAAAGTTCAATCCTGAAATTAGGATTGAACTTTTTTTTTACTGCATTTCAGAAAACGATTAATTCCTTACAATTTTACCATTCCCAAAATTATCATTGTATTCCAACTGATTATCTTGGCGGGATTTCATTTTAAATTTTAGTAGCAATTAATACAGCAATCCTAAAAAAAAGTGACAGGAATTGTTTGGAGATGCAAACATGTAAGTGGATGATAAGTTAAGATATGATTTATTAAAAATCATATCTTGGAATTATGAAACAAGATAGATGAAGATTTACTAGAGAATTTTAGTTAAATGCCGTTGAATTGAGCTATTCACGGTCGAATGAAGTAAAACTTGCCCAATGAGCTTAAAGTTCATCAGGAATAGTTGTTTCGTTGACGGAGTGAGCTTGCCAGTTATCAGAGTAAAAGTTTTCCGGGTAACGGGAAAACAAAGATAACTGAACAAGAGACTGAAATAGCACATTTGAAGAAGGAACTGAAAGGGATGCAAATGGAGCGTGACATATTAAAAAAAGCGATCAGCATCTTTTCCAGGAGCGATGGAAAACAATGCTGTTGCCAAAAGCTTTTCAAAATCATAAAAACAGAATGGATTTACCACTTTGTTTACACAACTAAAAAACAGGTAGTTATCTCTGTTTTTGATTACATTGAAACCTCGTACAGTTATCAATAAAGACATTCTTCTTTGAATTATTAAACACCAGATGAATTCGGAAAATTTTTTATATACTATTTATAAACACTTATGTTATATAGGAGCAAATAAAGCTGTACATATAAAATAAAGTGGGGTCTCAAATCCTTTTGAAACCCCACTTTTTATCGGCCTTTCGGCTTGCACGGGAGGAGAGACTCGAACTCCCGACACCTGGTTTTGGAGACCAGTGCTCTACCAACTGAGCTACACCCGTGTTCCTTTTTTGCGACTGCAAATATAATAATACATTCTAAATTACCTAAACAAATCCACTTTTGTCGCTACAATAATTCGTGCCAAAATTGATGCTATTTTAAAAGTTATCAACAACAATAAATCATTAAAAAATCCATAAGAAAAATCTTATGGATTAAGAGCGGAGAGAGAGGGATTCGAACCCCCGGAACCTCTCAGTTCAACGGTTTTCAAGACCGCCGCAATCGACCACTCTGCCATCTCTCCGAGCGCGACAAAAGTAGAATATTTTTTTAAATGCCAAAACCTTTTTTTTCGAAAAAATAAAATAATGCTTAAAAAAAAAGAGAATAAAGATTGTTTTTTTAAAACTAATTTCTGAATTTAGTGTTCCTATAACAAGGTTCTCTGAAACAATTGATTTTACTGGTATTTTGAGATTCTTTTAGTAGTTTTCAATTTTCAAACTTAACTTATTTTAGAAATACAGGTTTATTTAAACACTTATTTATCAACATTTTAACCATTTAATAAAAATTTTGCCGTATGAACAAAGCACAGTTAATTGATGCAATGGCCGCTGGAGCTGGCCTAACTAAAGTAGATGCAAAAAAAGCTCTAGATGCTTTTGTAGCTGCCACAACTGACGCCTTAAAAGGTGGTGACAGGGTAGCTCTTATTGGTTTTGGTTCATTTTCAGTTTCTGAACGTGGCCAAAGAACTGGAAGAAATCCACAAACAGGTAAAGAAATTACAATTCCTGCTAAAAAAGTAGTTAAATTTAAAGCTGGTGCTGAATTGTCTGACGCAGTTTAGTGCATTTTACAGGAAAAAGAAAAAATTAGGGGAACGATTTGTTTCCCTTTTTTTATTGCCATTTTCAAACAATAAAATTGCGAGAATGAAAAGTGAACTTCTTGAATATTTATCAGCCGTTGTAACACCCGAGCGACTTTCGCTTTATAACAGAATAGTAAATAACCGCACAAATTATATTACTGTAGTTTTAGAAGATATATTTCAACCTCAAAATGCAAGTGCAGTATTACGAACCTGCGATTGTTTTGGTATCCAGAATATACACGTAATTGAGAACAGAAATCAGTTTCAGGTTGATACGGAAGTATCTATGGGTTCATCAAAATGGATCTCGCTAAACACTTATAATAAGAAAAAAGACAACAGTTTAAGGGCAATTCAAAAATTAAAAAATGAAGGGTACAGAATAATTGCAACTTCACCCCACTCTACTGATGTTGAGTTACCCGATTTTGATATTTCAAAAGGAAAGTTTGCTTTAGTTTTTGGTTCTGAACTACCAGGTATTTCTGAAATTATAAATCACGAAGCTGATGAGTTCCTGAAAATACCGATGTTTGGTTTTACCGAAAGTTTCAATATTTCAGTTTCAGCAGCCATTATTCTTTTTCATTTAACCCAAAAACTGCATAATTCAGAAACTATTAACTGGCACCTGACGGAGGAAGAGAAAATTGATATTAAAATACAATGGATTAAGAACTCGATAAAGAAAAGCACACTAATTGAAAAGCGTTTTTGGGAAGAAAAAGGCTCCACTCCACCAATAAAATAAAAAATATCTTCAGTTTTGAAACAAGCAAACTACTTCCTCTAATTTCATAAGTTTAGCACCCATTTTTTCCCAGTTTTCGAAAGGTAACGGTATATTGGGTAATTCCTTAATAGCATTTTCAACAACTATTACATTTTTCCCTTTTTTCGCCAAACCAACAACTGCATCATTTACACATACATTTGTTGTTACACCATACACTATAACTGTTTTAGGCGAAAGTAAATTTAACAGTTGTACAGTAAAAGGATTTCCCTTAAATACGTCAAAAGCATCTTTTCTAATGATGAAATTTCGATATTTATTAGATTGAACTAATTCCTTGATACTTAAAGTTTCAGTTTCCCAGTCAATAATCAATGCATTTTCAGGATTTGTTTCTGTAATAAATTCAGCCCCAGTTGTATTCGCCATACAATGCTGTGGGAAAGTTCTAATAAAATCCGGACTAGATGATAATTCTTCGGAGTTGGGATAATGCCAGTCGGCAGTGTTGACAACTGTAATTGAATTTCTATCAGCAAGTTGAGTAAGTATTTCCCAATTTGGTATTATGAGTTCTGCTCCAGGAACGTACAGTTTTCCATTAGGCGATATAAAATCGAATTGAGTATCGACATTCCAAAAAATGCAATCAGAACTGTTCATTTTATCTTTTTTTATTGAATCCCTTTTGCAATAAAATCTCTGAATTCCTCATCCTTGAAAGTAACTCCCATTTTAATTTCAGTTCCATCGGGTTTAATTATCACATGATAAGGAATACTATTGGTTTGATATTTTGAAATCTGTAAATCAAGGTTTTTTTCACCTAAATTGTCTTTTTCTTCACCATCAACCTTCGAAATAAACCTTTCTTCTTCAGTCAGTTTAGTACGATCATCAGTATATAAACCTACCACAACATATTTTTGAGCAAGCATGTTCATCACTTCAGCATCTTCCCAAACTGTATTTTCCATTTTTTTACAATTAGAGCAAGCGTGACCTTTGAATACTACAAAAAGAGGTTTATTCTGTTCTTTTGCACATGCTAAGCCTTGTTCAAAATCGAAATATCCGGGCAACCCGTTTGGCAAATGTAACTTATCAGCATACTTTGCCGGACCACATAATTCTTCGGCGGTGTTAAATGTTGATCCGGAAGATGTTCTTGAACTTAAATATGAATTCTCACTTTCAGGGGGAATTAAAGCTGAAACTGCTGATAATTGAGAACCCAATAATCCTGTAAACAAATAAACTACAAAAGAAAAAGTTACTATTGAAAGGAAAAACCGGCCAACACCAATGTATGGCAAATCGCTGTCATGCGAGAACTTTATCTTTCCAAGGAAATATAATCCAAGTAAAAAGAAAACAACTATCCAAATTGACAAATAAATTTCGCGGCTCAAAATCCCGAATCCGTACACCTGGTCTATATTACTTAAGAATTTCAAACCAAATGCTAAAAGAATAAAAGCAAAAACAACTTTAATAGAATTTAACCAGCCACCCGATTTTGGTAATTTGTTTAATGCCGATGGGAAAACAGCCAGCAAAGTAAAAGGAGTTGCAAATGCCAATCCAAAAACAAACATACCCAACAATGGACGCAATCCACCATCCTGAACAGCCTGAATTATTAAAGCCCCAATAAACGGCCCTGTGCAAGAAAAGGAAACAATAACAGTTGTTAAAGCCATAAAAAATGCACCTATCATTCCACCTTTATCCGCCTTCGCATCTGTTTTATTTACCAAACCACTTGGTAAAACAATTTCGAAAGCACCGAAAAAGGATATTGAAAATACCAGAAACAGTATGAAAAACAACAAATTAGGTATCCAATGCGTACTTAAAACACTACCTACATTTGGACCAAATATACCAAAGGAAAAAAGTGCTCCCAGCAAGGTAAAAATTAATACTATTGAAACTCCAAAAAATATTCCGGTACGTATTGATTTTCCCCGATCTTCACTTCCACGCATAAAAAAAGAAACCGTCATTGGAATCATAGGAAATACACATGGTGTAAGAATTGCGGCAAAACCGGCCAATGCCGAAATTAGAATAAATAACCAAAGTGTTTGACCACTCCCTTTTTCAATTATATTATCTGCACCTGATACAACGTCATCATTATTAACATTTACAGTTTGTGACTCCCCGTTAAATTTGAATGAAAATTTCGATTCCTCGGGTGGAGTACAAGTTTCATCATTGCAACTCATGAAAAGAACAAACCCCTTTATTTCAGCGGGATTATTTGATTTTAACTTAATCTTCTGAATTAAAACGGCCTGAGTATTAAAATATCCTACATTCATTTGGAAAGTTTCATCGAAATGAATTTCAGGTTGAGGATCTTTTAAAATCTCTCCAACAAAATCAAATAAGGTGGAATCTTCAAAAACGAATGAAGTTGCAATTGGTCCGCCTTCAGGAAGTGAAGTATCGTACAAATGCCATCCGCTTTCAATGGTTGCTTTAAAAATTAAATCTACTTCATCACCAATCTGTTTGGAATCAAATTCCCATTTAGTTGGGTTGACAATTTGTGCATTTAAAAATAGAGTAGTAAAAATAAATGCAAAAAGAACTGATATTTTTTTCATTTTCTAACAGTAATTTATTTCAATATTCATATTTACAAATATAGATATTCACATATTACAAATATCAATCCGTAAAACAGAATATGACAAATATTCACTTTTTAAAACTAATATTAAAAAGAAATATCACACAATCATTAGATTTCTAACTTCAAAACATGAAAAAAGCCGCCTGGAAAATGAACGGTTTTTGTATTTATAGAATTAACTCTTCCTGGTTATCATCAAAAAAATGGTATTCAAGTAAAGTAAATGAATTATTGGCTTCAACTTTTACCCATTTGAAATATTCAAAAAACCATCTATTTCTTACACTTTTAAAACCTTTAGTCAAATAAGCTGCAACAAAAGGATGAACCTTCAATAATAATTTTTTCTTGTGCAAATCATTAAAAGCATATTTAATTTTGCTTGCCAATTCATCGGCAAAAAGAACAGATGGAACAATTTTGCCAGTTCCTTTGCATGTTGGGCAGTTTTCAGCAGTTTCAATTGTTTCCTGAGGTCTGACGCGTTGACGTGTAATTTGCATCAAACAAAACTTACTTAATGGCAGGATATTATGTTTTGTCCGGTCAACTGCCATTACTTCTTTCATGTGGTCATATACTTTCTGGCGATTTGCGGGGACATGCATATCTATAAAATCAATTACGATAATGCCACCCATATCTCTCAACCTCAATTGTCTGGCAATTTCATCACAGGCAGCCATATTTACGTCAAGGGCATTTGTTTCCTGATCCATCCCCAGTTTAACACGATTTCCGCTGTTTACGTCGATTACATGAAATGCTTCAGTATGTTCAACGATTAAATATGCACCATCTTTAAAAGATACAGTTTTCCCGAAAGCCGCTTTTATCTGCTTCTCAACTCCATAATGCTCAAAAATAGGAGTACGCCCTTTGTAAAACTTTACAATCTTTCTTTTATCTGGTTGAATGCTGCCAATGTAATCGCTGATTTCGTTGCTAACCGATTGATCATTTACAATAATACTGTTAAAATCAGTGTGATATATATCTCGCAACAAAGCAGTTGTGCGGTCAATTTCGCCAATAATAAGCGAAGGAGTTTTCGCTTTGCTAAGTTTGCTGAAAGTAGTTTCCCATTTGGTAACCAACCCACTTAATTCCTGATCGAGTTCTGCAACCTTTTTACCTTCAGCTACAGTACGCACAATAACACCATATTTGCGTGGCTTAATACTTTGAACTAGTTTTTTAAGCCTGCTTTTCTCTTCGTTGGTTTTAATTTTTTGTGAAACTGAAACTTTGTCACTAAATGGCATTAAAACCAAATTTCTTCCGGCAATCGAAATTTCAGAGGTTAATCGCGGTCCTTTTGTGGAAATTGGTTCTTTTGAAACCTGAACAATTATTTTCTGACCCTCTTTTAAAAGTTCATTAATTTTTCCTTCTTTGTTTATATCAGGTTCTGATTGGATTCTTCCAAGTGATGAGATTTTACTTTTAGTGGAAGAACTTAATCGAAGGAATTTATTTAATGTTGCGAATTGAGGTCCCAGATCGAGATAGTGTAGGAAAGCATCCTTTTCATAACCAACATCGATAAAAGCGGCGTTTAAACTTGGCATTATTTTCTTTATTTTGCCAAGATATATATCTCCTACGGCAAACCTTGCCCCGCTTTTTTCCCTGGTTAATTCTACAAGTTTTCTATCCTCTTGTAATGCTATAACAATTTCGGATGGAGTTACATCAATTATTAAATCGCTACTCACAACCTTAATATTAATCAATCAATTTATTACTATTATTCTTTATAACAGATTAAACCTAAGGCATTAATGCCTTAGGTTTAATCAAAATCCAAAAACAAGAATCACTTATATATTCTTATTTCTTCTTTTTATGCCTATTCTTACGCAATCTTTTTTTGCGTTTGTGAGTAGCCATTTTATGTCTTTTTCTTTTTTTACCGCTTGGCATAACTAATTATTTTACTTGATTTTTAACTTCCGAAATAAAAGTTTTCGCTGGTTTAAACGATGGAATGTTATGCGATGGAATAATAATAGTGGTGTTTTTAGAAATATTTCTGGCTGTCTTTTCTGCCCTTTTCTTAACTACAAAACTTCCAAAACCTCTTAGGTAAACATTTTTACCATCTACCAACGAATCTTTCACTGTTTCCATGAACGCTTCAACCGCTTTTTGAACAGTTACTTTCTCAATTCCGGTGTTCTTTGCAACTTCATTTACAATATCTGCCTTTGTCATTTGTTAAAATATTTAATTTTCAATGTATTAAACGATTAATTTGAGTGTGCAAAAATAAAAATTATTTAAAAACAGAAAAGCTTTTCATTTAATTTATTTTTGTTTTTTGAAAAGAAATTTAAATACAAATGTAAAATGGATAGTTTCTCGCATGAGATTTACGGGTGGTTTAATTCCAATAAACGTGATTTGCCCTGGCGTAAAACTAACGATCCTTACAAAATTTGGATTTCTGAAATTATTCTTCAACAAACAAGGGTTGCACAGGGAATAAACTATTACAACAGTTTTATTGAAAAATTTCCAAATGTTTTTGATTTGGCAAACAGTACAGAAGACAATATTCTAAAATTGTGGCAAGGTTTAGGATATTACACCCGTGCCCGAAATCTTCATTTTACGGCAAAATTTATTGTCCATAATTATAATGGTATATTCCCCGGTGATTTTAAAACCATTCTCTCACTTAAAGGAATTGGGAATTATACAGCGGCTGCAATTGCATCAATAGCTTTTGATTTGCCAAATGCGGCAGTTGATGGTAATATTTACAGGGTAATTTCAAGATACTACGGAATTGCAACTCCAATTGATTCGCAAAAGGGTAAAACTGAAATTCAGGAAATAGCAAACAAATTAATTCCGATAAAAAATCCTGGGTTTCATAACCAGGCATTTATGGAATTTGGAGCCTTACAATGTCTGCCAAAGTCGCCTGATTGTAATAGTTGTCCTTTGGAAAACAAATGCTACGCTGCAAATTTCAATTTAATTAACAAGATACCGGTAAAAGAAAAAAAAGTAAAACAAAGCACCAGATATTTCTATTATTACATTTTTGAATGTAAAGATTTCATTCTTCTTGAGAAAAGAACTGAAAAGGATATTTGGAAGAATTTGCACCAGTTTCCTTTGTTTGAATCTCAAAAAGAATTTTCTGATACTGAAATAATTAACTTTAAAATTCCTTTCAATACAAGCCAAAGAACCAATCTCAAATCAGTTTCAAATACCTACAAACATATTTTAACGCATCAAACCATTTTTGCCCGGTTTATTCATTTTGAAGTGGAAGATTACAGTTTAAACGATTCTAAATTTATCAGGGTAAATAAAAAAGATATTTATAAATTTGCTGTACCAAGATTAATGGAGAAATATTTAAAGAAAACAAATATGCTGGATTACTGAAATTCCAGTTAATTCTAAAATTCCAATTATGTTAGTAATTTAATAGTTAACCTAAAAAAAAGAAATTATGTCAGTAAACAAAGTTATTTTAGTTGGGAACGTCGGGAAAGACCCAGAAGTTAAATACCTCGAACAAGATGTTGCAGTAGCAAGATTTACACTTGCTACATCAGAATCATACAAAGCAAAAAACGGAGAAAGAGTTGAAACAACTGAATGGCACAACATTGTATTGTGGCGTGGATTAGCAAAAGTAGCTGAACAATATGTAAAAAAGGGTTCAAAACTTTTTATTGAAGGAAAAATCACACATCGCCAATATGAGCAGGATGGTGTAACTAAGTTTTTTACCGAAATTGTTGGAAATAACATGGTAATGTTAGATTCTAAAGAATCTCGGGATCGGTCAAATGAAAATTATAACAAAACAACCGGAACACCCAATGTTCAGCCAAGTACGATTAATGAACCTGAAATTGATGAATCGAGCGGCGATGAAGACCTGCCATTTTAATTCAAACTAAAATAACTTTTGGAAACAGATACGCTTCTTTTGTCGTCACAATCAGGAATTTGGGATTTCCATTTCCAACAAATTAATAATGAAACTACCCTATTAATTGTTGTGGTTTTGTTTTTACTGGTTATTTCAGCACTGATAAGTAGTTTTGAAATAGCGTATTACTCAATAAGTGAAACCGAAAAACAAAATCTTAAAAAATCAAATAAAACAGATATCTGGATTTTAGACAAACTCGATAATCCTGAAAGATTTTTGGCTACTGTTTTAGTAGCCAAAAGTTTTGTCAATATTGGTATCATCGTTCTTTTAGCAGATATTTTCAACAAACTGTTTTTAATACTAAACCTGCCTGTAACAGAATTTATTTTTCAATTTATTTTTATTCTGTTGGTGTTGCTGCTTTTCGACAAAGTTTTACCCAATATTTATGCACCTGGCAATAGGTTAAAACTACTTCGGACAATGACTTTTCCATTGATTATTCTCGAAAAGTTATTGATTCCATTCATCAGTTTATTTACTTTATCTAACGCTTTTGTAAACCGGCGAATGCAAAAAAGCAGCAAGAATTTTTCTATTGACGAAATATCGAAAGCATTGCAACTAACGTCGGAACAGGAACTTTCAGAAGAAAAAGAGATTTTGGAAGGGATTGTGAAATTTGGGAACAAAAATGTTTCAGAAATCATGAAACCCCGGGTTGATGTAATTTCTCTTGACATAAAAACCGCATTCTCATCGGTCCTGGATTTAATTGTAGATTCAGGCTTTTCCCGTATTCCTGTTTATAGCAGTTCGTTTGACAACATAAAAGGCATACTTTATATAAAAGATATTTTACCACATAGCCACAAAGGCGATTCATTTAAATGGCAGACACTGATTAGGCCACCATTTTATGTTCCTGAAACAAAAAAAATTAATTCGTTGCTCAAAGAATTTCAAAAAAACAAAGTACACCTTGCTGTTGTAATTGATGAATATGGCGGCACTTCAGGAATTGTAACACTCGAAGACGTTTTGGAAGAAATAGTAGGTGAAATAGTTGATGAATTTGACGAAGAGGAACACTATTATTCTAAAATATCAGCAAATTCATATCTATTTGACGGGAAAACACTTTTAGGCGATTTTTATAAGATTTCAAAGTGCGATGATACAGTTTTTAATGAAATAAAAGGTGATGCAGATACACTTGCAGGATTGATTTTGGAATTAAAAGGCGAAATACCTGCACTACATGAAAAAACCGAATACCAACAATTCGTTTTTACTATTGAAGCGGTTAATGACCGCCGAATCAAACAAATTAAGGTTGAGATTGACCGGAATTATACCAGGGGTTAAACTCAAAAACAAATGTAAAAACTAATAATTCAAGCATTTATTCGTTTTAAAAATTATGGCTCTATTAAAAAACTTACTTTTTACTGTAATTGCTGTTTTGCTTTATTTCGGTTGCAAAGAAAAATATACACCAAAACCAAGGCAATTTTTCAGGATTGATTTTCCTGAAAAAACCTACCATTCTATACAGCCAGTATTTCCTTATCAATTCGATATTCCTGATTATTCAAGAATTGTTGCCGATGACGATAATCCCGATCAGCCAAACTGGATAAATATATCAGTACCCGAAAATAGAGCAGAACTACACATTTCATATTACAGTTTAACAAATCAAAAAATCTCAAGCCGGGTTCTATTAAATAAATTTATGGAAGATTCCAGGACTTTAGCTTACAAACATTCGCAAAAAGCCGATGCAATTCAGGAACAGGTTTTTATGAACCCTTCAAAAAATGTTTATGGATTGATTTATAAAATTGAAGGAAATGCTGCTTCACCAATGCAATTTTTTTTAACTGACAGCACCAATCATTTTCTTCGTGGAGCGCTTTACATTCGTGATGTCCCAAACATCGATTCACTAAAGCCTGTAATTGATTTCCTCGAAACCGACATTGTTCGGTTAATAGAAACAACTACCTGGAATTAATGCCTTTACTAAAAAAAATAGAATTTGAAAATGGAGTTCTGGGAATCTGGGGATTGACTGAATCTGTAGATTCGTTGATATCTGCTTTTCATTTCTCGATTAACGAAAAAACAGAGTTTCAAAAATTCATGTTAAAAAAGCGACAAACAGAATTCCTTTCAACACGTTTACTTTTACAACAAATACTGGGAGAAAAAACAGAAATCAGCTATCAGGAATCAGGTCGTCCGCAAATAAAAAACTCAGCAAAAAACATTAGTATTTCACATTCGGCTGATTTAGTGGCTATTTTCATTTCGAATAATTTAATAGGCGTTGATGTTGAAATAGCTAGCAGGAATATCAATAAAGTAGTTAACCGGTTTCTTCATCCAAGAGAATTGGAATGGATAGCAGAGGCAGAAAACAAACAATTTTTAAAAATGCTTTTTTGGTGCGCAAAAGAAGCTATTTATAAATGTGCCTGCCACCCGGGAATTCAGTTTGACACTCAAATTTTTATCTTTCCCTTTGAATATTCAAAAACTGATGTTTTTAAAGGAAAAGTAACTTTTCAAAACATAGAAAAAAATTACAATTTGTGGTACTTCAAATATGAAAACAATATTGTAGTATATTGTGTTGAAGTATAAAATTAGTTGATATGAAAGGAACAACAGACCAAATACTTGTCATTTTTGGTGCTTCGGGTGATTTAACAAAAAGGAAACTGATACCAGCTTTGTACGATTTATACATCCAAAAACTACTTCCCGAAAAATTTGCAGTTTTGGGGGCATCCCGAACTCATTTAACTGACGAAGATTTCAGGAGAAGAGTAAGTGAGTTTCTGCCCAAAGAGGAAAATGTTGAATTGTTTAAAAAGTTGCTATTTTATCAATCAGTTTCAAATGATAAGCCAGAAGATTTAATTCCTTTAAAAAACAAACTATCTGAAATTTCGTGTGCTAATCAAATTCCTGAAAACTACATTTTTTACCTTTCAACTCCTCCCTTTTTGTATAGTATTATACCAAACTTCCTTTGCAAAAATGGATTGAGTAAATCGGATAAATTTTTCAGGCGGTTAATTATTGAAAAGCCATTTGGAACCGATTTGAAATCGGCAAAAGAACTGAACATAAATCTGTTGAATTACTTTGATGAGGATCAGATTTACCGTATCGACCACTATTTGGGAAAAGAAACGGTGCAAAATATGCTTGTTACCCGGTTTTCGAACGGAATTTTCGAACCACTTTGGAATCATAATTATATTTCAAGGATTGAAATAACCTCAGCTGAAAGTCTGGGAGTTGAAGAGCGTGGCGGTTATTACGACAACTCCGGAGCTTTACGCGATATGCTGCAAAATCATTTAATGCAACTTGTTGGTTTTGTTGCCATGGAACCGCCAGTGGTAATAGAAGCCAACGCAATCCGGAATGAAATCATTAAGGTATTTCAATCACTTCGTCCGTTTAAAGAAAATATGATTGTCAAAAATGTAATCCGCGGGCAATATTCAAGTTCCGTCATAAAAGGTGAAAATGTAATTGGATATAGAGAAGAACCGGGAGTAGATACTTATTCGCGTACTGAAACATTTGTGGCAGTTAAATTTTTTATTGATAACTGGCGTTGGGCAGGTGTCCCATTTTATATACGAACTGGTAAAAAATTACCAACCCGGGTCACCGAAATAGTAATACACTTTAAAAGTGTACCCCACCATTTGTTTGGAAAATCATCTTCGTCCGTAAATAACCAGCTCATTATCAGAATCCAACCTGATGAAGGAATTCTTTTAAAATTTGGAATGAAGACTCCTGGTGCAGGTTTTGAGGTTCAAACTGTTAACATGGATTTTCACTATTCTGAATTAACAAATTTAAAAGTGCCGACTGCATACGAACGGTTGCTATTGGATTGTATGCAGGGCGATGCAACTTTGTATGCCCGGGGTGATGCAGTTGAACAAGCATGGCAGTTTGTTCAGCCAATTTTAAATGCATGGGAAACAAATCCTGAAATACCCATTTACGGTTATCCGGCTGGCACCTGGGGCCCGGAACATTCTGACTCCCTTATAAAAGGAGCTAACTGGCGTTACCCATGCAAGAATTTGGCGGATGATGGTTTATATTGTGAACTGTAACTTGAAGTTAATTAGTATTCCCATAAAATAAACTCTTTATATTATGTCAGTCTCAACAGAAGTTAAAATTTATTCGAACCAAAAAGAAGTAGTAAAAGCCCTGTCTAAAGCGATTTATAAACTTAACAAGTCTTCAGAGCAGCAGCGTTTCAACATATTACTTTCAGGTGGAAATACACCCAACGAATTATTCAAGAGGTTATCAAAAAAGTATGCTGACACAATTGAATGGGAACGAATTCATTTGTGGTGGGGCGATGAACGCTGTGTATCACCCGAAAATGAAAGCAGTAACTACAAACATGCAAATGACTTTCTTATTTCTCAGGTGCCAATTCCTGAAGCAAATGTGCATCGCATAAAAGGTGAAAACGACCCGCTGGAAGAAGCAATCCGTTATGCCAGCGAGATAGAACAAAATTTGAATTTCCGGGGTGACAATCCTGTTTTCGATCTTGTTTTACTGGGCCTGGGTGAAGACGGCCACACAGCTTCGATTTTTCCTGACGAACTTGAACTGTTTGAAGATGAACGAATTTGTGCTGTTGCAACTCATCCTTTGAGTGGACAAAAAAGAATAACTATAACAGGTAAGGTTTTAAACAATGCAAATCGTGTATTTTTTCTGGTAACTGGTGCAGGTAAATCACAAAGAGTGTCTGAAATTATGAACGATGAAGATGCTGCCAAACTTTTACCGGCATATTACATTTCGCCAACAAATGGCGATTTAATTTGGTATATTGATGAAGCCGCCGCACAAAAAATAAAATAGAATGTCGCCAGTTGATTACTTTATATTGGATCAACCTAAAGAGCTGAAACCTATAATTAAAAAACTGCGCGAATTAATTCTTTCCGCATCTCCTTTTATTGAAGAAAAAATGGTTTATAAAATTCCATTCTTTTATGGAGCTAAACGAATATTCTATATAAATTCTCAAAATAATTGGGTTGATTTGGGTTTTTGTGAGGGATACTTACTTGGCGAAAACAAGATTATTCAGTCAAAAAACAGGAAACAAGTGAAAATAATAAGATTTTTTTCAGTAACTGAAATAAATGATGATATTGTTTTACCAATAATTCATGAAGCGATTATACTTGATCAATTAAGAAACAAAAAAATGCCTAATTCATTGCAGGCTTGAGTTTTAGCACTTCTTTACCAAATTTTATTGTTTCCTCCAATACTTCATTGTAGGCTCCTGATTTAAGTTCGCAACCAATAACATGATCCCCAGCTTCAGGAAATGCAACATTGATTTTCAAATCAGTGGAAGTGCCCAAATGATCGAACATTTTTAACATGGCATCAACTCTTACAACATCGTCCTGGTGAGTTTCATCTTTATAATAATAACCAAGAAAAACAGGTTCATTTACATTTTTGTAGGTTAGATTAATCATTGTTTCATCCAAAAGTTGTTGCAGAAAAACCACAGCCTCCATGCGATATTTGCAATTCCAGTATTTGCAATACTTCGAATCCGGGACTTCATCCGAAATACGATAATTACCTCCTTCAGCATTTCGACCGATTTGCAAACCCCATGGTTTGGAAAGCAAAAAAGCAGCTTTGTTGTTTATTCTAATATTTGGCGAATAAAGGATCAGACCGTCAACATATTCAGGGAAATCGGAAGCCAATTTCAATGCAAGCGTACCACCTGTTGAAGTTCCCATAATTATAACTTTTCTGCCAAGTGTCCGGGCAATCATCAATGCCTCTTTTGCTGATTGCCACAATCGGTCAGGAGTCATGTCAATCAAAGCATCTTCGGTTTCGATTCCATGCGATGCTAACCTGGGAAAATAGGCGTTGCAACCAAAATGCCTTGCAAATTCAACATTGGCAGGATATCCTTCATACCAGGAGGCAGAAAACCCATGTAAATATAAAAGTGAATAAGCAGTTCTTTCTTTTACTGTATCATTAGCCCATACAATCCGCGATTCATTGTCAGGTTTTAAAGTCAGTCCCTCATCGTTCTTTTTTACATAGTCTTCAATATTTGCAATACTTGCAGAGATTGATGGTAAATCTTTGTTCAAATCTATCTGTGGCGGTTTTGGCCCCATCACATAAAAAACGATTACAATTAAAAGAATTATTGTTAAGAAGCGAACTATTTTTGTCATGTCAATAAAATTAGGATTCCGAAAATACGCTTTTTTTCGCTTAATTAATAATTGAATTTACTAATGAAGAATGCAAACAGTTAAGCGAATTATTCGTTTTCAGTAACTCTATCAAATGGCAAACTGACTTTTGCAAAAACACAAACTTTATAAAAACATAAAAAACACTCCCTCGCTATGACTGAAGTTCAAACAAGGGAGTGGGATATTTGATTTGCTCATTATATTTTCAATGTCTGAATAACATTTCTTTCCTGTTCTGTTTATCCGATTTATGTTTGAGTTTGAATGATTTTTGATTGGTTGAATTTCCCTTTTTTTCATCAAAATTCGACCTGTGATGATGTGATTCGCTTTTACCACTTGATTTCTCATAAGTCCAGGTTTGATCTGTCCAGGCATCACTGATTACATCGCGTGAGTTCTGATAAACTGCATAATTCTCAGGCCCGGCTTTGATAACTGTTTCGGCAGATTCCCAGTTAAGGTCATACACCTTGTTGGCATCATCATCAAGGTAATAGGATTTGAGTCCCGTAAACCTGTTTGGACTGCCATCGTTCCAATCAACGAAAAATATCGAAACAGGCATACCTGGAATAGCGGTAAAAGGATTTTTAACAGGCTTGCCATATGAAAATTCCCATCCATAATACAAACTACCATCATTGTTAATTATTTCCTGGCTAATTATATTACCTTTTTTGTCATAATGAAATAGTGAATACCAATTATAGGGTGGATTATCTCTTTTTACCAATTGACCTTTTTTATTGTATGTATTTATATAATAATCCAATATATCTTCTGTGCCTGATACATACCAGGTCTCTTTCACAAGTTTATCCTTTTCCCAGGTTAAAACAATGTCATAGAAATCATCCTCGCTATAGAAAAATCTTGCTTTCGACATTCGTTTCTTTTTGTCATATTCCATTGTGGCCCAAAAGTTATATAAATCCGGCTTGGAAAGATAAAATGAATCAGCCAATCCCATTTCATTGTAACGGTATCCAAACAGAAATCCATCACTAAGACCTTTGTTTTCCAAAAGTCGTATCTTGTTTTCAAAATTGCCTTTCGAACCACTTTTCAATAAGGCATCATCTGACAGATCGGGGTCCAATACTGGATCCTGACAACTTGTAATCAAAATTAATGCTGTTAGCATTAATCCAACGCGGGAAAAAACCTTTTCTTTCATAAATTGCTTTTTTAAGTTTAAATATTTTATACTCTTTAATTTATCAGTCTTACGGAATTCTTAACAAAACTCATTTTGAAATTTTTCGTCTTGAACCAGACAAATAAAATCGCTTTTAGTATCGGTAATTATGAAAGGTAAATCAAATAAAAATCAATTCCAAATTAAAACACCTTTTGGTATTTAATTGAAACGTATGTTATATTTTTAAAATCTGCTGCTTTTGTATTAACCGCGAAAATGCTATGATTTTTGGCAATTTGGGTAGGTTTCTCCATATTTACAACCCAAAAGATTACCGAATGTCCATTTTCAACGAAATACTTATTTTTCTGGCTGCACTTGCCGCAGGTTTTATAAATGCAATGGCAGGAGGAGGAACTTTGGTAAGTTTTCCGGTACTTCTGGCAGTGGGAATTTCACCTGTTGTTGCCAACGTAACAAATACGGTTGCTTTGGTTCCCGGAACCATTGGCGGAATGTGGGCGCAACGCCGCGATTTTATTTCGCAGCGTGCTCGTTTACTGAAACTTTTACCCGTTTCCATTATTGGAGGAATTGCAGGTGGATTGCTGATTCTGAATACAAGCGAAGATGCTTTCAGAAGTCTGATACCGTATCTCATTCTGGGTGCAACTTTACTGCTGGCTGCGCAGGTAAAAATTAAAAAGTGGGTAGTTGCCCGAACCGGTCACTCTCATGCTGAAAATCACAATCCGGCAATTATGATGGGAGTGGTTTTTATGACAGCAGTTTACGGAGGCTATTTTGGAGCAGGAATGGGTGTAATTCTCATGGCTGTGCTTGGTTTGGTAACCGACGAAAACATGACCCGTCTTAATTTTCTAAAACAATCACTGGGTTTCGTAATTAACCTTGCCGCCGCTATTTATTTTGCCTTCTCGGGCAAAGTTGACTGGATGGTTGCCTTTATTATGATTTTTGGTTCGCTGATTGGCGGTTGGGTTGGTGGAAAACTAGCTGGAAAAATAAAACCTGAAATACTTCGGTGGATTGTTGTTGCAGCCGGATTGATTGCAGCGATTGCATTTTTTGTGAAGGGGTAAGAAAAAATTAGTTCTTCTACTTTATTAACTTGCGGTTAACAGAAATTGAAATAGGACAGTTAAATAGTTATCTGCATGTTTTTAGCCTATTTTTGCAATCACAACAGAACTTATTCATATGAAGGAAAGTACCAATAAGGCGTCTGAAGTTGGAAGTATTTTACTAGATGTAGGAGCGGCTTTGATGAGCTCGGGGGCAAGCACTCACCGCACGCGGCTTACATTGGAGCGGCTTGCATCAGGAATGGGATTTAAAATTGAACTGCTTATTACCCAAAGAGCATTAATGGTTACTGTTATCGACAAAGACCAGGAACTTTTGTTTAGCAGATTGAAAAGAACCTCGCCGCACCGTGTTAATTTCAAAATAGTAAGTGGAATCAGCCGAATGAGTTGGAAAGTACTTGAAGGCAACTGGACTTTGGAACAAGTTGTGGTTGAGTTACGCAGGTTGAAAAAACTACCGAATTATCCTCAATGGATCGAGTTGACTATGGTTGGCCTTGCCGGGTCCGCTTTCTGCCATATTTTTGGAGGAGGTATTATTGAAATGATTGTTGCTTTTACAGCTACTTTTACCGGTTTATTTATTAGACACCTGGCAGTAAAGAAAAAGTTCAATCCGTATGTAAGTATATATTTTGCAGCTTTAACAGCTTCTTTAATAGCCGGGGTTGCCGAATTTTTTAATATAGGCAGCAATCCTGAAGCAGCTTTTTCCACGGCAGTACTTTTCCTTGTACCGGGAGTTCCACTTATTAATTCCATTACCGATATGATGGATGGTAATATCCAAAACGGGTTAGTGCGAATGGTAAATGGTTTAATAATTGCCTTCGCTATCGCAATGGGAGTTTTTACAGTTCGCATCGTTTTAAGCTTTTAATATGGAAATATTACTAATAATTTCAAAAAGTATTGCAGCCGGAATTGCCGGAGTTGGGTTTGCCATTTTATTTAATGTTCCGCAACGAACACTTTTTCCCATAGGCATTTTAAGCGCATTAGGCGGAATGGTAAAATTTGGAACCATGCACTTCGATGTTGGTATTGTGCTTGCTTCATTTTTGGCTGCAATAATAATTGGAGTGGCCAGTATCCGGGTGGCGCACTCAAAAGACAGTCCGCCGCTTGTATTTTATATTCCATCAGTAATCCCAATGGTGCCAGGTATTTTTATATACAAAATGATGCTTGGTATAATGTCGCTCACTACTGTAAACGACACCGATGTTTATCTCCAAAACCTGATTTCGACAGTCAACAATGGTACAAAGGCTATTTTTATCCTGATATCTTTGGGAATAGGGGTTGCAGTACCAATGTTAATCACCAGAAAAGAGACAATAAAAAAGAAAAAGACAAAAATTAGCAACATTTCCTAACTGTTGAAATGTTGTTCATACTTTGCGAATAATTCAATTTCTAAACCATTCCTGTATTGAAAAGTATGGTTAAATTGCCGCGTTTTTTGTTAAATACAATTACCTTATAAAACCATAACTAAATTAATGACGATGAAAAGAAGAATTATTGGCATCCATGAGAAACTTCCGATCCTTGAAAGTTTACCACTTAGTATCCAACACCTTACTGCCATGTTTGGCGCAACTATTTTGGTCCCCATTTTACTGGGTGTCGATCCGGCTATTGCGCTGTTTATGAATGGCATTGGCACATTGCTTTATACATGGGTTACGAAAGGTGGAATCCCCGCTTATCTTGGTTCGAGTTTTGCCTTCATAGCACCTACAATGCTTATTATCAGTTCATACGGCGGATTTCAGCATGCCCAGGTTGGATTTATTTTCTTTGGTTTGTTTTTCATTGCAATTTCATTTGTTGTAAAATACTGGGGTATTAAATGGATTGACGTTGTAATGCCGCCTGCAATTATGGGCGCAGTTGTGGCTATAATAGGTCTTGAACTGGCTCCGGTAGCTGCTCAACAGGCGGGACTGGCACCCTGGCCAACAAATATTGGGTCCACAGTTGCACCTTTCGAGGTTTCGGCAAATACTTTAATTGTTTCGATGTTTACGCTTCTTATAGGCATTTTTGGCTCAGTAATGTTTAAAGGTTTTATGCAGGTAATACCAATTTTGGTTGCAGTTGTAGCTGGTTACATATTAGCGCTCGTAATGGGAATGGTTGATACTGCATCCATCAGCAATGCTCCGTGGTTTGGTCTTCCACATTTTCAGGCACCGGTTTGGAATCCTAACGCCATTTTAATAATTGCACCTGCTTGCATTGTAGTTTTGGCCGAACACATTAGTCACCTTATTGTTACAAGCAAAATTACAGGTGAAGATTTAATGGCAAAACCGGGTTTACATAAATCACTTCTTGGCGATGGTATAAGTAATGTTCTTTCAGGAGTTGCAGGTTCGCCACCTAATACAACTTATGGCGAAAACATTGGAGTTATGGCAATTACACGTGTTTATTCGGTTTGGATCATCCGTGGAGCTGCCCTTTTGGCAATTGCTTTTTCGTTGATCGGCAAAGTTTCAGCAGCGATTTCAACCATCCCAACTGCTGTAATGGGCGGAATAACAGTTCTTTTATACGGGGTAATTGCTGTTCAGGGGTTCAGAATTTATGTTGAGCAGAAAGTTGATTTCAGCAAAAACAGCAACATGGTTTTGGGAGCAGTAACATTTGTTGCAGGAGTAAGCGGAGCCAGCATTAATATTGGAACAGTCCAGTTGAAAGGGATGGCACTTGCAGCAGTAGTTGGAGTTGTACTTTCACTTACATTTTGGTTGCTCGACAAAATTGGGATATTGAATAAAGAAGCTTAACCAACTTCTATTCGATATATATCTGTTTTCGGCCAAAATAGGATTTTCCATCTGAAGAAAAACCTTTAACAACTATATCATAGGCGCCTTTGTTATCGGATGAACGAAAATTTATGCCAATTCCGTTTGGGTGTATCTGAACTTTTGGATCCCAAAATAGTGTTGTCCTGAAATCAGGAATCCTTTTATCAACAGGCAAATTGTCACTGGAAAACACTTTGTTATTTTCAGGTTGCTGAATTGTAGGATATTCAATAAAAATGGAAGATTTGGGAAAACTGATACCGGCAAAGTTTTTAGTTTTGGTGGTGAGCATGATAATACCATTAAAAGTGTTTTCACCGAGAATATAGTTTCTATTGATTACTTCTACCTTTTCAATGAGTGAAACATCAAGTTCCATAATTTTGCTGGCATCGAAAATTGGGATTTTGTCTAATAACAAGAGTGGATTTTCAGATGTGATATTGCCGTTTAAATCAAAAATTGCAAAGGAATATTGCCCCTTGTTTTTTCTGTATTTTGCTGTGGGCACAATTTCAGTAAAAAGTTCTTCCATGTTTTTTAAAGTCACAAAATCAGACAGTAAAACGTTTGATTTTCCATTATCAATATTGAAAGTGGCTTTCCGTTCTCTTAGCAGCGATTCTGTTTCCCGTTTCTTATAAAAATTCTGGTTGATTTGCGCGTTCACATACATTTCGTTTATCAATTCAAAGTCAGATGAATCAACAAAAACCGGGATATTTCCAAAATCCGGGATTTCGCTTGAAAATGGATTTGTTATTAAAATTTCATAATCGTCATCTTCCGCATTTTCGGGGCAAAGAAAAATATCGTTGAGGCCCAACACATTATTTAATGAGAAAATAAAACTACCATCATCATGTGATTTGCAAACGTGTAATTGTGGATAATTGAATGGAACAGAAAGAAAAATGTTATGATTAGCCACCGGTTGTAGCGTTTCCCTGTTTCTTATTATTCCGCTAAGGGTTAAACTGCGTATTTCAGGAATAAATTCCATAAATGGCGTTTTAACATTATTAATTTGGTTGGCAATTAAATCCCTGTCAACATATTTATCGAATAATATTGAAAGCTGTTTATGAGTTGCCTCATCAATGTCAGGATTGCTAAGTAAATAATCCTGAAAGAGTAACGGATGCTTGATAAATAAAGATGGATTGAAAAGTTGGTCCACATTTTTAGTTCCATTCCTTGCTACAGTAACCGAAAAAACCGGCATCTCAGATTTGTTAATGCTTTCTACAGAAATTTTGGCGTTTATATTTTCCCGTGTGGCAAACCGATCTTTTTCAGTAACGATATCTATTTTTACCACATTATTTGATTTAAAAAACAGTGAATTTACCCTTTCAACCTTGCCATTTGAGTTTGTCAACACTATGTAATTGATCCCCTCGTCAAAAAATTCATTCGGTATTTGATTTGAAATGGATGCATTGCTGAGGGTAATATTTTTTGAAAATTTAATTCTAAAATCGTTGGTTAAAACCTTGATTTGATAATCCGTATTTTGGCTCAACTTTTCAAGATCTTTTGTTTGAACCAAATATTCAATGCTGGTTTCGGCGTGTTTGATTTGTGTTTGGATACCAGCCATTTCTATTTTCGGAAATGGCGTTACAACCGACTCTCCATTACTTTTCATGACAACAAAATTGTAGTTTGACTGCTGATTACAAGCAATTCCGATTTGTGCCAAACCATTATCCTGTACTTCAACTTTTTCTAAGACATTTATTTCTCCATCAGCAATAAAATATTTGTTCCCGTCGTGAACCAGATGTTTTGGAATTCGGATAACAACGTTGTTTTTGATATTTTCCAAAAGAATGTTTCCTTCGGCAACAATTTCAATTGAGTCTGCAATATCACTGGTTGTCAGCACATTGTTACTGTTTCCGGGGTTTAATATTGTTATAAAATGGTAGTTGAAATTGAGGATTCCAAAATTGCGCTGGTACTGTGTGTAAGTCCGAAGGACGTAGCAACCCGTCGCAATATCTTTGGGAATAGTTATTGCGCCAATCGCCGCGAAATCTCTTATTTCATATTTTCCCTGAGCAACAGGATTTTTCTCTGTACAATTAATCAATTCAATGTAAATAACATTGCTTATTAACGGCTTGGTCCTTATTTGATTTATAAAATATTCAACAGAAAAAAGAAGCTCCTCGCCTGCAAAATAGATATCACGATCGGTGTTCACAATGATGTTTTCAGCAACATTATCCAGCTTGAATGTTTCATTTTTTTGACCATTTGAAACAAATGCTGCCAACAACAAAATAAGGACTGAAAGCATCCAAACTTTTGTACAATACTTATTTTTTTTCATACCAATCATCTTCTACAAACTTAATCAACCCAAAAATCAGGTTTTTTGATAACTCCACCGTCTGTTCGGCAATCCACACAATCTTTGTGTACGAAAGCCATTCCCAGCACATCTCTTAAAATTAAATATACGGGCTGAGCCTTTTTGTTCAAGTCAATAGGTTCAGCAGCAAAACCTTTAGGAAAATAAAATGTGGCATTTGGTCTTTCATAAAAACCCCGTTTTTCAGACACCGATGCAACAGTAAAATAGCCAAACGTAAGTTCTTCCGGATCATCAATATTCCGCAGGTTTCCGGTGATATTATACGGTTGCTTTGTATAAAGAAAACTTTCATCAGAAATTTGATCCCTGATACTTTCCCAAAAAATGTAAGCTTCTTTTGAAATGGAACACTGCTGTACAAAGAGGCTGTATTTTACTGAAAGCTTTTTTGTTTCGGTACCAATGAATTGCAAAGGTTGGCGTTTAATTTTTAGATCAGATAAATTTGCCATTTGTCCAGTAAAAACATTTCTCACAGGGTCAGTTTTCCAGCAGGTGAAAAGTGTGTCATAATTCAGTCCGGTAATCAAGGCAATTGTATCCATTTGCCTGTTTACATAATAAATATCCCCAAAATAATATATAGCATACAACTTATAATCAGCCTCATATTTGTATGTTTCCTCCAAATTCCACATTATGTATGTTTCCTTGTCAACAGATGTTTTTGAATCGACATAAAACTGATAACCAGGCAAACCAAAAGGGTAATCCAAATCTTCGTGTTTGGTAAGTTCGGCATAAACTGAATCAATTTCCAGAACAGGTTTCATTACTTCAAATGCAGTTTGATATACTTTTCCATCGGGAGTATCTACAGAAAGTGAGTATTCGAAACCAATGGTTCCCTGTATTCCATCTTTTGAAGTCAGGTAAACACCCGGACTAGTTTCAGTCAACGTTTCGGAATGTCCCTGATCATCGTAAAGCGTTACCACGCATTTTTCAAAAGGCACTCGAATAGGCTGATTTATGGGCAATGTGGTTGACAACCGAACTGAATAAGGCCCTGGTTTATTAGTTATCCCACCTTCCACGACAAGGATTTTTTCGTTAGAATTAAACTCAAGCGGAAACTCCTCTTTACAACTAAAAAGGAGCAAAACGAAAAGCGCTGCAAGCCATTTAATTTTCATAATTGCCAAATTTTAAGTTGTAATTCAGTGAAGGAATAACAGTTCCGAGAATAGAAATCTTGTACCCTTTTACTTCTCCGTCAACATTCTGGAAAACCATAGTGTATGGATTTCTCCTGCCTGTGAGATTGTAAAACGATAGCGACCATGAACTGTGAGCAAATTTGTATTTTTTCAGGTTTCCTTCAAGACTTATAGCCAGATCAGCCCTGAAATAGTCGGGAAGCCTGTATTCATTACGGCGCGAAAAACCTGTAATTTTTATATCATTCAGGTAGTAAACCGATGAAGGATATGTAATTGGCCGCCCTGTAGAATATACAAGATTTGTTGAAACACTCAGTCTTTTCGAGAGTTTGTAATTTAATGTAAGATTTGCAGCATGAGGCCTGTCATAATTGGCAGGGTATGTTAATCCCTGATTGTTCATTTCTCCTGTTTTGGTGTTGAAAGCAGTAACTTCAGCCCTTGAATAAGTGTAATTTATCCATCCATTCAGATTGTCCATTTTCTTTTTAACCATAAATTCGACGCCGTAGGATTGAAGATCACCCTGGATAATGTTTGTTTCAGGCACCTGGTTGGTAACAAACTCAGCCCCATCTTTATACTCCACTAAATTTGTCACATCTTTGTAATACATTTCAACCGATGCTTCTATTTTATTATTCCACAAATTCTTGTATAATCCAAACGAAAACTGATCTCCTGACATTGGTTTTAAATGCGGATCGCTTAATTTCCATTTGCTGATTGGCGAAACAGAAACAGTATTTGACAGCATATAAGTGTATTGGTGTAACCTACTGTAGCTGGCTTTTAACGAGAAATCCCGGACAACCTCAAACCTTGAAGAGATCATCGCATCGAGATTTTTATAATTGTTTATAATTTCATTTTTGCTATAAACTTCAGAACCAGTGATATTATCAAGCACAACCGGTTCATTTTCAGAATAACTAAATACGGTTTTAGGACCGAGGTACATGTAATACGTTCCCCGCAAACCGGCATCTATAGTTAATCGTGGCACAATTTCCCATGTGTCGCCAATAAAAATGCTATTGTTCATTGATTGTTCCGGCTCGAAAGTCAAGGGCTCAACCAAAGATTGATCGTTAAGTGGCAAAAAATCGCCATAATTTAGTTTGATTAGTTTAGAATTGAGCCCAAGTTGCAGGTTGTGCCCCGCTCCTGCATTGTATCTGAAGTTTAATTTCAGTTCATTATGGTTTAAGTCAAACGAGTGCTTGTTTGCTAAATATCCAACTTCGCTGTTTGACTCTTTGTATGCATACCGGCTTTTTGCAAAGTTCAATTCGCTGCTCAACTTTTCGTTGAAAGTGTGTGTCCATTTAATATCAGTTCCCAAATTGGAGTATTCATTTTCAACACCAAAAGCTAAATCTGCATAATCTCGGCTTCCATAAAAAAACAATCCCAATTTATTTGATTTGTTGAGTTGCAGCGAAAAATCCATAAGTGCATCCTGAAAGTCGGCCGCACTGTTCTGCACGTCTAAGTTGTCAACCATATTTAACAACCAGTCGGAATAGGATGAACGGAAACTTACCAGGTAGCTGCTTTTATCTTTTTCGAGCGGTCCTTCGGCTAGTACCCTGGCTGAAGTAGGCCCAATTCCTCCCATTGCCGAGAAATTTTTGCTGTTCCCTTTTTTCACATCGATATCAAAAATAGAGGATAATTGCCCACCATATTCGATTGGGATACTGTTCTTGTAGAATTTGAATTCTCCAATAGCATCGGAATTGAATGTGGTAAATAATCCAAAAAGATGTGATGAGTTGTAGATCGGCAAATCGTTGATATAAAACATGTTCTGGTCGGATGGGCTGCCCCTGACATTGAACCCCGATGAAATTTCTCCGATCGACTGTACACCCGGCAAAAGCAACACAATTTTCACAACATCTTTTTCACCCAACACAACCGGCAGCTCTTTTATTGCCATTTGTGTCATCCGTTCAAACCCCATTGTGGGAGCGTTTATATTTTCATTTCGTATGCCTGTAACTGTCGCTTCGTTTAGTAAAATCGATTTAACCTGTAACTGAATATTTGCCTCCCCGCCTGACAAAACTGTTAATTTGAGGCTCTTTTCGTACATGCCCATACTGCTCACAGCAAGTGTATAATTTCCGGGCAACAACTCCATTTCGTAATAACCAGATATATTTGAAATAAAATTTTTATTGATTTCAGGTACATAAATCCGGGCTTGTGGAAGTGGCGTTCCATCTTCTGCATTTGTAATCCTTCCAGTGATCTTTACTTTTTGATTTTTATTTCCATGCCCGTTTGAGCCGATAATCAGATTATCGGTAATAAACTCCTGATATGTTTTCAAATAGTCAGTTTCAGGATTTTCCTCTGCTGTATCACCAGGTTTCTGTAAATCTGATTTTTCATCAGAATCTGAAGATTTGAATAAAACATTATTAACAGCAGTTTGAAACGAAAAATTCTTAAATATGAAGTAATTACCTTGAGCATCGGACGAAACACGGAAACCATATTCTGAAAAGGTTTTTTCCAACACCTTTTCAAGTTGCATACTATCCTTTTCTGCAACAACAGGCACATTTGGGATGCTATCCGTATTGAAAAAAAACCGAACATTGTTTTCCTGTTCTATCTTTTTTACAAATTCCTCCCAAACAATATTTTGTTTTTTGAGATATACAGGCTGTTTTTTTTCCTGCCCAAAAACAAAATTGGAAGCAAAAAAACTGAATAACAATATATTTAAAATCAATTTCATGTTAATGGGAGATATTTGAATTGCAGAAATCCATTAAATCAATCATCTGCAAATCAGTCATCTTTTTATAAGTGGTGTTCTTTGATTTTAGGTATTTCTTAATTTTATCCTGTTCTGCTTTATCAAAACATGCAATAAACGATTTTGCACTGTTAATATTTTTGAACTCCTGATTGTCGAAAATATAAGTATTGCTTTTTTGTGTCGAAAATTTTCCATCAGGCGAAGAGCTATTATACATTTCGATGAACGTTTTTTGAAATTGCCTGTAAACTGACAATTTGCCCTGATAGATTTTTTGGTAGTATGTATTTTTGTTTTCGCCGGCGAACAGGTTTCTTGAATTTACAAATAGAGAAGAACCGATAATAAAGGAATCAACCTGTGATTTATTTATTGCCAACAACCTTTCAATATTAAGTTCGGTTTTTACTTTTATGATTAATTCATCAATGATTATGTCATATTTCATAATAATGTTTGAATAAGTCTTCCCATTTATAAAAAGAGTCCCATCACTCCAATCCTTAACATTAAAATACGGATCTCCAAGAATTCCTATTTTTGGTACAGGATATATGAAACCGTTAATATATTCATCGTTAATCGAATAGTAACTTTCAGCAAAATTATAAAGTTCTGCAATCTCAGGTGGCGAGCTTTTATAATTTTCCTGAGCTATTGTACTTATGGGAAATATGATAAATATTAAAATAAGCGCTTTAAAACAAATTCTTTTCAATTTTAAAATTTTCATATTTGATAAATAATGATCCATAATCCAAAATAAATATATCAATAAGAATAAAAACAAAGGCTGTCCCAAATTTATTTTGAGACAGCCCCTTTTTTGTTACAGATCTATATCTCTATAATTTTGTCACGGTAAAAGCCGTACCATTATTCTCAACTTTCAACACCCTGAATGAATCATAAGAATCACCCCATGCTGTCCAAGGATCATTGACATAAGTAGTAGTACTGCGGTCGAATGTGCCTTCAATAAACTGAACAGTACCATTAGGATAACCAATTGAAAATTTATAGTTGAATGGCCCGGAATCCCAATCCATAATATTAACGTAATAGGTTCCGGCAGGATCATCTAACCAGATAGATTTGTCAATTTCAGGATTATGTGAAGAAGCTCCTGTATCACCCCATTCTGTCAACGGATTTTCAGGTGTATCGCTCCATGTCACAAAGTCGAAATCCATATCATGATCTGCCCATTCCATAGCAATAGTCAATTTGCCTGCTTCATTTTTGTTCGCAATTTTTAAATCTACTGTATTCGGATTTGTTGTGTTCGGATTTATTAAATACCGTTCAGCAATTCCAAAAATTCCGATTTCAAGCTGCAAAGTTTCCTCTACTTCCGGATAATCATCCATAATGGCAGCAATCTCCATTTTAACCTCAGTGGCGTATGGCTGGAGAACTACAGTACTAGCTTCAAAATCATCACCTTCAGAAGCAGTACCTCCAACTTTGTTGGCAGAAAACGTTAAGGCCCTGTCAATCGGTTTATCCAGTTTTATCGTATAAACAATCTTCGCACCTTCATTAACAGTATTACCTGAAATGTCAGCAGTGTAGGTTACCGTAGGTTTATTATCCGGACTAATAACCGGACTTGCATCCTGCTCAGCAGTTCTTAGCAAATCACAGGAAACTGCGATAGCTAAAATCAAAACCAATCCTGCAATCTTATAAATTTCTTTTATTCTCATTTTTTTAATTTTTAAAATTTATAACATACATTTTATTGTTTTACGTATGTACTCTTGTAATACCTGCAACCTGTTGCTACACATACAGAATATTCTATATACAGATTACCGGTTTCTTCATCAACAGAACCAAAATCGGTTCCTTCCACCCAATTTGAATATGTATCAACCAGATTCTGACCTGCTACAGAAATTTGACCACAAACATCGGTAAATGTGAAACCCGGGGTTCCACCCAACGCAGCTATTGTCCAATGGCCAACCCTTTCAGTGCGATATTCTCCAATACCTGTATTGGTAATAGTTTCAGTCCATTCCAACATGGTAACAGTACCATCATAACCAGTATATTCAGTGGTTACAGCATAAGTACCCTCAAGGAAAGAAGGACAAGCATAATTCATTGTTATTGAAATTGGTTTTCCGCTGTTTACAACCATTGGATCGCCGGTAACCTGAGTTACATTTAATACCAAAACAGGTGATTTAGCCAGTGGAGTTTCAATTCCTTCTGTCAGCATAGTAACTTCAAATAATCCCAGCATGTTTTGTCCGGGAGAAAGTGTAATACTTGGATTATCAAGCCTGTAGTGTGTTCCTTGTACTGCGGTAGATGATGGATCAGCAGCAATGGTTAAAGTAACATCATTCTTTAGGTTCATTGAGGTTGGGCCAAATACCTTAACCTTAAGATCAAATTTATACTCTTCTCCATCAGCAATAGCAGATAATGAAGTTCTTGCTTGCTCAAAACCGCCCAGATTTGGTCCTTGTCCGTTTTGTTCAAGGACTACGGCAGTATCCTCAAATAGGCAGGAATTGAACATCCCTAAGCCTAAAATTAAAATCAAAAAATATTTCAATGTTTTCATAATTATCTATTTTTAATTATTTACCCCAGAAAATCTTGTCCGTAAATGCATTAGGCTGAGCAGGAACGTTTGCACCATTTGAAGAATACTCACCTGCTGGATAAAATATACGAACCGGACGATCAGAAGTTGAAGCCAACAACGAAATAGGCAATCCTGAAGGATAACCAGTCCTGTTATAATCGAACCATGATTGTTCTGCAGTCATCCCGTTAACAGCAAGCCATTTTTGAGTGATAATCGCCTGAAGTTTATTGGTTGAAGATTCCCAACCAACCAAATCTTTCACCTGAGAGTAGTAACTTGTTGCATCGCCAGCGCCAAGAACACTGAAAGAGGCCTGGATTCCCTTTTCATACAAAGTTTTTGCATCATCACCAGTAGTGATTAACCCTTTAAGACGTGCTTCTGCCTGGTTAAAATAGCTTTCAGCCAATGTATAAACCATTGCATCCATAGTTGCACCTTTCAATATACCGGGTCCAATATTAGAGACTTTTTCCGGCATAAAAGCATCAACAACCGGTGTATCGTAATCGAGTAATCCCTGAGTAACTCCAAGATGTCCGGTTTCCGGTTTTTCATACAGAAAATCAATACGCGGATCATTCAGTCCTGTAAGGAAGGTTAGGATATAATCGCTGGCACTTGTTGCTTTATTGTTCATTGTTTCTGTACCGCCTACGTCCTTGCCCTGATAATTCCAGAACGGGCTTTGTTTATCTTCCTGTTGCACATATCCCGGGTTTACGCCAACATTGCTTGTAATATAACCCGACCCTTCGGCATTAATTTTATCAAACTCAGCCTTTAAATATCCTTCTCTTCCGGCCATACTCGACTGACGAACCAAAATCCTTAATTTTACCGTATTGGCAAATTTAATCCAGTTGTCCATATCTCCGCCAAAAATAGCATCGTCATCACCTGGCACCACTGGAATTTCTGCATTTTTGATAAGTACAATTGCAGTATCAAGTTCTGTGATTAAATCTTCGTAGATAGTTTTTGCATCGTCGTACTTAGGAGTAGCTTCCTGGCTGCGTAACAAAGCCTCACTGTAAGGAATATCGCCATACATATCAACCAATATTTGGAAATGATATGCTTTCATTACTTTGGCTATTGCCCTGTAATAATCATAAGGACTTTCCAATTGATCCAAAATCTGATACTGTTTTAATGTATTTGAATAAGAATAATTGAAAATCTGCTGATAAAATGATGAAGTAACATTGTATTTGAATTCATCGGGATACCACGCATAACCATCACTCTGGCTCCAGTTGTACATAAACATGTTTCCAAGCTGATTGATGCCACGTTGTGTATTTCCCTGCATAATATTAGCTGTATAAACCTGGGCTGTTGGTAAAACCAAATCGGGTGTTACAGTAACAGGATTATTTGGATCGTTGTTTACATCCAAAAATTCCTCGCAGGATGCCATCATAATGACCGCTAACAGCAAACTTGTATATTTTAATATCTTTTTCATATTGATGTATTTTTTAGAATTCTACATTTAAACTAAATCCGAGCGACTTTGTTGGAGGCGATTGAAAATAACCACCTACACCAATTCTATTATCATTATTGTTATTGAATTCCGGATCTGAGAACCTGTTGTCTTCAGGTAACCAGGTCAATAAGTTTCTTCCGATAAAACCAACACTTACTTTACCAAGTGGAGTTTTACTGAGTAAACTAGATGGAAGTTCATAACTAACAGCCAATTCCCTTAATTTAAGAGCAGTAGCATCTTTTACATAATTCGATTTAACATCGTTGTAAGCATCGGTCCAGTAACTCTGGCGACCGCCGGAAACAGGTATATTTGTATTTTCCACATAAACACCAGGACTGGTTTCGATTACCGAGTTTGGAACTACGAAATCCTGACGGTTTGCTGAAACACTGGCCATTGACCTTCCGGTAAATTCCATAGCATCTGATCCCTGTTCGTAATATTTATGTCCTGTCCGATAATCGAAAGTTGCAGATACTGATATACCTTTATAGCTCAATGCTGTATTTAACCCAAGAATATAGTCTGGGGTTGTTTTCCCAAGATTCTGTAAATCGGTCTGGGTTTTTGGAAGCCCGCTGGCAGGATCAACTACTATCCTACCCTGTGGATCCCTTTCATAAACATTGGCTTTAATCTGAGGGAATGCCTCTCCAACTACAGCATAAATACCATACTGTCCGGTGGTAGTAACTGCTACTTCATCCAACCCTTCATAAATTTCATTTACAACTGTTTCGTGTGAAGTATAATTCAAATTAATATCCCACTTGAAATCACTTACAGTCAACACATTACCTCCAACAGTGAGTTCAATACCTTTTCCCTGCAATTCACCAATATTTGTCAGAAATGAGGTTGAAGCAGAAGTAATTGATGGAGTAGTAAAAGTAATCAAATCGGAAGTAATCGTATTATACCATGAAGCATCAATCCACAATCTGCTTTGCAGAAATCCTAAATTCAAACCAATTTCAGTTGTATTGATTTTTTCTTTGGATATATTGGCATCCACAGCTGTAGGTGAAAGTAAAAATCCATTAACACCACCAAAAGGAAATGAAACATGTTGTTCATAAGATTCATTTATACGGTAGGGAGCTAAATCGTTATAAACAGTTGAATTACTCAAAGTAACTTTTGCAGAAGATAATATTTCGTTGTTATTAAGCGCCTCGATTGCATCAGTAATAACGAAAGATAAACCTACAGAAGGATAAAAATAACTGTTGTTTCCTTTAGCCAGGGTAGATGTCCAGTCATTCCTTCCGGAGAAGTTCAGAAACAAATAATTTTTATACCCAAAAGTAAAGTCGCCATAAAATCCATAAACCCTTTTTATTGACTCATCAACAGTTCCCTGAAGTTCACCGGTACCATTTGAAATGTCATAAAAATTAGGAATACTTAAGTTGTTGGCAGTTAAAGTACTTCCTCTGTAATCGGTAGCGTAAACAGTTCCACCTAAAATGGCCTTAATTGAAAAATCATCAGCAATTGTTTTTGTACCCGAAATAAGGGCATCACCTGTATAGGTTTTGGTTTGAAATTCACTGTCTTCAACAAAAGATGACACAGTTGAATGTGAAGGCTGTAAATCAGAATTATAAGTCTGACGTGCTCTCCAGTTTTTACCATTTCCCCAAACACTGTTTACCCCTGCTCTGGCTGTGAAATTCAACCAATCAAGAATGTCATATGAAAGGTTCATGTTACCCACCAGCCTGTTTGTTTCATCAATATTTCTGTTTGTACCAATGGCCCAATATGGATTTTGATAATAAGCGTTATAGTAATTATCAGCATAACCATAACTCAACGGATTGCTCCAGTCTTTATAAGTTGATAATGGGATATTTGCAGAAGTATTTAAAAGGAACCAATACAACGGCCTGTCCTGGTCACCAATTGAACCGCCAACAACATCAGTTTTGTCTGTAAAATAGCTGGTACTTGCTGATAGTTCAACCTTTCCAATTTTTTTACTTGCATTTGCCCTAAATGTGTTCCTTTGATATGTATCATCAGGAACAATACCTTCTGATCTTTGATCGCCAATTGAAATATAAAATTTACTGTCATCGCTGCTTCCGCTCATATAAACAGTATTATTAAATGTTTGTCCTGTATTATAGAAATTCAAAAGGTTGTCTTTAACCGGGGCATATGGTACTATTTGTGTTTCCAGTCCATAACCTTCAGGGAAGGTTGGTCCAATTTGTCTTAAGGTACCATCAAAACGAGGACCCCAGTTTGTGTTTTCAACATTATCGTATGCACCTTCCCAACCTGTACCATATTCTGTCTGAAAATCAGGCATATATGCTACTTTATCCATAGTATAGGATGTATTTAATCCAACAGTAAATTTTTCACCTGCCTGACCACTTTTGGTAGTTACAATTAAAGCACCATTACCAGCGCTTGACCCATAAAGGGCAGCAGCAGTAGCTCCTTTTAGAACACTGATGTCAGAAATGTCGTTTGGATTTAAAGCATCAAAGGCTCCTTCTGAAGCAATTGAACCATCAATAACAATCAACGCCGAGTTGTTACCACTAATCGAACGCAAACCTCTTAATAAAATTTGAGTCGTAGGATTAACTCCATTATCCTGAACGTTAATTTGCAAACCTGCAACCTTACCTGCCAATGCCGATGCAGCCCTTGTTGGAGCAGCTTTTACAAGTTCCTCTTGTCCTACATTTTGTGTCTGATAAGCAAGTTCTCTTTTTGGTCGGTTGATACCCAGCGCAGTAACAACAACTTCATCAATACCGAAAACATCGGTTTCCATCTTCACTTTGAAAGTGGTTTGAGAGCCAATTTCAACCTCATAGTTTTTCATTCCAATAAAGCTAAAAACCAATGTTTTAGCATCCTGCGGAACAGTAAGTTCAAATTCTCCTTCGAGATTTGTGATTGTTCCGAGTGTAGTACCTTTTACTGATACTGAAACTCCGGGAATTGGCTGACTATCCTCATTAGAAGTAACCGTTCCGGTTAGCGTCTTCGTTTGAGCATGAACAAACACAGTTCCCATGAAAAACATGATCGATAAAAAAAATGCAATTTTTTTCATAGAAATAGTTTTAAATTAATAATTAAACAGCGTGTATAAATTTTACTTTAAGTTACTTCAAACCATCCCTTACAATTGATTTGGTCTGAAATAATAATATATTTAATGAATTTTATACTTTTTATACTAAAAATGTTAAAATTCGTTAAGCACGACAAATTTAAAAAAAGAAACCAATGGCAGAAAAAAATGAATTAAATTCAGTAGTAAAGTACACTATTTAAAACCAATCCATTTTACCATTTTCACGCTATCGTGGTAAAAAGTCATTGTTTTTGAACGAAATTATCTGTTATAAATAGTTGTATAACTGGCTCATAAATTCAACACTATATATTTTGCTGGAGTGTATTAACGATATGTTAAGATTATTGGTGTTTTGTGCTGTTTTATTAAAATGAATTGCATCAATTCCATAATTAACAGCACCCATTACATCTACATCCCAATCATCACCAATCATTATACTGTTAATTTTTTTAGCATTTGACGATTTAATTGCATATTCGAAAATTGCGTGCGCCGGTTTTGGAGATTTTATTTCTTCTGAAATGAAAATTTTATCAAAATATGGCTTTAAGCCTGATGATTCTATTTTATTGTGCTGCACCTCTTTAAAACCATTTGTTATTATATTGAGGTGATACCTTTTCTTTTTTAAGTAGGTTAAAATATCAATCACGCCTTCATTAAGCGTTTTTTGTTTTGGCATTTCACCTAAAAACAGCTCATTCATTTTATTGGCATCTACACCTGTAATCTCAAGTTCGGTGAAAGTATTTTGAAAACGGAGTCGGATTAAATCTTTTTTTGCAACTTCATTTTTGCGGTAACTTTCCCAAAGAACATGGTTATGTCTGGTATAGGTTTCGAAAAACAAATTAAATTCTGTTGAAACGTCAAGTTTAAAATATTGAAAAACGGCAAACATCGCATTTCGGGAGTTAATTTCGAAATTCCAAAGTGTATTGTCAAGGTCAAAAAAAATATGCGTGTATTTTTTAATCATCAATAGCCAGTTTACTCCCTTTTCTTTCTTCTTTTGAAATCCCTTCCAATACAATTACAATCTCACCTTTTGGAGGATTTGCTATATAGTATTGAGCAAGCTCTTCAACTGTACCACGTTTTATTTCTTCGAACATTTTGCTTAATTCGCGACAAACACAGGCATTTCTGGCATTCCCAAAGAATTCAGCAAATTGCGACAGGCTTTTAACAAGACGATAAGGTGATTCATAAAAAACCATTGTACGTTGCTCTTCCGACAATTGAATTAACCTGGTTTGACGACCTTTTTTTTGTGGCAGGAATCCTTCGAAAACAAACCTGTCGGTTGGCAAACCTGAAACAGCAAGTGCCGGAATCAAAGCCGTTGGTCCAGGCAAACACTCTACATCAACATTGTTTTCAATACAGGCACGTACAAGCAAAAATCCTGGATCTGAAATTCCAGGTGTTCCGGCATCCGAAATTAATACAACCTTGTTCCCCTCCTGAATCTTTGAGACCAATGAGCCAACTGCTTTGTGTTCGTTGAATTTATGGTGAACCCAAAGTTTTTTATCAATTTCAAGGTGATGCAACAAACGGGATGAAACGCGGGTGTCCTCGGCTAAAATAATGTCGGCTTCTTTTAAAACTGAAACGGCTCTGAATGTTATATCGCCAAGATTACCAATGGGAGTTGGTACAAGTATCAATTTTCCGAAATTACTCATTTGGAAACCGCCGTTTTATAAGATTAACAAATTTCAGGCTTGTCTCATTCTTCTTCCACTTAAAATTTGTCTGCAAATAATCAACTGCCTCCTTCATGTCGTTCATTGAATCGAGATCAGCCACTGCTTTAACAAAACTATCAGCACTACCCTCAAACAACTCCCTGATATACTGAAACCTGTCGTTGATTCCAATAGCTGACTGAATATTTGAAAGGGGGCGGTTCGAAAGCTTGTGTTCTAATTTCGACATATCATCAGACCGAATGTCGTTAACCGATTTTTCTTTTAAAAAGCTGTCGCCCAATCGCTTGTTATGAATATCAACAGGTTCATCATCTTCAAGTTCAAGCTCTTTTTGTATTGTTTCCTGTATTATTTGAACGTTTTGCGGCGGCGTTTCAACAATTACCTGCTGTTCTATTTTGATCTCCTTTTCCTGAACAATTTCCGGTGCGGTAATTCTATTTTCAACAATAGTAACCTCCTTTTCAACAATTGTTTCAAAAGTCTTTTCTTCAGTTTCAATTTGATAATTAAACTGCTGCTCAATAACTTCAGAGGACTTTTCTTCAACCCACACACCGGGAGTTTGTGCAGCAGGATTTTCCACTACATTTTCTTTTACCCTACCTTGTAATTTGTTATCTGGTGTTTCAGCGATAGGTTGTTTTTGTTTTTGTTTTTGAAAAGTTACTGAATCCGAATTGATTTCAGCATTTGCGTTTCTTTCCCTTTCAATAAACAATTTTATCAACCTAATCGACTCAGAAATGCGGTTCCGGATAAACTCCATTTCAAATTCATCAAAGCTATTTTTGCCATTTTCTGCAAACAATTCATCCAATTCGCTTAAATCTTTCAGCAAATAATTCAACAGTTTTTTATTTTCCATTCTTCGCAGGCTAATGTTATAAAATTTTACTTTTGCAAAAGTACTAATTTCTAACAAAATCCATGTTTATTGAGAGGAACATACACAGTAAAACTAAAGTTGGTTCGATAGAAGTTATCGCTGGATCAATGTTTTCGGGAAAGACTGAAGAACTTATCAGAAGATTAAAACGTGCGAAAATTGCGAGGCAAAAAGTCGAGATTTTCAAGCCTGTTATTGATGTACGGTTTTCTCAAACTGAAGTAGTTTCACACGACGAGAATTCGATACATTCAACTCCTGTAGGTAATTCAGCCAACATACTTTTACTTACAGGAAATGTTGATGTAATTGGAATTGACGAAGCACAATTTTTTGACAAGGGTTTAATTGAAGTGGTTGTGAAGTTGGCAAACATGGGAATCAGGGTGATTGTTGCAGGGTTGGACATGGATTTTAAAGGTAAACCATTTGGGCCAATCCCCGATTTAATGGCTGTTGCTGATCACATTACAAAAGTTCACGCAATTTGTGTGAAATGTGGAAACATTGCCCAATTTTCGCACCGTTTATCAGAAAAGGAACAAGTGGTTTTACTTGGCGAAAAGGATGTTTATGAACCGCTTTGCAGAGGTTGTTTCCGTGAAATAAACATAAATCAATGATTAACTTTTCCTTTTCTGAAATAGCAAATATTTTAGAAGCTGAACTGGTTGAAGGATCAAATTTCAGCAACCAGATAATTGCTCAAATAGTTATCGACAGCCGCAACTTTTTTAAAGTTGATAATTCGCTTTTTTTCGCATTGGAAGGCCCCCGAAATAACGGCCATTCATACATTCCCGGCCTAATTGAAAAAGGAGTAACAGCCTTTGTGGTTTCCGATAAATCCGTTATTAACTCAAACGCTACTTTTATTTTAGTTAAAAATACAACTGATGCTTTACAAAAGCTGGCAGCTTACAACCGCTTACAACAACATTACCCGATTGTTGGAATTACAGGTAGCAATGGAAAAACTATTATTAAAGAGTGGCTGCACAACATTTTATCCGGCGAATTCAAGATTGTTCGTAACCCTAAAAGTTACAACTCGCAGGTTGGCGTCCCTCTTTCAGTGTTATTAATGGATTCGGAATATAATTTGGGAATTTTTGAAGCCGGTATTTCACAACCAGGTGAAATGAGAAAAATTGCTGACATTATAAAACCAACAGTTGGCATTTTTACAAATATTGGCGACGCACACCAGGAAGGTTTTGCTACATTTCAACAAAAAGCTGAGGAGAAATTGCTCCTGTTTAAATCATGCCAAAAATTGATTTACAATTCAGATGTTGAATTGATAAAAAACTCAGTTGAAAATTTTTGCAAAACAAATTCAATTGAAAAATTGGACTGGTCACTCAACAATAAAAATGCATCACTTTGTTTTTCAGCAAATAAAAACAATGAATTTACAGAATTACATGCCACAGCAAATGGAAATACATATTTTTTTAAAATACCATTTACCGATGATTCAGCGATAGAAAATGCCTGTCATTGTTTTGCTGCTGCAAGTATTTTAAGTTCCGATTTATCGAAACTACTCCCTGAATTTGAAAATTTGTACCCGGTTGAAATGCGCCTCGAAATTAAACAGGGAATTAATAACTGTTTACTTGTTAATGATTATTACAATTCTGATTTGAACTCGCTTGCAATCGCATTGTCGGTTTTACACCAGCAGGCTGCCAAAGGGCATCTTAACAAATTGGTGATTTTATCAGACATTCTGCAAACCGGATTACCAAAAGCAGAGTTGTACAAACAGGTAAACAAGCTTTTAACAGATTGGAAAATTGATGAAATAATTGGAATCGGTACTGAAATATCGGGGAATGCCAACCAGTTTCACATACAAAAATCATTTTTCGACTCGCTTTCAGATTTTGAAAAGTATTTTAACCGCACCAATTTTCAGTCATCGGCAATATTAATAAAAGGTGCCCGGCAATTTACTTTCGAGAAAATTTCGTTGCTTTTACAGCAAAAAGCGCATCAAACCCAATTGGAAATCAACATGAGCGCGCTTGTACACAACCTCAATGTTTTCAGGAGTTTATTGCAACCTGAAACAAAAATTATGGTAATGGTAAAAGCATTTTCGTATGGCAGTGGAGATGTTGAAATTGCCAGTTTGCTGCAATATCAAAATGTTGATTTTCTCGCTGTAGCGGTTACCGATGAAGGTGTTCTGCTTCGAAATGCAGGTATCCGAACACCAATAATTGTGATGAACCCCGAACAGCATAGTTTCCAACAAATAATTGATTACCAACTCGAACCAAACATTTACAGCACTGAATTGCTTGAATCTTTTATAAAAACCGTTGCCCAAAACGGGTTAAAAGATTTTCCGATTCATTTAAAAATTGATACCGGGATGAACAGGCTGGGACTCAAAACCACCGAAGAATTTGATATAGTTACCCGGCTTGTAAAAGAAAATAACTGTATAAATATAAATTCGGTTTTTTCGCACCTTGCAGCAAGTGATGACAGCAACCTGGACAATTTTACACATGAACAGATTACGCGATTTGAAACTGCAGCAAACTACTTTAGATACAACTTTTCGGATAAAATACTACGTCACATTTTAAACTCCGCCGGTATTGAACGTTTCCCTGAAAAGCAGTTTGAGATGGTAAGGCTGGGAATTGGGTTATATGGCATTTCGAATACTGGACTACCTTTGCTAAATATTGGCACTTTACAAAGTACTGTCTCACAGGTAAAAAAAGTGAGTCCGCGCGAAACAGTAGGATACAGCAGAAAAGGTACAATTTCATCAGAAAGTGAAATCGCAATTGTTCCATTAGGTTATGCAGATGGGATTGACCGTAAACTGGGCAATAATAACGGTTCAGTTTTTATACATGGAAAACGGGTGCCTATTATTGGAAACATTTGCATGGATATGTTGATGGCAGATGTTACGGGTTTGAAAGTAAAACCCGGTGAAAAAGTGGAGATTTTCGGTGATAATATCCCTATAACAGAGGTGGCTGAAAAAGCAGGCACAATTCCTTATGAAATTTTAACAGGGATTTCCCAGAGGGTAAAAAGGGTTTATTTGCAAGATTAAAATGTGAAAATTAAAAGAATGACTCAACATAGAAAGAAAAATATATATCTTATTATAAATCAATTTGCAGGTCATGGCAAGAAAAGAAGGGCTGCAATTGAAAGTGCAATTTCATGGTTAAAAAAAAATGCGGGAAGGGTAGAATTTTCATTTACGCTATTTCCGGGCCACGCTACCAAATTAGCTGAGAAAGCCGTAGCTCTTGATTTTGATATTGTTGTTGCAGTTGGCGGTGATGGAACTGTAAATGAAGTGGCACAAGGTTTATTGGGAACTTCAAAAATTATGGGAATTTTACCAGTAGGATCGGGAAACGGGCTTGCCCGCGAGTTGGGAATTTCAATGAATTTACTGAAAAGCGCCCGTACATTGATTGATGAAAAAACACTTGAAATTGATGTTTGCAGAATAAATAACCAACGGTTTTTATGCACTTCAGGAATTGGTTTTGATGCATTGGTTGCTGATAAAATGAGCAAAGCCACAACCCGTGGTTTTTTGCGTTATATACAGCTTACCATTCAGGAAAGTATTGCTTTTAAACCTTTCAAAATTAAAATGAAAGTGGATGATGTTTTTATTGAGAAGTCGGTTTTCCTTGTCACTTTTGCCAATGCTGCACAGTTTGGGAACAACGCCCGCATAGCCCCAAATGCAAGTATGACTGATGATTTAATTGACGTGGTTGTGGTAAATCCATTTAGTAAAATCTGGCTGCCGGTTTTTGGAATCGGGTTGTTTACAAGAATCATTCCGAAATTACCTTTTGTTGACTGTTACAAGGCAAAACAAATTGAAATGGAATTTGCAGAAACAAACATTTATCATTTCGATGGCGAACCTGGAAAATTAGCTTTTCCGGCAAAAATTACGATTGATTCTAAAAAATTAAGTGTAATTAGGGGCTGATTCAACTACAAAAACACGAAATAATAAGAATGCTACTAAAGCTCAAAGAATTGCAAAGTTTCCAGTTTCATTATCCGATTTTCAATTTGTGTTTAAACGGAGTAAATCCCGTAAGGTAAACACAATCGCCATCGGGTTTGGGTAATCCGCCACGAATGGCAGTCCAGACATGTTCCGCTTTCCCGGGGCCAAATTCAATCTCATCATTTTCGAATCGATATTTTGCATATCCATCTTTCAAAAGATAGGTGCCGGTTTCATTTAGTTTTTCAACACTGGTTAAAATTCCACCGTTTCTGAAAGCAAATTCAATTGCCAGCGGTACATTCCCGGTTCCTTCAAGTTCGAAATCAAGTTCAAAAATCCCGTCTTTTTCAGAAACAGAAATTTGTGCCAGTAAACTTTGCCTTTCACTTAGTCTTCGTCTTTTTCTGTCTTCGTCAAAAGGAATTTCGTAATTGGGTTTCTGATTCTCGGGCAGTGGCTGGAAATAACCCCAGTGATATTCCCATTTCAGAATAAATGCATCATTCAGTTTTTCCACTATCTTGGAAGTAAACTGGCCCCGGCCAAAGAAAGCGGATGCCAGCCTAACTGAAGCCAAAACAGCATTTCCCTTGCTCAATGTAAAAAACGTGGGATTTCCACCAAGAATCGAAGCATCAATATTTCCCTTGCGGATGCGAACCAGTTTTGAATGAGGAAATTCTTTGGTATAGTTGGATGGCAAAGGCAGAGGTTGAGTCAATGGATTGAGATAAAACGGATCTTCCAAAAAATAAACAAGGTAACCCAGTAATTTTTCGGGAACACTTTGTTCAATCTGGTTTACCAGGTTTGCAAACTGTCCGTTTTTGTCTTCCAAAGCCATGTACCGCAGCGGCAAATAATAATGCTCCATAAAACCTACTTTAAACTGGTCCTGCCTCCCGGATGCCTCTGTAGCTATTTCACCGTTCGGATGAATGTAAAACAACGTCATTTCCAGGTTTTTTCTTACCAGTTCGAGTAATTCTGTGTGGCCGGTTAGCTTTGCAATTGTTACAAGACAACGGTTTGTCAGCGGCGTGTAAATGTAGGTACTTCGTTCTTCAAATTGTCCGTCGGCATCAATGTCAATTCCTTCCTGTAGCCATTCTTCCATTCGTTTTAAATATCTTTCGTCAGGAAAAAGTGTGTTTAGTCTCGCCAGTGCCATACTTACCACCCATCTGTGGTTTGGGGTATGAATACCTCCAACAACAAAGGCCTCCCCCGCCTTTTTGAGAAATTCTTCAAGTAAACCAAGTACTTCATTTTTATTTTCAAACTGAATTCCGCTTAATAATTTGAAACTGGCACTGATCGGTTCAACTACAAATCCCGTATCGGGAGTTGAATGAAAATTGGTAGAAAGTAAATCGATGGTCCCGTCAGAATGCTGAATTTTTAACAAATATTTTGCAGCCAATTCTATGGATTTTGCCAGGTTGTTATCCTGAAAATATTTCGATTGTGAACTGCAAAAAGAACAGGTTAAAGCAGTTATTAATCCTGAAGTTGAGCCGGGATTAAAAATCTGAAAGCTGTCCTGAACTCCGCCAAAATATTTTGATTGCGGATTGCGATCCTGCAAATCCATTAAAGCCGGAATTCTCTCATCATTTAACTGAATGAGATTGTTGATCAGTTCCGAAAAATTGCTGAATCCTGGCATTTTTGTCTGAGCAAATAAGCTAGCCGGAAAAATAATTCCTGTTGAAATAAGTGAAGCAGCTCCTGTGTAATGAAGAAAATCGCGACGTTTCATTTGTTTGAAATTAGGTTTATCCAAAGGTACCATTTGATAAATCAGGATCAAACAAAATTCTTCAAACCATCAGGAAATAAAACCTCTCTTCTGGGAAATAGAATTACTTTTTCAGGTGAAAGACCCTTTTTTACAGCATTTAGAAGCACTGTTCCGGTACACGGAAGCAGTTTCCGACGGTCGGAAACTGCTTCCGTGTACCGGAAATTCTCTTCAGAGATGCGGAAGTTATCTTCGGGGTGGCGCATAAAATCAACATTGCGGTGAATAAATTAGTATTTGATAATATTTAAATCCCGCAACAACTGTTTAGTGATTTCTTTTCGACATGAACCGAAGTTGGCAGAATTATTTTTCCTGTCCTGCAAAAGTAGCGTTGCAAAATACCAAACACCTTGTTTAGTTTCCACATATCCAACCCACCAACCTGTATTAATTCCATTTTCACGTGTCCATCCGGTTTTTGCTCTAATAGTGTAGTTTTTTCTTTGTTCAGTAATCATCACCCGTTTTACGATTTCCATATTTCTTTCAGAAAATGGAAGTTTACCTTCATTCAAATTGCGAATGAAATTTACCTGATTAACCGGAGATATAGCGAATTCACCGAAGTTCCAGAAATCATCACCAGGTTCTAAAAGGTTTTGATTTCCATAATTGCATTCATTTAAATAACGATGATAATTATCTATACCAATTTTTTTCGCCAGTTCAACAAATACCCAACCCGCAGACACCTCAAATGCTTCTTTCACTGTCATATCGTGATAAATTTCAGGTCGGTGCCCATATTTTATCGTATCAATTTGCCCTGGCCATTTTATGACTTCATTTTCATTACCAATAACCCCGGTTTCGAGGGCAATCAGCATATTAATTATTTTGAAGGTCGAGGCAGGGAGTTGTGCTGTTTCTGCCAGTACCGAATCACTTACTAATAATTGGTTTTTGTTGTTGTCGAAAATCACAATACACCCTGTTACATTACAAGCTTCGGAATACTTTTTGAAGTCGCTCCTCAAAGTTCCGTTTTCAGGGAGACTATAGCAGTAATATATTTGAGGTTTATTAGTTGCAGTACAAAGAAAAAATATCCCAGTCAGAAATATGCTCAAACATAATTTCAATATTTTCATCTCATTAAAATTGTTAATTCTTAAAGGTAATTCAGATAATTAACGGGAGAACTCGCCATATTATGATTCACACTTATGGGCATTTTGCTATTGGCTCATTTCATCAAGGCAAATTTAGATAAGCAGTTGATTTTATTTAAAATGATTATCCGTTTTATGACCTAACACCGAAGGTGTTTTATTTTCATAACCTTAGGTCGTTGACCTAAGGACATTGAATCCCACACTCCAACTGCCTGAAAGGCAGAACAAATTTATTCTTTCATAAAATTTCGTTCATCAATATCGTATTCAATCAGAAACTTACGGTATTCTTCTTCAAAACTTACCTTTTTATGGTGCTCTTTCTGATTCTAAATATATTTGTAACCCATCCTTATTTATTTTATCCTGCCTTTCAGGCAGTTGTTCGCTATAGTTTGTTATTCCGCAGGTCATTGGCCATGCGGTTATGATCCCGATAATTATCGGGAGACTTTTCAAGTCAATAGACCTTTTAGGTCTCTTTCCTGACAACCATTTTAATTAATTACTTTATCTACAAAATATCGGTTCAAAAATCGGTATAATTCAAGACCTTTCTCATTTTTTGCTTGAGTTCATCAGCTTTAATTGGTTTTGTAATGTAGTCGTCAAAAGTATCACTGTATTTTTCTTTATCTTCATCAAGCGCAAAAGCAGTTTGCGCAATAATTGGCAATTCAGGTCTGAATCCCTTTATAATTTGTGCGGCAATTTGTCCATCGAAAACAGGCATATTTATATCCATTAATACAAGAGCAATTTGCTGAAATTTTCGGCACATTTCCACTGCTTCTCCCCCTGATTTGGCGACAAGTATTTCCATATTACAGGCCTTCAGAATATGACTTAAATATATTAATGAAACTTCGTCATCCTCTGCAACAAGTACAGTAATTTTAGTTCTACTATTTCCAAAATCAACTACTTTTTCATCGGCTTTTTTTGAATCAATAGCCGGGTTTAATATCCGGGGTAAGGTAAAATACAAACAAGTACCTGTTCCCGGTTCCGATTCTATCCAAATTTTGCCTCCAAGCATTTAAACATAGGCTTTAGAAATAGCAAGCCCCAATCCTGCCCCATCATACACGTTTGACATTCCGGAATTGGCTTGTACAAATCTCTCGAAAATTGTTTTCTGCTTATTTTCAGGAACACCAATCCCAGTATCTTTTGTATAGAAAACAAGCTCACTTTCTGCCACCTGATACCCAAATTCAATTGAACCTTTTTTTGTAAATTTGAGTGAGTTTTTAATTAAATTGGTAAGTATGGCATACAGCTTTTCCTTGTCGGTGCTGATGTTTGTATCTTTATGGGTATGTGGATAATTTACAATTAGATTCAATCCTTTTTGTTTCGCCTCGAGTTTAAAGAAATTGTATAAATAATCGAGCTGGTCGTTAATATTTGTTTCCGAAAAACGAACTTCCATTTGACCTGATTCAATTTTCGAGATGTTAATCAGATCATTAATTATGCCTAACATCCGTTCTCCGCTTTCCTCAATTAATTCAACAAACATTTTTTGCTCTTCCCCCGAAAGTTTAGGTTCTTTTAAAAGTTCAGCAAACCCGAGAATACCGTTCATTGGTGTACGTATTTCATGGCTCATATTTGCCAGAAATGCCGATTTCAACCTATCGCTTTCCTCTGCCTTGTCTTTGGCCGTAACCAAATCTGCAATCATTTTATTTCTCTCTATTACAATTGACAATTCATGAGCTATTAAAATAAGAAGCCGAATTGTAGCTGTATCGTAAGCATTTTCATCGGTATAACTTTGAACAACCAAAACTCCTGTTGTTTTTTCTCCACTAAGCAAGGGCACTCCCAGCCAGCATGCAGCAGGAGAGCCAAGCAGTTCGATATTATTTTCAGCGGCAAACTGTGTTTCTTCATCGCTGTTTAGTAAAATAGGTTTTCCTTGTTTCATTACCTGCCCCGATAACGATTTACTTGCATCCCATTCTATAAAATCGTCTTTTTCGTCTTCAAAAATTACTTTCCTCAAAGTATCTGTTTCTGGCTGATAGAGTGCTACAAAGAAATTTGTAACATCAAGTACTTTACTCAACTCATTGCGAACAATGGAAAGTAGTTCTCCCAATGATTTCTCAAACATTTGGGTACTCGTTATCTCATGTAAAATCTGCTGAATATTTTCATCACGTTTCTTTTGTGATATGTCATTCATTATTAGCACAGCACCTGTAACAGAATTATTATCATCGATAATCGGATCAACAAGAATTTCAAACGTCCTGCCAATTATCGATATTTCGTTGGTCTCGCAAACCTTACTAATTTTCATTCTTTTGAAAGGATTTTTTTCGAAAGAGAATTCATCATTTAGAATTAGCGGAAAACAGAATTTACCTATTAGCGATAACTCGTTTTCATTCACAAAATTTTGAAAAGCCTGATTTGTTTGAATAATTCTCTGGTCGGCGTCAAGCAGGGCAATACCACTGTGCATAGCCTGAAACGTCCGGTTCCAATTTTCTGAAGCCTGCTGCATGGCAATTTCCGCTCGTTTTCGTTCACTTACATCCCGAACAATACCGAGAATTAACGTTTGTCCTTCTATTTTTACCGGATGAGTTGTGATTTCCACTGTAACTTTTGTCCCGTCTTTCCGAATCAATTCCAACTCATCAGGACCAGTTGGTTTTCCTGCAATTCCTTTTCCTAATATTTCAGAAGCTGTAATTAAGTGTACGGGTGATAATATATTCAATTCAAAAAAACTTCCCCCGATTATTTCATTTTTATTGTACCCTATTAATTTTTCGGAAGCAATATTACCATCTATAAATTTTCCTTCCAGGTCAATTAAGTAATATGCCTCAGGTGCATAGTTGAACAATATTTTCAACCTTTCTTCAGAGCTTCTTAAAGTATCTTCAGCTTTTTTACGTTCAGTAATATCAATTGTATAACCGGCCAGAAATTCAGGTTGGTCATTGATAATAATCGGGAATTTTATAGTAGTGTAAAACCTTCCATTCAACTCTTCTTCAGCAAAAATTATTTTGTTTTCTTTTAAGATTTTCTTATCATCAGCTATCATTTTTGTTGCAAGTTCCGATGGAAATAAGTCATACATTGTTTTTCCCAAAATCTCATCCAAAGGCAAGCCAAGGAGCTGTTCATAGTTTTTACTCAAATTTAGCGTACGTATCTCTTTATCCTTAAAAAAAACATAAATTGGACTGTTTTCCATAAAGTGCCTAAATATTTCATCTCTCTCCTTTAAGTGAATTTCTGCCTTTTTTTGTTCAGTGATATCCCGAAACTCCGTTGTTCTCACCATTTTATCTTTGAAGGGTACATTCCGTGATTCAAGCCTAATCGGAAATTCTTCTCCATTCTTACGTTTTCCTACTGCCTCATAAGGTTTTTCCTGACCGCATAAAATCTGACTTTTAACAAATTCTCTTGAATTTTCAGCAATAAGCAGTGTACCATCCATTCCGACTAATTCCTCAAATGAATATCCTGTCATAACCGCAAGTCCCTGATTACACTCAATAATTTTGCCCTTATCGTGAATTACAATTCCACCAAAAGAAGCATTGTGCAGAGCTTTAAACCTGGCTTCACTTTCAATTAATGCTTTTTCGGTGTTTTTCCGTTCGGTAATATCTTTACCAAAAAAAGATGCTCCTTCAACTTTGCCATCAATTACAATCGGATTCGTTGAAACTTCTATATAAATTGTACTTATTCCAAAATCAATTTCATCGGTAAAAACAAAATGTTCATTGTTGAAAGTTCTGTCGTAACGCTCTTTCCAAACAGAACGCAGATGCATTGGCAAAGACTCAAGTAAATTTACACCTTTTGATAATTTTACGCCGAATGAATGTTTGAATGCCTCAGCAAAAACATGATTAATAAATTTAATGTTATAACTTGTGTCGATAGACCAGATGCTATCCATCGAATTTTCGATAATCGCTTTAATATTTGCTTCATTCTCGCGAAGAATTTTTTCTGTTTGCAAGCTTTCCTTAACTTTTTTCTCATATAACCCTAAAACAGAATTGTACTTTTTCTTCAATTCATTCAATTCAAACAAAAGCTCTTCTTTTGATTTTTCATGTAAATTCATACTTGATCTTGTATAAAAAATAGATTCCAGTGGTTTGTAAATCAAAGTAAAAACTGTGAATTTATAACTTTTTGAAAAATTACTAAGATTATCCTTAATTAAAACAAAAAATTCCTTTGGAAAACCCTGACAATGATTGGTGTGCCGAAAACTAATTGTGTTTAGGCTCAAAACTTAAATGAACCACGGTTTTTTGGAATTAAATTAAAATGGCACTAAAATTTAAAACCATAATCAATGCCCAAAATATGAATTGTATTGCGCATTGAAAAATAATCCTGGTTGCGGTAATAAACCCCGATTTTATGACGTTTTGTCAAATCGCGTGTTGCACCTATATCATAACGGCCTTTATACAAATCTTTATTTTGAATGTTGTAAAAAAGTTCGTAACAAACGTATGGGTCAATTTTTACCTTTCTAATATTGTATTTCAATTTCGCCCGTGGTCTGAAATAAACAGTTTCAAAGGGAATATCACCGGCATCATATTCATTGGTAAAACGCAACCTTAACGAGCCATCAAATCTTTTATAATCTGATTTCCCTGTTGCATCAAACACGAAATTATGTGAAACAACATTGCCTTTATTTTTTACATCTGTATTGTAACGATAGGAGGCTGATAATTCTAAAAACTTAAACGCTTCGTAACCTAATTTTCCTTCAAAAATATATTCATCTACAGTAAAATCATCTTGTAACCTAATCTCAGGGATGATGCTAAATTCAAAATCTTTTAGAAATTTTTTGGTGAATGTTAATTCAATCCAAGTTCCGAATTTATCGGTTTTTGCATGAATAGAGGTGAAGCCAACACAAAGAGCAACTATAATGAGAAATAGCCGTTTCATTAATTTTATATTTTTTTCTTTGAACTATTAACATCAAAAAAGATGGTAATCCTGGCAACATCCCTCAAAAAATCAATTTTATCAATCTGGTATCTCTTAATCTTGATTCCTGTTCTGTTTTCCAAATCAAGTATCAATTCTTCTTCTTTTTCTTTATGAACATTTTCGATATTTTCGTAAATCACCTGAAGAGAATCTTCCTGCCTCATTAAAAGTACTTTCTCAAGTGCCCCCAGTGTACCAATAAGCAAAACATTCACAAGTGTAAGCCCAATATATCCAACATGATCTTCCGACAATGCATTAATTACAGAAACGGCTATAATCACAAAAAGGTATGTCATTTCTTTTGGAGGAATGGCATCGGTACGATATCGAATAATTCCGAAAATAGCAAACAATCCAAGCGCAAAACCAAGTTCAAGAGTGACGCTTTCGAGCAAAAATACGAGCAAAAATACGGCAATACTAATTGCAAAATAGCTAAAGTAAAATTCTTTTCGTTTGCTTATTCTTGAATATAGAAATACAACAAAGGCAGAAGCAACTGCATTAAATCCGAACCGTATCAACAATTTCCAGAATTCTGTCATTTGCTCCGAAAAACTTCCCAATATATTTAATAGCTCCATATTGTTTTTTAGTTTATTTTTTTAGTTATAAAGTTAAGTCGTTGTTTAAAAGCGTTTTGTTTTAATTTTTGGTCAAGAATTGCTCTGCCTGTGCAATATTTCGATAACCCCTTTTGCCTGATTTTCAGATTCCTTAAAATTGATACTATTGGTGACAGTTTTAAACTTTTTCCTCTTTTCACCTCAAAAATGACAAGGCTCTCTATTTTAGTTTTGCCATTTTCGTCCCAAAACTCCGGGCTGATATCAATTGTGCAACGATCGAGTTTTTGTTTATGGATTAGCGTTATACGTTTAAATTTATTGTTCAAACTGGGTTGAAGATCTTCACCTTTAAAAGGTGTTATATTATCAATGAAATCAAGCTCGGGTTGAATAAAAACCCCTAAGTCAAAATCGGTTGCAATGCGTGTTTTGACAGTTCTCTTTTTATTGGTTTTAAATTTCACCTCCAAAAAACTATTGTTGGTTGAAACATAATTGCGTTGCCTTATTTTTTCACGATTAAGCTTTTTGTTATGGTGTTTCATGTACATCAAACTATCCTCGGTATCAAAATAGGTTGTTTGATAATCCATTATTCGCTTGCCATTTATTTCAAGAATATCATAGTAATCAAGAGCGTCTTCCAGTAATGGTAATAATTTCGAAATATGAAACCAATATTTCCGATCAATTCGGCTCATTAGTTTTACTTCGTTAATTTCTTCCAGTGAAACAGGAGAAAAATTTAAAACTATGTCTTTGATTTCTTCCAAAACGGTTGATTGGTTTATTTTTACAGCGCACAATATTATCGAATTTTATTAAGAAAATATTACATTTTGGGGTTTAAATAGCAAAAATTGCAAAGCTTTTTGCCGCTTCGGAATAAAGTGAAGTTTTATAATCGTTGTTTTTTCATTAATATTTATTTCTTAAATTTTAATGAAAAACACTTAAGTTGAAATACTTAATTACCCTTTCAACAACTCATCATTTCTATAATTTATGCAAAAAGACTTCTTTCAAAAATAAATCTGATTCATTAAACGATGTGAGGCTCATTAACGAAACGTAGTGTATGAATTTTAATCTATACGTACTAATCGATAGGTTTCCTTTTATTACAAAAGAAAATTAAAATCATTCCGGGAAATATTTCGAGTCATTTAAAATCTGCTGGTAATTGGTGTTTTGCATCAATTCGGGTAAAGTAATTTCAGGGTATTTTTTCATAAATTCCCGTACAATCTGCCAACCAATCCAAACCCCTGTGCGTCCCGGCGATTCAAGTGGGAAACCACTGGTTGTAGGGCTGTTGTTAATGTATCGGATAATATCCATCCGTTTATTTGAATAAAGCATTTTGTTTTCAATCAGTTGCGACCACATCTGAGCTTCATTACGTTTGCACCAGTCTATTTGCTCCCCGGTAAAACCAATTTTTAGCGAATCTTCCATTTCAGGGATTAACGCATCAACAAAATACATCAACTTGCCATGATGGATCATGTTATCAAGCAAAGTAGTTGCGTTGTTGTTGTGTTCAAATTCAGTGACGCCCCAGGCATATGCAACATCCGAAGCAATTTTCTCCTTGTGCATATTCATTATTTTATATTGCGGGGTTGAATTTAGCAGCCTGTAGTATTCACAATCTCTGCCCAAATATTTGTCAAGACTTATTCCTACCAAATTTTCGGCAGTAACAACGGATTGATTAAATCCGGAAACATAAGCGAATATGGTTGGCAATTTTTTGTCAGGAAAATGGTACTGGTAATATTTGAAAGCTTCCACTAACAGCTTTTCAGTTTTGTGGAAATCAGAAAACTCAGTATCAACAAGTTTTTCCAGATTTAAAATCATTGTGTCGGTCAGAAAATGCTTAATTCCGTCCATAAAAAGGGTATCGCCAATTCCACCAATCTGAATAACTTTATAGGTAAAAAGGTCGAAGAATTCAGGATATTTGTTACTTAATTCGGTGATATAACCAATTGTATCATTTGTGTTTATTGAAAAAAGTTCTTTATCAAAACGCACCACTTCAATTGTATTTTCAATTTTCGAAATATCAACTTTTAATGGATTTTGCTTGCAACTCAGCAAAATAGCAGACAGTAACAGAAAGTAAAACAATTTTATCAACCTGTTCATTTTATTTGATTTTTAATTCAATACGTTTACCTTCAAATAATATTGCGAAAGTGAACTAAAAATTGGAGATTTGCAATCGCTTAAAAGTTCAAAGTTTAAAGTTGAAAGTTTAAAGTCTTTAAACATTGAACATTAAACTTTAAACTCAAGTTATGAAAGTTGCTTTTGCCCAGTTAAACTACACCATTGGCGATTTCGAAGGAAATTCAGCGAAAATTATAGCTAACATCGAAAAAGCGAAAAACGAAGGCGCCGATTTGGTTATCTTTTCCGAATTGTCGGTTACCGGATACTATCCTCACGATTTACTTGAAAAAAAAGAATTTATTCAGAAAGCGGAGAATACTGTTCTGAAAATAGCAGAAAAATGTGTTGGAATAGCTGCTGTTATTGGTGCTCCGCGAATTAATGAAAACTCTCGTGGCAAAAAACTGTATAACTCTGCTTTCTTTTTAAACGAAGGAAAAATTCAGCACATTCAAAACAAAACCTTATTGCCAACATACGATATTTTTGATGAATACCGCCATTTTGAACCCAACCGCGAATTTAATATCGTTGAATTTAAAGGTGAAAAAATAGCTGTTACCATTTGCGAAGATTTATGGGACGAGCTGCCAACTGCCAATGAATTCGGGAAAGACAAACTTTACCAGATTTCGCCAATGGAGGAACTTTCGAAATTTGAACCCGATTTTGTTGTAAATATTTCGGCATCGCCATTTTCGTATAACCAGGAAGAGTGGCGTAAAAATGTATTGATAAACAAGGCGAAAAAATTTCGAATCCCAATTTTTTACAACAATCAGGTGGGCGCTCAAACCGAACTAATTTTTGACGGAGGCTCGGTTTTTATTGACTGTAATGGCGAAGTTGTAAAAGAATTGAAATATTTTGATGAAGATTTTTTAATAGTTGACACCGAAAATATTGGCGAAAAACAACTTCAACCTAAATCTGAAACCATCGAAAAAATACACAATGCGCTGGTTTTGGGTATTCGCGATTATTTTGGAAAAATGGGCTTCAGAAAAGCAACACTTGGACTTTCAGGAGGAATAGATTCGGCAATAACAGTAGTTCTGGCAGTTCGTGCACTGGGCGCTGACAACATAAGGGTGCTGTTAATGCCTTCAAAATATTCTTCAGATCATAGTGTTGAAGATGCCCGCCAACTGGCCGAAAACCTTGACATTGAGTACAACATTGTAAATATCCAATCGGCAGTTGATGAATTTGAAACCGCGTTGTCACCACTTTTCGCCGATACCTCGCCCGATATTACCGAAGAAAATATTCAGGCCCGGGCACGCGGAATTTACCTCATGGCAGTTTCGAATAAATTTGGCTACATTCTTTTAAACACAACCAATAAAAGTGAATGTGCTGTTGGCTACGGCACGTTATATGGAGATATGAACGGAGGGTTGGCTGTACTTGGCGATGTATATAAACAGGATGTTTTTAAACTGGCGCATTTTATCAATCACGAAAGCGAAATAATACCTGTAAATACAATTACAAAACCACCATCGGCAGAGCTGCGCCCCGACCAGAAAGACTCCGATTCTTTGCCCGAATATGCTGATTTAGACAGAATGCTGTTCAGTTACATAGAAATGAATATGTCGCCAAAAGAAATAGTGGCGCAAGGATTTGAAGAAGCCATTGTAAACCGTGTAATAAGAATGGTAAACATGAACGAATACAAGCGGTTTCAGGCAGCGCCTATTTTACGGATCAGCTCAAAAGCCTTTGGTTTTGGGAGGAGGATGCCACTGGTAGCAAAGTATTAAGAATACAACCAATATAAATAATTAACTTTTGCTTTGCTATTATTAACCAGTTTAATGAAATTATCGTAAACATTAAACTTGGGTTAAACATTTTTTTTTAGCTTTGAAATTATAAAACTTACAGATTAGCTACATGTTAAAGACTGTTTTCGGTGTAAAAAATATTGCTGATAACCCAAAGTCAATTTTTTATCTGCTCACCCCGGATGAAAAAATGGAACTTCAACGAAATATTTCCATTTCGAATTACAGAAGGAACGAATTTATTTTCAAAGAAAGAGATAAACCTAATGGCTTGATTACTTTGGTAGAAGGGAAAGTAAAGATTTTTAAGGAAGGCGTGGGGGGCCGCGAACTGATTATACGCATGGCAAAACCTCCCGGAATAATTGGGTATCGCGCTTTATTGTGCAACGAAAATCACATTGCATCTGCCATAACCCTTGAAGAATCGTTAATTTGTACCATCAAAACTGATTTCATATTGAACCGGGCCCTGAAAAACAGTAATTTTTCATTTGAAATTATTCAAAAACTTGCCCGCGAACTTGCTTTTGCCAACGGCAGAATGATTACTTTAACACAAAAACACATTAGAGGTCGCCTTGCCGAATCACTTCTTTTATTAAAAAATAAATATGGAGTAGAGAAAGACGGTACAACTTTGCGTGTTTATCTTTCGAGAGAAGATATAGCCAATTTGTCGAACATGACCACTTCAAATGCAATCCGGACCCTCGCAAATTTTGCAAGTGAAAAGGTTATTGCAATTGACGGTCGTAAGATAAAAGTTTTAGATGCCGACCGTTTGGAACGAGTAAGTAAATTAGGATAAAAATACACTAAAAATAAAAATACCATCTGTTTTGATTTTCTCAAAGCAGATGGTATTTAAGTTTGTATCTCTGCACTCCTATCTTGATACTTGAATCTAAATGTCTCAAATCTATTTTACCAACTCTGCAAAATACTTGTAAAAGAGTGGTATAGTTCTGATTCCATTATAAAACTGTTCCAAAGGGTAATTTTCATTTGGAGAATGGATAGCATCTGATTCAAGTCCAAATCCCATCAAGACCGATTTAATTCCGAGTACTTCCTCGAATGTAGAAATAATAGGAATACTACCTCCTGAACGCACCGGAACCGGGCGTTTCCCGTAAACATCCGTATAAGCTTTTTCAGCAGCTTTATATGCCGGGATATCAATAGGACAAACATACCCCTGACCGCCATGAAGTGAAGTTACTTCCACTTTTACGGTTTTAGGCGCTATATTTTCGAAGTGATTTTTAAACAGATCAGCTATTTTATTGTGATCCTGGTTGGGCACCAAACGACACGATATTTTTGCAAATGCTTTTGATGGCAACACTGTTTTAGCGCCTTCACCTGTGTAACCACCCCAAATTCCACAAACATCAAAAGTAGGTCGGATTCCGGTACGTTCACTTGTGGTGTACCCCTCCTCCCCTGCTACTTCTTCAAGTTCAAGGGCTTCTTTGTATTTTTCAAGGTTAAATGGAGCACGGCCAAGTAATTCACGCTCTTCTGCGGAAACATCCAAAACATCATTGTAGAAACCCGGAATGGTAATTTTTCCTTTTTCATCAACCATTTTGTCAATCATCGAGCAAAGCACATTTATTGGGTTTGCTACTGCGCCGCCAAATAAGCCTGAATGTAAATCACGACCTGGTCCGGTAACTTCAACCTGCCAGTACGCAAGTCCACGCAAACCTGTAGTTATTGACGGGATTTCAGGCGCAATCATAGAAGTGTCGGAAACCAAAATGATGTCAGCCTTAAGCATTTCCTTGTTTTGAGCACACCATTTCCCAAGGTTTGGCGACCCAATTTCTTCTTCGCCTTCAATCATGAATTTAACGTTACAAGGTAAAGTATTTGTTTTCACCATCAATTCAAATGCCTTTGCGTGCATCATACTTTGACCTTTATCGTCATCAGCGCCGCGTGCCCATATTTTGCCATCCCGAATTTCAGGTTCAAAAGGATTGGAAATCCATTTTTCAACAGGATCTACAGGCATTACATCCATGTGGGCATAAATCAATACAGTCGGTAATTTTGTGTTAATTATCTTTTCACCATAAGTTACGGGATTGCCGGCAGTTTCAAATATTTCAGCTTTGTCAGCTCCCGCATTCAGCATGATTTCTTTCCAGTATTCCGCAGCTTTTTGCATATCGGGTTTATGCGTTTTTATTGAGCTGATTGAAGGTATGCGAATCAACCCAAATAAATCTTCGAGAAAACGTTCCTTGTTTTGTTCAATGTAATTGTTAATGTATTCCATGTTTTTCAAATTAACTGTTGTTTATAATTTATATTGCAAAAAATAGGGTTAATTGTCAAGAATAAAAAAGATTTTTAACAGTATTTTAGTTATAAATGCGTGCTTGTTTTATATACAATTTACGATGCCCGCCAATTTCATCGATTTTGAATTCTAAATCCAATCCAAAATCATCGAACAAACATTTGCATGAATGAGGGACATTATAAAAGAAGTGCTTTTTTATTTGCATACAATATTCGCCTAAACTGTATAATTCCTCATCCGTTAATACATTTTCCCCCTTTAATTCAGGGATATTAGACTGCGACAAATATTCGATTGTAAAGTTGTGTTTGGGATTTAATGAATACGCAAACAGGATAATCTGGTCGTGTAAAATCCCGGGTTCAGGAAATACAATACTATGTTCCTGAAATTGGACATTTACAATAAACCCAGGATTAATATTGTACAGATTTTTGGTAATTATTACGCCATTTGCTTCTTCTCCGGGAAACGAACGGTGAACTAAAATACCCATTGCTGTTGAAAGCTGGTCGATTTTGTAATAATCACGTTCGTTAAAAGCTCTGAAATTCCACAAGCTTGCCCACACTTTTTTGATTGCATTTTCGACTGTCTTTGTTTCAACGCCCTGTTTTGCGGAAAACGAATCATATAATCCTGCTCCGGAAAAAAACTCCAGATCTTCAGCATTTGTTGATGACCTGAACCGATATGCGCCAAAGGTTTTAAAGTTGTCTATTTTCGAAATCACCATTTCAACTAACTCCTGATTGATGGGAGCATCCAGAATTTTTTTCTGTAATTCCTTTAGTTTTTCCTGTCTGTATTCCTGATTGGTCTTGAAATTTTCATCGTTAAGTAGTTCCTGAATAAATGGCTTAATATTGTTGTTTTTAATATGCTGGCTGTAATAATAAAATGGGATTGCAAAAGGATTCTCAGGTGTTGGAATTGCCGGATTTTTAATTTTCATTAATTCTGCAAAATTCGCAGCTTTTCCACCAATAAAATTTACACTTGAATAATTAACTGAATTCAAATCAATTATTCCTTTTGTATTTTCATCCTTGTCAAGGAAAACCGGGGTTCCGGGTTCCTTACTGTTCCAAAAAGCAGTTGCCTCATCAATTGTCGCTTTCTTAATTATAAACGAATCTGAAAGGACTTCGAGATATATCAACTCACCCATCAAAGAATCAAGTTTTGGATTTGTCCAGCCATCACGCAATGCCATATTTGGAGTTCCGCGGTTGTGGCTTAATATATTAATGTGGCTTAATGGCGTTTGAAATTCGGTAGTAATTATTCCGGCAACCACCGACACATCGTTTGGAATTCCATTCAAAACAATAATATCATGCTTGCCAATATATTTGCCGCTCAATTCATCAACCTCAACCTTTCGCAAATAACCGTAACATTTTGCCAGGTTCAAAGCCTGGTAATTTTGACCTTCATAAAGCTCACCCGAACTAATAGTTTTAAATCCAATGCAATTCTCCCAATCATCATTATTTGGGTACAGATAAATATTGTTATTCAAATAGCTTGTTTGATTTATTCTTTCAATTATCTCTTGAATTTGACTGCAATTCATTTGGTCCCCAGGATAAAAACGTAAAACATATTTGCCGGTTGATTTGTAAAAATTAAGCGAGCCGGGGAATAAATAACGATCTTTTGAAGAAGAGTACTGAATATTATTAAAATGATAAACGCCCTTTTTATAACCCAGAAACCTAACTGCAAAATCATAATGGAATTCATATCGTTTTGAATTCATGTAATAAATTTGACGGTCATTACTGTTGTAAATAAATTTTACAGATTCCACATCTCCATAGTTCGTAACAAAAGGGCTGCCTTGCATTAGGTTAAACGCATTGTATTCAGGTAATCCGTTTAAAAAGTTTATATCATTTTCAGATTCCGGTAAAAGTTTAATATGAAGTATTGTGTCAGTTCGAGGTACAATAATTTCAACTCCATAATAACCCTCTTTTGAAAAAACAAGCGTATCCCTGCCGGTTTGCTCAGTTTCATCTTTGACATGTTGATTTTGATAATATGAAAGTTCGCTTCCGTTAGAGAATATTTTTATGGCTTCCGATTTTTTTTCTGTTACAACAGCAAGTATATAGATCCCCTGTTTCAACGTTGGGAACAGGTAACTTCCACCCTTTCCCAAATACCCGGTTTGCAAAATATTTTTACCATCTGTACTGAAAAGTTGCAGGGAAACATTTTCATCAGCGGGAGCAAAAAACACATTAAACAGAATTTGGTATTTATCTTCCTTTCGGGAGTTATTATGATCCAAAATAAAAACACCATCTTTTTCTGTAATAGAAGTGGTTCCAAAATGTTTGTTATAAATCATCACATTGCCAACCGGAGTACCTGAAACCAACTCACTTATTCGCCCCATATAAGAGTACTGTGCCATCAAATTTAGGCTAAAACAGGATAGCAAAATAACAGCGACAATTTGGATACAATGAATGTACGCTTTAGTCATAAAATTTAAGATGGGAACAGTGCCTGAATGGTTGCGCAGTTTTTGTGAAGGATAGCAACTTTTAAATAAAAATAAAGGGCAACCCGTATTTTACAGATTGCCCTTACAAAATATAATCGAATGGTTTTTTCTATTTTACAATTTCCTTGAACTTTGGATTCTCGAAATATCTTGCAAATTCCAAATCCTTGCGTGCTTTTGTTTTCATTTCAGGATTAATTTCACATGCTTTTTCAAGACTTTCGAAAAGCAGGTTTTCTTTGGCAGTACGGGCACCAATAACTGCTTTTAGGTATTCTTTCATAAAGCAATCAGGTTTGTCAAAAGCTTCTAAATCCTGCAAAGCAGCATTGTTATTGCCCGACATCATATTTGCCAAAGCACTGTTAACGTCATCCTCTTTCACAAAATATTTTACAGCTTTGTCATATTCAGCTTTTTTCATACTTACAATACCGAGATTGTAATTAACTTCATTACCTGCTCCTGCAGCAGCTCCGAATAAAGTTTCAGCATTTGTTACATCATCACTTTTCAGGGCAACTGCACCCAGGTTATTTTTAACAATCGGTTCGGCATTTTTTAATGTCTCGGCACTTTCAAACAATGGTTTTGCAGCATCATATTTACCTTGTTTTGCCAAAATGTAACCTGCATTATTTGGTCCTCTCCAGTCATTCGGATAAATTTTAATGAAAGAATTATAAATTGAAAGTTGTTCATCCAAATCTTCAAATAAAGTTGCTGCATAAAGTAATTCAGCTGGATTAAGTGAGGCAGGATCCAACTTAACCAAAGCTTTTAGTTCATCGTCGGTTTTTCCAATCAAATCAACACTTGTAGTCATTTTTGCCCTACGCAGTTGTGGCAAAATGTCATTGGCAACATCGGTAAAAGTTTGACTCAGATTTTTAATTTCGCGTTCACGAACTTCCGGGTCGTTGTACATTGAAAGAACCCTTAAAATAAGATCTTTATCCTGAATATTTGATTTCTCCATCAACTCCCTGAAACCATCCCAGTCTTCAGGGGTATATTTTGTTTTCAGTTCAATGGCAACACCTGCATCTTTGAGTTTTTTCGCAAGAAATGCAGTTGAAGTCTCTTTACGCTGTGCTGCAAGTTCAGTGTTTAAATCAATAGTTCCATCTGGCGATGCGTAAGCTGCAACTTCCACCCTTTTTAGGTCAATTTTTTCATCAGTATTAGCTTTTTTAGTATAATCCTGAAGACCTAAAACTTCCTTTTTCTCAACTTCTTCCTTTCTAACATCCGATTTATTAATGAGATAATGTATATCAGCCATCATTTCATCGGGAACGATTCTCTGAAATGGGTCAATATTTGGATCATATTTCCCTGTTGTATTAGCATCACGGCGAACACCAAGAATGGGTTTTGGATAGTTGGCCACCAACTCGCTTGTTGCAATTACTCCATTTGCCAGTTTTACAGGTTCAAATTCAACGCTTTTTTTGCCTTGTGTTGCTGTAATATTCACATAAAGCTCTGAAACGCTCATGGCTTTATCATAATCAAACCCTTCTTTGTAGGAAACACTCCCACCCGATGAATAATTAATTACTTTATTGTTGGCTTTAACACTTTCACCCTGAACAGAAGCTGGTGTGAGATTGGTACTGCCTCCTTCGTATTTTAAAACCGGAGTTGCAACAATTGTAGCTTTTTTGCTAAAATATTTTGCAGGATAACGGGTATCGATACTGAAATTGACCTTACCTGCGTGACTCTCAAGAACTTCAGGAGTAACTTTGTACTGGATTTGATCGGCGTTCTTTTTCATTTTTTTCAAACCGGAACAGCTTGATAAAACCACCACCATTAAAACAAATAAAACTGACTTAACTCTTAATTTATTCATGACTAAAAAAAATTAATTTTGATTATATAAATTACCCGTCAAAAATAGAAAGCTTTTTCTGAATTTAAAGGGCCAAATCAAGTTTTTACCCCAATATTAACCTGTTTATCCCTAATTTATATTTTCCCTGAAAAACTGCTTCTTTCATCTGTTTAAAAATGTCTGAATTTCCAATAAAATCCACATTATTTATATCGATGATTAAAATTGGAAAAGAAGTAATCTGTTTAAAAAAATTAAAGTAACCATTTTTAATATTTTCAAGATAATCAGCAGAAATGTTTTGCTCATAATCGCGGCCACGGGTTTTTATGTTTTTCAGAAGTTGATTCGTATCGGCATGTAAATAAACATACAAATCGGGTTTTGGCATTGTCTCAAAAACAATATCGAAAATCTGGCGAAAAAGCCTGTATTCGTCGTCTTTTAAAGTGTTTTGTGCAAATATGGCTGATTTTGCAAAAAAATAATCAGCAACTACCAGTGAATGAAACAGGTCGGGATTGAATACCTGTTTTTTTATTTGATAATATCTGTCGGCCAGAAACGACAATTCAAGAGGAAACGAATATCGCTCCTGATCATTATAAAATTTTGGAAGAAAAGGGTTGTCGGCAAATTGTTCAAGTACCAATTGTGCATTATACTCCTCTGCAATCATTTTCGACAATGTTGTTTTTCCTGCCCCAATATTTCCTTCTATTACAAGAAATCGCATACAACTACATTATTTTTTTTGCTTTCCGAATTTTATTATCTTTTTGTGTTCCGGCTACATATGAAGCAACTATACCAACCATGATGCTTACCAATAGTAAAAGTTCACTATTTGCAGGGAAAATTCTAAATAAAATATAACCGACAATTAAACCTGACAAAATACCGATAAAAGCATACATGTAGGAAAAATAGTAAGGTGCGTAGAAACCATGCTCTTTTTGCATATGCCGGGCTAAACGACTGATTAACCTATCAAACTCACGTCTTGATTTTCCGGGAACTTCAACTGCTTCATATATGTTTTCAACAGCCTCCGCAATATCAATTTTATGTTTATGGCAAAACGGGCACGAAACTGAAAACCCGTCAACACGTGTAACATTGCGTTTAAACTCATCAACACGAAAAAAACGAAGATCTTTCTCTCTTGATTTTTCAAGGTTGACATCAATTTTTGAAATCATTACTTCAGCCCAGTTTTCCATTTCCAGTATCAATTAGTTTTCCAAAAGTAGGAATAAAGATTAAGGGCATAAAAAAACCGTTCAGGTTTTGAACGGTTTTCTATGTTTTTATAAAACCGAGGCAGAATTACTTCTGCAAAGTTTTCTATTTCCTATTAATCGTTATCGCGACGTGGGCGAAAATTATTATCTCTGCGGTCGCCTCCTCTATCATCACGTCGGTCGCCACCTCTGTTGTCACGGCGATCTCCTCCTCTGAAATCACGACGGTCGCCACCTCTGTCGCCACCTCTGTCATCTCTTCTTGGTGCACGATCATCTCTTGGCGGACGCTCAACATAACCTTCCGGTTTTGGAGTTAAAACCCTGTGCGACAATTTCAGTTTACCTGTCTTTTGGTCAACACCAATCAGTTTTACTTCAATCATATCGCCTTCTTTTGTAAAATCTTCAGCGTTTTCAACCCGTCCCCAATCCATTTCTGAAATATGGAGCAAAGCTTCTTTTCCGGGAAGAATTTCGACAAAAGCGCCAAACGAAACTACCGATTTTACTTTACCCGTATAAACTTCACCAACTTCAGGAATTGCAACAATGGCTCTAATTCTGGCTTTTGCAGCTTCAATTGGTTCAAGACCGGCACCCGAAATTTCAACAAATCCGGAATCATCTCTTTCTTCGATAACGATAACTGTTTTTGTTTCTTCCTGGATTGCCTGAATAACTTTTCCTCCCGGTCCAATTACCGCACCAATCATGTCTTTTGGAATCTGGACTGTTTCAATTCGCGGCACATTTGGTTTGTAATCAGCACGTGGTTCAGCAATTACTTTCATCATTTCGCCCAAAATGTGCAAACGGCCTTCTTTTGCCTGTTGAAGTGCTTGTGCCAATACTTCATAAGACAGTCCGTCAACCTTGATATCCATTTGGGTTGCTGTAATTCCATCTGCTGTGCCGGTAACTTTAAAGTCCATGTCGCCAAGATGATCCTCGTCGCCAAGAATATCAGAAAGAACAGCAAACTTTGATGATCCTTTATCGGTTATCAATCCCATTGCGATGCCAGAAACCGGTTTTTTCATTTTCACACCGGCATCCATCATACCCATTGTTCCGGCACAAACTGTTGCCATAGATGACGAACCATTTGATTCTAAAATATCGGAAACAATTCTTAATATATATGGAAAATCATCAGGTATCATTTTCTTAAGTGCACGGTGTGCAAGGTTTCCATGACCAATTTCGCGACGTCCGGTTCCACGCGGTGTTTTTGGATCGCCAACACTAAATGGAGGAAAGTTGTAATGAAGCAGGAATTTTTCAGTTCCCTGGAAAGTAACTGCATCAATTTTTTTAATATCCATTTTTGTACCCAAAGTAACTGAAGTTAACGACTGCGTTTCTCCACGGGTAAAAATTGATGAACCATGTGAACCTGGCAAATAATTTATTTCTCCCCAAATTGGGCGAATCTGGCTTGTTGTGCGACCATCTAAACGGATTCCTTTATCCAGAATCATGCGACGCATTGCCTCTTTCTCAACTTCGTGATAATATTTTTTGATAAGCGAAACATGCAAATTCAAATCAATTTCGGTATTTTCAGCATTTGCTGCTTTGTACTCCTCAATATATACATCGCGAACACTTTGAAATGTTGCAAGCCTTTCCAGTTTGTTTGTTATTTGCTGTTCTGTAACAGCATAACATTTTTCGTAAAGATCAGCTTTTACTTTTGCACGTAAATCCTCATCATTAACTTCATGACAGTACTCACGCTTCACTACACCCAAAGCAGCAGCAAGTTCTTCCTGAGCCTTACAATGTTTTTTAATTTCTTCGTGGGCAAATTTAATTGCGGCAAGCATCACTTCTTCTGATACTTCGTCCATTTCGCCTTCCACCATCATAATGTTGTCAAACGAAGCGCCAACCATAATTTCCATATCGGCTTTGGCCAATTCAGAACGATTTGGGTTTATTACAAATTCACCATTAATGCGTGCCACACGAACTTCCGAAATTGGAGTTTCAAAGGGCACGTCAGAAACAGCAATTGCCGCCGAAGCAGCCAGACCTGCCAATGCATCGGGCAATTCTTCCTGGTTGGCTGAAATCAATGAAATCATCATTGCAGTTTCAGCATGATAATCTTCAGGGAAAAGTGGGCGCAGGGCACGGTCAACGAGCCTTGCAATCAGGATTTCCTCGTCCGATGGACGCGACTCCCTTTTTAAGAATCCACCGGGGAAACGTCCCGCAGCTGAAAATTTTTCGCGATAATCAACCGCGAGTGGCATAAAATCCACATTGTCTTGAGCTTCTTTTGCTGAAACTACTGTTGCAAGCAACATAGTTTCACCCATTCTTACTACAACCGCTCCATCAGCTTGTTTTGCCAATTTCCCGGTTTCAATGGTAATGGTCCTGCCATCAGCAAGTTCAATCGTTTTAATTGTTGCGTTTACCATAATGTTTTAATAAATCAATAAATGTTAAAAATTACAATGGGTGGTGAGGCTTTGCAATTTACAAAAAAGAAAGGCAATACAATGCATTGCCTTTCAGATATTTTACTTACGTAAGTTCAATTCTTTGATAATAGTCCGGTAACGCTCGATATCTTTTTTAATCAGATAATCGAGTAACCCACGGCGTTTTCCTACCAATTTTATTAACGAATGGCGTGTGCTGTGGTCTTTTTTGTTTTGTTTCAAATGTTCAGTCAGGTGGTTAATCCTAAAAGTGAACAATGCAATTTGACCTTCGGCACTTCCAGTGTCGGTTACGCTTTTGCCATGTTGGGCGAAAAGCTCTGCTTTTTTCTCTGTTGTTAAATACATTTTAAAAGAACTATTAATTTGTTATACAATGTTTAAGCTGCAGCATCGCGTTAAATAACAACAGCTTAAAATTAACTGGCCGCAAAAGTATGGAAAAGATTTTGAATTTCAAAGGGGGTAGAAATTTAAAGGGGAAAGTGATTTTCCCAATCCCCTCCTCTTTTCGGTTACATGTCTAGTCCTGAAATAGCGTTACACAAAAAGTAAGGTTATGGAAGAAGGAATTAAAAGAGAGTATGTTAGGCGTACACAAAAGGATTACTCGATGTCCTTTAAATTGCGAGTAGTGCAAGAAATCGAGCGAGGTGAATTA
>JBGSMW010000041.1:0-67663 GCA_041739985.1 Draconibacterium sp. | reverse complement strand
ACAGATCTTTTGAAAACTTTATAACAAATTTAATATCAGGATTAATTGCTTACTGTTTTTTCCCTAAAAAACCAGCTATAAAATACGAGTCAATACAAACAGACCAATTGGCTTTATTTTAAATCGAACTCAGGTTATTAGGTTATTATAAAATTCAATAATTCCAATTAAAGTTAATCACTTTATGTTTATATAACCGAATACAATTTATCTTTAAACCCAAAACCAAAAACAATAATTCAACCTATGATCTGGAATGAAAAAATTGAATGTGCTTCCCGTGATGAAATGGACGCAATTCAGTCGGAAAGGCTCATTCAAACCGTAAAACGGATATATCACAGCAACGAAAGTTACCGAAAAAAGATGCAGGTAAAAGGTCTCATTCCCGCCGACATCAAAAGCATCCGTGATATTTCAAAATTGCCTTTTACCCTCAAATCCGATTTACGCGACAACTACCCGTTTGGCATGTTTACAACACCAATGAGCGAAATTGTACGTGTTCATGCAAGTTCAGGCACAACCGGTAAACCTACTGTTGTGGGATATACGCGCAATGATTTGCAAATGTGGGCTGAAGTTGTAACCCGATCATTGGCAATGGCTGGCGTACATAAAAATGACATTGTACAGGTTGCCTATGGTTACGGCCTTTTTACCGGTGGACTTGGTTTGCACTACGGAACCGAAAATTTGGGCGCCACAGTTATACCCATTTCAGGTGGAAATACAGATAAACAAATTTTACTGATGCAGGATTTTGGCACAAGCGTAATTGCCTGCACACCATCATATGCGCTGTATTTGGCTGAAGTAATGAAAGAAATGGGAGTTTCACCGGAATCATTAAAACTTCGGATCGGTATTTTTGGCGCTGAGCCGTGGAGCGAAAATATGCGCAAAGAGATTGAAACCAAACTAAAAATTAAAGCCATAGATATTTACGGATTAAGCGAAGTTATTGGCCCGGGAGTTTCGTGTGAATGTGAGTACCAGTGCGGAATGCACGTAATGGAAGATCATTTTATACCCGAAATTATCAATCCTGAAACACTTGAACCCGTTAAACATGGAGAAATGGGGGAACTTGTTTTTTCAACAGTTACAAAAGAAGGAATGCCCATTTTACGCTACCGTACCCGCGATTTGACCCGTCTGATTTACGATAAATGTGAATGCGGCCGCTCTTTGGTGCGTATGGAAAAATGTCTGGGCAGAACTGACGACATGCTAATTATAAGGGGTGTGAATGTTTTTCCGTCACAAATAGAAACAGTTTTGCTTGAAATGAGCGAAACCGAACCACATTATCTTTTAATTATTGATCGCGAAGAAACGATGGATGTGGTGAATTTAATGGTGGAAGTGCAGGAACAATTTTTCTCCGATGAAATTAAACAGCTCGAAACCCTTCGCAAAAAAATAACCGACAGGATTCAAAGTACTTTGGGGATTTCAATCCGGGTAAAACTTGTTGAACCCAAAACCATTGAACGCACAGCCGGTAAAGCAAAACGTGTAATCGACAACCGTAAAATCTGAAAATCATGATTATTAAACAAGTATCAGTTTTCCTCGAAAACAAATCAGGAAGATTAAATGAAGTTACTCAAATCCTTGGCGATGCGGGCTTGAATATGTCGGCTTTTACCATTGCCGATACTTCTGATTTTGGCATTCTGCGGCTTATTGTTTCTGATCCTGAAAAAGCAAAACTTTTGCTGAAGCAGAATAATTTCGCTGTACAAATCACCGAAGTAATTCTTGTAAAATCGCCCAATCGTCCGGGCGGGCTTGCAAAAATGCTCAATATTCTGAATGCCGAAAATGTATTTATTGAATATATGTATGCTTTTTCGAACAGTGAAGAAACTGCTGTTATTGTACTGCGGCCTACTGATTTGCAAAAATGTCACGATATTTTACAAAACCACAGCAGCGATTTTTTGGTGAATGAAGACCAGTATTCATTTTAAAATCAACATTACCGATAACGTTTCATTTTCAATGCAGACATTCAAATCCCAATCGGTTTTTATATATTTGGTGCCTATTAAAAACAAAAAATGAAACGAGTTGCAATCCAGGGAATAGTTGGTTCTTTTCACGAAGATGCCGCACTGAAGTTTTTCAATGATAAAATTGAAGTGGTTGAATGCAAAACATTCACAAATGTGTGCGAAATGATAGATACTGACAAAGTGGATTTGGCCGTAATGGCTATCGAAAATTCAATAGCCGGAAGTATCCTTAAAAATTATCAGCTTATACGCGATTATCACTTACGCATAATTGGCGAAATTTATCTGCATATTCAGCAAAACCTGATGGTTAATCCGGGTACAAAAGCCGATCAGATAACCGATATTTATTCTCACCCGGTAGCTATTGAACAATGTGCCGAATATCTCGAAAAATATTTTCCAAATGTTGAGAAACACGAGAATGTGGATACAGCAGCAGCTGCAAAATTGGTTCACGACAAAGGACTAAGTTATGCTGCAGCAATTGGAAATTTGAGATCGGCACAACTTTACAGTCTCGAAGTACTCGAAACAGGAATTGAAACCAACAAGAAAAATTATACGCGTTTTCTTATCCTTTCAAAACAAGGCAATAAAACCCAGGGTACAAACAAAGCTTCAATTTGTTTTGAAGTTGGTCATTTTCACGGCGCTTTGGCAAGGGTTTTAAATACTTTTGCCGAAAACCAGATCAACCTTACAAAAATCCAGTCGGTGCCCGTTATCGGTAAACCTAATGAATACACGTTTCATGTTGATGTGGAATGGGAAGATCCGGAAAAATACGATAAAGCCATTCACCAGGTGTTAAAAGGAGCGTCAAGTTTATCAATCCTTGGCGAATATGAACGCGGCGAAATCAATATTCACAATCAATAAAAAATCGAATAAAAACTTATAAAATGAGCAAAACAGCAATATTCTTTGGTCCGCTTAAGGGATCGGTTAACCGGGTTGCCGATAAATTAAAAAATTTAATTGGTGAAGACAAAGTGGTTATGGTTCCGGTAAATTCGGCAACAGCAGCCGATATCGAAAAATATGACAAGATCATATTCGGTATTTCAACAGTTGGAAAAGATACATGGAAATCAACCTACTCGAATGTTGATTGGGCTGAATTTCTGCCTGAAATCAGCAAGACCCGTTACGAAGGTAAAGCGATAGCGATTTTTGGCCTGGGTGATCATATAACTTATGCTGCAACATTTGTTGATCATATTGCAGTTTTAGCGCGCGAATTAATTGACAATGGAGCTATTCTGTCAGGTCAGGTTGATGCTTATGAATATGATTACCACGAATCAGAATCAGTAGTTGACGGTAAATTTTTAGGTTTGCCCATCGATGAAGATTTTGAACCCGAACTGACTGATGAACGCCTTGAAAAATGGGTAAAACAAATTAGTTACGATTTTGGGTGGTAGAGAAAGTTACAGGTTACATGTTGCAGGATTCAGGTTACTATTTACTATTTAAGTCGTACAATTTGCATTATATAATTTTTAACCTGGAACCCGGAACTCTGAACTCTGAACTCTGTCCCGATAGCTATCGGGATGAACTTTAAACATTTAACTTTAAACTATTTTCATGTCCAATTCTCCACTAAATAAAACCCTTGTCGATCAAAAAATAAAAGAACTGCGAATTACCGATGTTGGAAAAGCTTCTATTCGCGAAATTGTGGCTTTGGTAAATTTGGTCGAAGAGGAAACAGGCATCAAATATATTCGCATGGAAATGGGTGTACCGGGTTTGCCACCGGCACAGGTTGGGGTAAATGCCGAAATTGAAGCTTTAAAAAACGGAGTTGCTTCCATTTATCCAATCATCGATGGTATAAAACCCCTGAAAGATCAGGCAGCGCTTTTTGTGAAAAATTTCATGAATATTGAAGTCAATCCCAAAAGCTGCATTCCAACAGTAGGTTCAATGCAGGGAACTTTCTCAGCATTTTTGGCTGCCGGATTCATTGACAAAAACAAAGACACAGCGTTATTTATTGATCCCGGTTTTCCTGTACAAAAACAACAGATGATGGTGCTCGGACTGAAGTATGAAACTTTTGATGTTTTCAGTTTCAGGGGAGAAAAACTACGATCAAAACTTGAGGAATTTCTGTCAAAGGGAAATATCAATTCTATTATTTATTCGAATCCAAATAATCCTGCATGGATTTGTTTTACTGATGCTGAATTGCAAATTATTGGCGATCTGGTCAATAAATACGATGTAATCGCTATGGAAGATTTAGCATATTTTGGAATGGATTTCCGTCAGGATTTCTCAAAACCCGGTGTTCCACCATATCAGCCAACCGTTGCCGCATACACCGATAATTATATACTTTTCATCTCAAGTTCAAAAATATTTTCATACGCCGGTCAGCGTTGTGGTTTGATGGTTATTTCGAACCAACTTTACAAGCGTGAATATCCCGATTTGCAAAAACGGTTCGAAAGCCCAACCTTTGGCAGCACAATCGTTCTGCGTCTGTTGTATTCAATATCATCGGGTACAAGCCACTCAGCACAGTGGGCATTGGCAGCCATGCTCGAAGCTGCCAATAATGGGCAATTCAATTTCGTGGAAGACGTTAAAGCGTATGGTGAAAAAGCCAAAATCATGAAAAAGCTTTTTGTTGAAAATGGTTTCGAGATTGTTTACAAAACCGATATGGATGAACCCATTGCCGATGGTTTTTATTTCACATTATCCTATCCCGGTATGACGGGGAATCAGCTTGTAGAAAACCTGCTTTATTTTGGAGTTAGCGCAATTGCATTAGACAATACCGGAAGTGAAGAAGAAGGAATCCGTGCCTGTGTTTCGTTTGTTCAACCCAACCAATTTGAAGAACTTGAACAAAGGTTAAAACTCTTCAATGCTGAATTTGGGAAGAAAGGTTAAAAGCATTGGACAGAGAGCGAAGTAAATACCAGTTACCTATCATCCAGTAAAAATATTCAGTATCCAGCAGTAAGATGGACAAAAACAAAGTAAAATCCCGTTACAATTTAACCCTCGATGTTATACACGAACTCAATCTCAAGAACAAGCCTGTTTTTTTACATAAGGGCGAATCGTTTATTGATTACGGTGAAAAAACCAAGCGAATAGGAATCCTGCTAAACGGGTTACTTTATGCAAGTTACCTCTCTGACAACGGCACTGAATGGATTTCAAGATTTTTCTTCCCGCCCAATAATTTTATTGTAAGTAATCACGAAGGATTTTATTTTGGAAGAAATTCAACTGAATCAATAAAAGCTTACGAAGATTCTGAACTTATTTATATTGAAAAGGATGAATTTAAAAACTTACTGGATAATAACCGGCGTTTTGAACGAACAGTAAGAATTTTGGCCGAAGAAAGTTATATCCAATCCATGGCGCGGGTCCATTCATTTCAATCATTAAATGCCGAACAACGTATCAGAAAGTTCTTCGCGGAGAACCCTGAACTTGGCAAACGGCTTCAACGGCAGCATATTGCTTCTTACCTGGGTATCCACCGCAATATTTTAACAAGATTTCTTTATAAAATCTAAAATCACTAATTGTTTTCATAGGTTGGGTAAATAATTCTTCACAGGTCGAAATCATTGATAATTATCATTTATACTTTTTCCGAAATAGCAACTAATGTTGCATTGTATTTTTTCAGGAAAAATAGTTTTGTAGTTTCAAATCAATCAATAGTTATTTCAAGCAGTTTTACATGAATCTATAAGTAAACGTGTTGTTTATTTTAAGAATTTTAACTGATTGAAATTATTATGGCAGAACCTGATTTTTATTTTCTTTTTGGAAGTTTAAGGTTACTAATTTTAGGCAAAATATCTTAGAAATGGCAAAAGTTAGAGGTGCAGTTGTCGTTAACAACGAAGGGTGCAAAGGTTGCGGACTATGTGTAGAAGCTTGTCCGCATGATGTTTTACGGTTAAACCGGGAAGTTAACAGCCGCGGCTATCATTATTCTTATATGGAAAATCCGGAAGAATGCATTGGTTGTGCTAATTGCGGTGTAGTCTGCCCTGACACGTGCATAACTATATACAGAATGAAGATTTGAAAACTTTTATATTTCTTATTCATTATTGGATATTTTAGAATTTAAAAAGAATAACAGAATAAGAAATAACAAAATAAGAAATTAGAAAATAAAGTAATATGAGTGAAACCAAAAGATATGATTTGGAAGATAGGTTAATTGATTTTACAATAAAATGCAGTGATATTGTAGAAGAAGTGTCAACGGGTAAACTTGCAAATCATATAGGAGGTCAGTTAATTCGCTCAAGTAGTTCAAGTGCTTTAAATTACGGAGAAGCACAATCGGCTGAATCCCCAAATGACTTCATACATAATTTGAAAGTGGTTTTGAAAGAGCTGAGAGAAAGCAGGGTTTGTTTGAAAATAATTTTAAGAAAACCTCTTTTATCAAGTCAAAGGGTACAGCCAACTTTGGATGAATGCAATGAATTAATTGCTATTTTCCTAAAAAGTATTGATACTGCAAACAAGAACAAGAAAAATGAAAAATAACACCGAAATCGTTGGATGGTTAGTTCTATAACTTTTACATTTCTTATTCCTTATTGGATATTTTAGATTTAAAAAGAATAACAGAATAAGAAATAACAAAATAAGAAATTAGAAAATAAAACAATATGTCGGAAATAAGATTGATGAAGGGCAATGAGGTACTGGCAGAAGCAGCCATTCGCTGCGGTTGTGATGGTTATTTTGGCTACCCCATAACACCCCAGTCGGAAGTAATGGAAACACTGATGATGCGTCGTCCGTGGGAAGAAACCGGGATGGTAGTTTTACAGGCCGAAAGCGAAGTTGCAGCAATAAACATGGTTTATGGTGGAGCTGGTTCCGGCAAAAAAGTAATGACTTCATCTTCAAGCCCGGGAATTAGTTTAATGTCAGAAGGAATTTCATATTTGGCAGGTGCAGAATTGCCCTGTCTGATTGTTAATGTCACGCGAGGTGGTCCGGGTTTAGGCACAATTCAACCTTCGCAGGCTGATTATTTTCAGGCTGTAAAAGGCGGAGGGCACGGCGATTATAAATTAATTGTTCTGGCGCCATCATCTGTTCAGGAAATGAACGATTTTGTTGATTTGAGTTTCGAACTTGCCTTTAAATACAGAAACCCGGCAATGATTTTAACGGATGGTGCACTGGGGCAAATGATGGAAAAAGTTGAACTTGCTGATTTTAAACCCAGATGGACAAATGAGGAAATTCACGAAAAATCAGGCAATTGGGCAACCACAGGAAAACCTTCCTCAAGAAAGAAAAACGTTGTTACTTCTCTTGTTATGGATTCTGAAGAAATGGAAGCCAACAACCTTAATTTACAAGAGAAATACAGAATTATGGAAGAGAAGGAAGTGCGGTACGAAACCTTTCAATGTGATGATGCGGAATTTGTACTTGTAGCATTTGGCACATCATCAAGGGTTTGCCAAAAATCAGTGGAAATTGCACGTGAAAAAGGATTGAAAGTTGGATTGCTCAGGCCAATAACACTTTTCCCATTTCCAAAACTTGTAATCAAAGAACTAGCACGTAAAGTTAAAGGATTTATGTCGGTAGAAATGAGTGCCGGACAAATGGTTGAAGATATTAAACTGTCGGTTTATGAAGCCGGAAGTAATGCAAGGGTGAATTATTTTGGCAGAATGGGCGGAATTATCCCATCACCCGAAGAGGTTGTTGAAGCGTTGGAAGATAAATTTTCATGGGAATTAAGTTATGGAGTTAAAAGATCTTATTAAACCGGAAAACCTGGTTTACGACAAATCAAAAGTACAGGAAGACAATTACATGCACTATTGTCCGGGTTGTTCGCACGGGGTAGTTCATAAAATTCTTGCTGAATTAATTGAAGAGCTTGGAATACAGGAGAGAACAGTTGGTGTGGCCCCGGTTGGCTGTGCAGTTTTTGCATATAATTATATCGATATTGACTGGCAGGAAGCTGCCCACGGCAGAGCACCCGCAGTTGCAACAGGTATTTCAAGATTGTATCCAGGTAATTTTGTTTTTACCTATCAGGGGGATGGCGATTTGGCTTCAATTGGTGCCGCCGAAATTATGCATGCCTGTAACCGTGGTGAAAATATTCTTGTAATTTTTATTAATAATGGAATATATGGAATGACAGGTGGACAAATGGCGCCAACTACCCTTGAAGGTATGGTAACATCAACAACACCGATGGGCAGAAATGTAGATTTGAATGGATATCCAATGAAGATTACAAATTTAATTGCCCAACTACCCGGAACTTCATACGTTACCCGCCAGGCAGTTCACACTGCGGGAGCGGTTCGTAAGTGTAAAAAATCGCTAAAAAAAGCCATCGAAAATGTGCTTGCAAAAAAAGGGACTTCTTTTGTAGAAGTAGTTTCTACCTGTAATTCGGGATGGAAAATGACACCGGTTGCTGCAAATAAATGGATGGAAGACAACATGATACCATACTATCCACTTGGCGATTTAAAAGATAGCGTGAAGGGTGAGTAACTTTCTCAAAACAAAAAAACAAAAAAATGACTGAAGAATTGATAATTGCAGGTTTTGGAGGACAAGGCGTACTTTCGATGGGAAAGATACTGGCTTATTCCGGAATAATGGAAAATAAGGAAGTAACATGGTTCCCCTCGTACGGGCCGGAGATGAGAGGTGGAACGGCCAATGTTACTGTAATACTGAGCGACACACGCATCAGTTCGCCAATTGCAAAACATTTTGATACGGCAATTATTTTAAACCAGCAAAGTATGGACAAGTTCGAAAAATCAGTAAAACCTGGTGGAACTTTACTTTACGATCCAAACGGCGTTATTCACCCACCAAAACGCACCGACATAAATATCTATAAAGTTGATGCAACAGTAACCGCAGTTGAAATGGGAAACCCAAAAGTTTTCAATATGATCGTATTTGGCAGTTATCTCAAAATTCGTCCAATTGTAACGCTTGACAACGTTGAAAAAGGTCTGCAAAAATCGTTGCCTGATCGTTATCACAATACAATTCCACTAAATTTGGAAGCAATAAAAAAAGGCCAGGAAATTGTTGAACTGGTGCAGGAAATTTAGACTAGGAACATATCCGAAATTCAAAAAGTAATGCCATTTTTTAAATGAATAAGCTTTCTTAAAGCAACTTAAATGGTTTTACAAACCTCCGTCTGTAATTGCTGATAATTTTAAATTATCATCGGGTATAAAACCCGCAAATACAACTCCATCATCCAAAAGAATTACTTTTTGGCAATAAAATTTTTGGGCAACCGTCTGTTACAATTAACATGTATATTACATTTGTGTTTTCGATAAAAACAATTGAAATATCGTTGTAAAACAGTTTTACATTTATACTAAACACTTTAAAAAAATGAAACAAATAATTTTCGCAGCGCTATTGATGATTTTCATCGCCTGCAGCACAGTTCCGTTAACCAACCGGAGACAATTTACTGCAATTCCTTCATCTCAAATGCTTTCGCTAAGCAATGAAAGTTATAACACAGTACTTCAAACCGAAAAGCTTTCGGACAATAAACAAGCAACCCAAAATATACGAGTGGTTGGAGCCCGGATAACAAAGGCTGTTGAAGAATATCTGCGCAGTATCGACCGCTTGACTTTAATTGACGGGTACAAATGGGAGTATAACTTACTTGAATCCAAAACGATGAATGCCTGGTGTATGCCAGGTGGAAAAATTGTATTTTATGAAGGTATTTTACCAATTTGCAAAAATGACAATGGCATTGCGGTTGTTATGGCACACGAAATTGCACACGCCATTGCAAATCATGGAAACGAACGCATGTCGCAACAAATGGTTGTTGAAATGGGAGGATTAGCTTTATCAGAAGCAATGCGTCAGCAAAAAGAACAAACAACACAATTGGCATTGTTAGCATTTGGAGTTGGCACCCAGTTGGGAGTTATGTTACCTTACAGCAGGAAACATGAATCGGAAGCCGATGAAATGGGGTTATATTTTATGGCAATGGCGGGTTATGATCCCCGCGAAGCTCCAATGCTTTGGGAACGTATGCAACAATCAGGATCTGGTAATACTCCGGAATTTTTATCGACCCACCCCAACCCGCAAAGCAGGATAAATGAACTTAATAGGATAATGCCAAAGGCAATTGAATATTATAATCAGTACAACAAATAGTTGAAATATAACTCGAATTTAAGGAGCTGTCAGGTATTAAAAAAACTGTCAGCTCTTTTTTTTAGATTTTTTTCAGCCATTTTGATTAACTCAAAGGCTGGTTTCCAAACACATTTTTGCTCATCATTTTTAGAAATTATTTTTCCGTGTACGAACACGAAATCTAAAATATTTCAGTAGTTTTGCATCTTACTCATGATTACATGAGCAATTAAACAATTTAAAATCAAATTATTATAGAAACAAATAGTCAAATACGGATTAAAGATATTGCCGAAAAAGCAAATGTTTCGATTGGAACCGTGGATCGGGTTTTACACAATCGTGGTGAGGTTTCAGATCGAACAAAAAATAAGATTCTGAAAATCATTTCCGAACTCGATTATAAACCCAACATTTTTGCAAGTAACCTTGCTTCAAAGAAATCATCGGTATTTGCAACTTTTCTTCCACAACCACCCTCAAAAGAGGGCTACTGGAATAAACCATTTGTCGGTATTCTGAAACGTATGTCTGAACTTCAACAATTCGGAATTCAAATTGAACCATTCACTTTTAGTCAAACCGACAGGACTGAATTTATGAAAGTAGCAGATAAAATTATTGAGTTGAATCCGGATGGCGTTTTGTTTGCTCCTTTTTTCAAAAGGGAATCGCAGGAGTTTATTGAAAAACTTAAAAAACAAAACATCCCATTTGTATTTATTGATTCCGAAATTAAAAATGCAGGTCAGATCAGTTATATTGGTCAGGATTCCTATCAAAGTGGTCTGGTTTCAGGTAAACTACTTGACTTGATTCTTCCCGGTGGAAATATCCTTGTAATACATTTTGCCAAGGAAATGGATAATCAAAACCATCTGGTAGAGCGCGAAAAGGGTTTTTATGACTGGTACAAGAAAAATAACAAAGACGGGCACCAGCTTTTCACTACTGAAGTATCTAATACAGATGATGAAGTTTGGATGGAAAATGTCAAAAACATAATCGAAAGCAATAATATAAAAGGAATCTTTGTTACAAATTCGAAAGTATTTTTTGCTGGAAGACTAATTGAGAAATTCAAACTGGAAAATATAAAAGTGATTGGACACGATCTTGTAAAATGGAATGTCGAGTTTTTAAATAAAGACATTGTGCAGTTCCTGATTTGCCAACGACCAGAAGAACAAGGGTATAAAGCCATCAATAAACTATTCAGGTTTGTTGTTGAAAAAAAACAAATAGCTGATCAGAGTTATACTTCAATCGATATTATTACAAAAGAGAACATAGAATATTACAAGGAATTTAAATAAACAATTATGGAACCAATTTCATTTGACGACCTAAAAGGAAAAGTATGTGTAATTACCGGTGGCGCCGGTGTATTGGGTAGTGCAATTGTAAAAGCACTTGCCTCAGTTGACATGAAAATCGCCATTGCCGATATCAATAAACAAGTTGCCGATTCAGTTGCAGCAGAAATTGCAGCACAGTATAATGCAACAGTTATCGGGGTTGAAGCCAATGTTTTAGATAAGGCATCGCTTGAAAAAGCAAAGCTCGAAATCAATGAAAAACTTGGCGACATTGATGTGCTGATAAACGGAGCGGGAGGAAACAGCCCTCAGGCTACAACAAAAGTTGAGGAAATAACAGAGGAAAATATCGACAAACTGGAGGATACTTTTTACGGCCTTGAAATGGAAGGTTTCGACAAGGTTTTTGCACTCAACTTTAAGGGAACGCTGCTGCCAACAATGGTTTTTACAAAAGATATGTTGAAAAACCGCAAAGGGAATGTATTGAATATTTCTTCAATGAACTCATATAAACCATTGACAAAGATTCCTGCTTATTCAGCCGCCAAAGCATCAATTAACAACTTAACACAGTGGATGGCAGTGCATTTTGCAAAAATTGGCATCAGGGTAAACGCAATTGCTCCCGGATTCTTTATTACAAACCAAAACCGTTTTTTGGTTACCGATGAAAAAACAGGAAACTACTCGCAGCGCGGTCAAAAAATTGTAAACAACACACCAATGGGAAAATTTGGCGATCCCGATGATTTACAGGGTGCCACTCTCTTTTTACTTTCCGATGTATCAAGTTTTGTAACCGGGATAATTATTCCTGTTGATGGAGGATACAGCGCATTTGGAGGGGTTTAGAAGTTTCAGGGTTCAAGTTACAGGTTACAGGTTTTTTAACCTGCAACATGAAACCTGTAACTTGCAACAATTCTAATAAGTACTTTATAAAATAACTACATATCATGAAATTAAAAGAAAACTGCAAATATGCCTTGCTTGTCCCAACAAGTATGGGTGTTAGAATTACCCCTGTAAATGGCCAGCCAGTCCACAGCAGCGACACATATACTATGTATGCTACCAGCGCTGAAACCAACGTTGCGAGTGTTGCTTCTTTTCTGGGGTTGCCGGTAAAAGTTCTTACCACTTTTGTGAAGGGAAGTCCAATTGCCCAGTTCATTAAAAGCAACCTGAAAAGCAGGAATATGGATTTTGAAGGGCCTGAAGTTGAGCAGGGCGATCCATGGGGTTTCCGTCACCAGTTTAATATTGCCGACAGTGGTTACGGATCACGTGGCCCGAGGGTACATAACGATCGGGCCGGGGAAGTTGGCCGCACACTCAATGTAAAAGACTTCGATTTGGAAAGAATATTTGGAACTGAAGGTGTTCAAATTGTTCATCTTTCAGGATTGATTGCCGCGCTTTCACCCGAAACAAGCCAGTTTTGTCTTGAAATTGCAAGAGCCGCAAAAAAACACGGTACTAAAATTTCCTTCGACCTCAACTATCGTGCTTCATTCTGGAAAGGTCGCGAAAAAGAATTACATGCCAATTTTAATGAAATTGCCTCTGTTAGCGATATTCTGATCGGAAATGAAGAGGATTTCCAACTTTGTTTCGGAATTGAAGGCCCACCTGCCGGTGGCGAAGGTTTGCATGGTAAAATCGATGGTTTTAAAGGTCTGATAAACCGGGTAAAAGAAACATTTCCAAATGCATCGGTTTTTGCAACCACACTGCGCGAAGTAATTAGTGTTAACGAACATTTATGGGGTGCAATTATGCTCGAAGGTAACAACTGGCATGTTGTTGAACCGCGCCAAATCCATGTTCTCGACAGAATTGGCGGCGGAGACGGATATGTTGGTGGCATGCTTTACGGAATACTAAAAGGCTGGGCGCCCGAAAAATGGCCGCAATTTGGCTGGGCTACCGGTGCTTTGGCAACAACTTTCCTTACAGATTACGGCCAACCAGCCGACGAAGAAATGGTTTGGAGCATCTGGAAGGGAAATGCGAGAGTAAAACGCTAAAAAAAGCCCCCTCCCAACCTCCCCCGAAGGGTGAGGAGTTAGGAAAGAGGCAGAAATGAATTGAAAATTACAAATTGTTTTTTAATGCCCCGGACTTTAGACTGGGGTTTGAATATAAAGTAAAAATCGGGCTTTAGCCTTTAATCTAATAAATATGATTTTTTACGAAAAAGGATCAACTGAAACAAGCTTCTCCGCAGAAGATTTAAAAAAGGGATTGTTTGAAGCTTTTGAAAAAATGGGCAAAAAGCAAAAAGTACTGGCAATTCCCCCGGATTATACCCGGCTTCCAAGTCGTTCAGGCGAATTGACAGAAATGACATGGGAGTATTTTGGTGAAAAACTTACAGATATATTACCTGCTTTGGGAACGCACACACCAATGACAGACAGCCAGATTCATCACATGTTTGGCAAAACTCCCCGCCATTTGTTTCGCGATCACGATTGGCGGAATGACGTTGTAACTTTGGGAACTGTCCCCGGTGAATTTGTAAATGAAGTTTCAGAAGGTGCTGTCGATTATTCATGGCCTGCACAGGTTAACAAATTGCTTGTTGAAGGTGGTTTCGACCTGATTCTTTCTATCGGCCAGGTTGTTCCGCACGAAGTGGTGGGAATGGCCAACTACAACAAAAACATATTTGTAGGAACCGGTGGTGCCGAAGGAATCAATAAAAGTCATTTCATTGGCGCTGCCTACGGTATGGAAAAAATGATGGGACGCGCTGATACACCGGTACGCAAAATATTCAATTACGCATCCGAAAATTTTTCGAATCACTTGCCAATTGTTTATGTGCAAACGGTTGTTGGACTGAACAAACAGGGAAAACTGCAAACCTACGGTCTGTTTATTGGCGATGATTTCAGCGTGTTCGACAAAGCTGCGAAACTTTCATTACTTGTAAATTTCGAAATGGTGGAAAAACCATTAAAAAAAGTTGTCGTTTGGCTCGATCCTTCTGAGTTTAAAAGTACCTGGCTGGGTAATAAAAGTGTTTACCGCACCCGGATGGCGCTTGCCGATGATGGAGAATTAATCGTTCTCGCACCTGCACTTATTGAATTTGGCGAAGACAAACAAATTGACAAGCTCATCAGGAAATACGGCTATTTCGGAACACCGCACACATTAAAACTTGTTGAGGAAAACGAAGACCTGCGAAACAACCTGGGAGCTGCTGCTCATTTAATTCATGGCTCTTCTGAGGGGCGCTTCAGCATTACGTATTGCCCGGGAAAAGGCGAGAAAAATCTGACACGCCAGGAAATTGAAAGCGTGGGATTTATTTGGGCCGATTATGATGAAATAACTTCAAAATACAATCCCGAAAAATTAAAGGAAGGATTTAATATTATGCCCGACGGTGAAGAAATTTTCTACATTTCAAATCCCGCGCTGGGTCTGTGGGCTTTTAAGGATAGGTTTGAGTATTAAAGCCCCTCCCTACCTCCCCGAAGGGGAGGAGTTGAGGCCCCTCTAAATCTCCCCAAAGAGGAGACTTTTAGTGAAATAAAATTGAGATAGACAGAAGTATAGAAGTTTTTAAATAAAACATGCCATCATTTTTTGTTTTTAAGAATTTTACATGAAGAAAATTGTAGATAAGGACACAGATCATAAGCCCCTCCATCGGAGGGGTTGGGGAGGCTATTCTAAGGGGGAGTTAGTGGGGGCTATCCGTTGGGGAATAATTGGGGTTGGTAATGTAACCGAGGTAAAAAGCGGTCCGGCCTTTTATAAAACTGAGCATTCTGAATTGGTTGCCGTTATGCGACGCGATGCAGAAAAAGCCGCTGGTTTTGCAAAAAGACATAACGTTAAAAAATGGTATTCTGATGCATCGGAATTGATAAACGACCCGGATGTGGATGCTGTTTATGTGGCTACCCCACCCGATTCCCATGCAAAATATGCTATTGAAGTAATGCGTGCCGGAAAACCTGTTTATATTGAGAAACCTATTGCAAAAACCTTTGCCGAATGTACTGAAATACTCAAAGTTTCTGAAGAAACCGGAATGCCTGTTTGGGTTGCTTATTACAGACGTACACTTCCCGCATTTCTGAAAGTGAAGGAATTGATTTGGGATGGTACAATTGGTAAACCATTGATGGTAAATGTAAAATTGTATAAAGCTGCAGGCGAACGGGGAAAAACACCCGAACAAATGAGCTGGCATGTATTTCCTGAAATAAGTGGTGCAGGTCATTTTTATGATTTGGCTTCGCACCAGTTCGACTATCTTGATTTTGTTTTTGGTCCGGTAACAAATGTAAACGGAGTTGCTTCAAATCTGGGAGGATTATACCCTGCCGAGGATACTGTTTCGGGAACATGGAAACATGAATCGGGAGTAATTGGAACAGGCAGCTGGTGCTTTGTTGTTGACAAAAACCAGTTTACCGATGAAATTGAAATTATTGGCGAAGAAGGAAGAATTGTGATTCCCACTTTTACGCATGGAAAAGTAAGTGTTTTTACCAAAAAAGGTAATACAGAACTTGAATTTACCAATCCGGAACATATCCAGATGAATCTGGTAAAACAGGTAGTTGATGAATTACGCGGAGTTGGGAAATGTGTAAGTACAGGTGTTTCTGCAGCCAGAACCAGTTGGGTGCTGGAGGAAATGGTAAAAGATTATTATTTGGGGAAATAGAGACTGATGGAGACTGATGGAGATTGCTGGAGATTTATGGAGATTTATTGTTTGAAAACTTTAAAATATATCTGAAGTGAAACTTGAAGACATGGAAATTTACAATATCGCCATGGAAATTGGAGACGAAGTTTGGTTTTCTGTTGTTGAATGGGAAAATCTTGCCAAATATTCCGTTGGGCAGCAAATAGTAAAAAGTGCCGATTCAATTGCTGCAAATATTGCCGAAGGTTTTGGACGTTATCATTTTAAAGATCGGAAGAATTTCATGTTTTATGCCAGAGGCTCGCATTACGAAACAATATCATGGCTCACTAAAGCAAAAAACAGAAAAATAATCAGTATCGAATTTTATGAAAGTATTACTTCAAAAATGGAAAGATTGGGTATCAAAATGAATAATTACATCAAAACGCTCGAATCAAAAACCAGCAATTAATTACTATGAATCACAACAAATCTCTATTAATCACTATTAATCTCAACTAGTCACTATAAGTCACAACAAATCTCAACAAATCACTTTCACTATGAAGATTATAATTGACGATAAAATACCATACATCCGGGGCGCTTTCGAGCAGGTGACTGAAGTAATTTATTTGCCCGGCAACAAAACAACACCCGAAGTAGTGAAAGACGCTGATGCGATTATTACCCGGACGCGTACCATCTGCAACGAAAATCTTTTAAAAGGATCTTCTGTTAAATTCATTGCAACTGCAACAATCGGTTTTGATCACATCGATACTGAATATTGCAGACAGGCAGGAATCGAATGGAAAAATGCGCCCGGCTGTAATGCCGAAAGCGTAAATCAGTACATTTCCTCTGCCCTCTTTTCATGGTCGATGCGAAAAAGAGAAGATCTTACTGGAAAGACCATTGGAATTGTGGGAGTAGGTCAGGTTGGCTCAAGGGTGGCAAAAACCTGCGAAACAATTGGGATGAAGGTGTTGCTGAATGACCCGCCGCGTGAAAGATCTGAAGGTTCGGGCAAATTTGTTCCGTTGAAAACAATCCAGGAAGAGGCTGATATTATCACGTTTCATGTACCCTTAAAAATGGCAGGATTGGATGCTACTTTTCACATGGTAAACAAGGAGTTTCTGCTAAACCTCAGAAAGAAACCTTTGATTATTAATTCATGCCGCGGAGAAGTATTTAATTCGGATGACGTTTTAAATACATTAAAATCAGGAAATATTTCGGGATTAATAATCGACTGCTGGGAAAATGAGCCAACAATTAATCTGGACATACTAAAACTTGCTGAATATGGAACTCCCCACATTGCAGGTTACTCGAAAGATGGAAAAGCAAACGGAACAAAAATGAGCGTTCAGGCGGTGAGCAAATTTTTTAAACTGGGACTTGATGACTGGCAACCCTCAAAAGTTGAACCGCCTGAGAATCCCGTAATTGAAATCGATGGAAACCAACGGCGTGAATATTCAATTCTGGCCGAAGCAATTTTATCGACATATAATATAGAATCTGACGATGAACTTTTGCGGAAAGAACCAAAGAATTTTGAAAAACTACGGGGCGATTATCCGGTAAGACGCGAATTTAATTCATTCACAATAAAAGCAAAAAATATAGAAACAGAAACTCTGGAGAAATTGGAGAAATTAGGATTTAAGATTGAAGAAGGAGATTGAAAGAAGGAGATTGGTGGAGATTGGAAGAAAGAGATTGATGGAGATTGATGGAGATTGATGGAGATTGATGGTAAACATTCAATCTCATTCAATCTTTTTCAATCTCATTCAATCTCAACAAATAACTATAAATTACAAATTAAAACGAATATGAAAAAATTAGCAGACATTGGCCTCATCGGCCTCGCCGTAATGGGCGAAAACCTTGTGCTGAACATGGAAAGCAAAGGGTTCACAGTGGGAGTATTTAACCGCACTGTTTCGAAAGTTGACGAGTTTATGAATGCCCGCGGCAAAGGAAAGAATTTCATTGGTGCACATTCAATTGAAGAACTTTGCGCATCGCTCGAAAAACCGCGCAAAGTAATGATGCTTGTTAAAGCTGGCAAACCGGTTGACGACTTCATCGAACTGATTATGCCGCACCTTGAGCCGGGCGACATCATTATCGATGGCGGAAACTCACATTTTCCAGACACAATTCGCAGGGCAAAATATGTTGAAAGCAAAGGATTCCTTTACATCGGCACAGGTGTTTCGGGTGGTGAAGAAGGCGCTTTGCTAGGGCCGTCAATTATGCCCGGAGGTTCGCCCGCTGCATGGCCTGCAGTGAAAGAAATTTTCCAGGCTATTTCGGCAAAGGTTGAAGATGGCACACCTTGTTGCGACTGGGTTGGCGAAGGCGGCGCCGGTCACTTTGTGAAAATGGTACACAACGGAATTGAATACGGCGACATGCAGATTATTTGCGAAGCCTACCAGTTAATGAAAGAACTCCTCGGGATGAACAACACCGAAATGCACGAGGTTTTCAAGAAGTGGAACACTGGCATTCTCAACAGTTATTTGATTGAAATCACACGCGATATTCTGGGTTTCAAAGACGAAAATGGCGAAGAAACAGTGGATTTCATTCTCGATACAGCCGGACAAAAAGGAACCGGGAAATGGACTGGTGTTTCTGCACTCGATCTCGGTATTCCGTTAACATTGATTGGCGAATCGGTATTTGCACGTTGTTTGTCGGCACAAAAGGATTTACGGGTGCAGGCTTCTAAAATGCTGAACGGTCCAAAAGCCGAATTCAAAGGCGACAAAAAACAGTTTATCGATGATATTGAAAGTGCATTACTGGGCGCCAAATTAATATCATACGCCCAGGGTTACAACCTGATGATGGAAGCTGCAAAAGAATACGGCTGGAATCTTAACTACGGCGGCATCGCGTTGATGTGGCGCGGAGGTTGTATCATCCGCTCGGTATTTTTAGGCGACATTAAAAAAGCCTTCGATAAAAACCCGGATTTGGCAAATCTGCTGCTCGATCCTTACTTTAAAGATTTAGTGGAAAATGCACAGGCAGGCTGGAGAAGAATTTGCGCAACGGCTTTGGAGAATGGAATTCCGGTTCCGGCATTAACGTCGGCGCTTTGTTATTTCGACGGGTTCCGCAGCGAACGTTTACCCGCCAACCTGTTACAGGCGCAGCGTGATTATTTTGGCGCGCACACCTACGAAAGAACCGACAAACCACGCGGAGAGTTCTTCCACACCAACTGGACAGGAAGGGGTGGAAATACTTCGTCATCGACTTATTCGGTATAAGAGCCCCTCCCCAGCCTCGCCTTTGGCGAGATGCAGGAAGAAGAAAAAATATATGATGAGCCGCTTTCCTTTTGGAGGGCGGCTCCTTTCTGTTTTACTATTCTGCAGGTTTAGCCTGTGGTTTTTTTGCACGCTTTTTAACTACCATATTATTGTAGGCAATAATACCCGGCAACGGTTTGGGCAAAAGTCCCGTAGGCTTCCGGGTTTACCTGTTCCATGGCCCGGAGGTGCACAAGCAGTTTATCGTTAACAAGCGCAACCATTTCCATTTTTATTGCCACGGCATTGAGAAGTGTACCTTCCCTACCTTTTTCTTTTTGGTACGTAACTCGCGAGTTTTCAAAATCGTTCAGGGCGGTGCGCAGGGCGGAAATCAGTTCAGCGCAACCAGAAAGAACTGCAATTGAATCCTGAAGTTTAACATCAGCCAATTCGATAAGTACTGAACTAATCAGCGCCGATGTGGTTGCATAGCTTTTACTGGTAATCGACAAACCGAAGTGTGAGAGAACAGCATCAACATTAGCGGCAGCACCGGAGATTACGGGATCGGGGTGGTGCATAAAACCATTTACAAGATAAAAAAGTGAGCGGTAAGCACCGTCACGAATTTTGGCTTTCTCTGCCAGGTTCGAACGCGCTTTTGTTCGGCGAATTGCCTTTGTAAACAATTCCGATTTCTCCTCAACCAAAAGCAAAAGTGAAGCAAGATAGGTATCGCTGTTTAAAGTTGTTTTTTTAAAAGCACCAATAATTAGCATCGAAACATCATTTAGCTCGGTCGTGCGGCTTTTACTCATTAAATTCTCCATCATGATTTAATTTTTAATCGTTATTTGAAGGTTAAACCTTAGCATCCTCATAAAGTATTGTTTTGAAATCAGGTGAAACGGGAAAATCACTCTAAAAATAATTTAAATTGAATAATCGACAGAAATAATACTTATGTTTTACAGCATAGCAATTTGCCATTAAATAAATTTGTGTTTGGTAAACATTTGGCAGTTTATCACATTTCTATTTTTTGATTAATATAGCTTAGCCAATTTGCCATATATTTATTATTCTATTCTACGTATTATAGCATATTGCCAATAACTTATTTTTTATTTTTTTGACATTTGGCATATTGCCATATCTTAATATTTTAATTATTCATTATATGGCAAATTGCCAAATCTTTATTTTTTATTTATTATCTGTTTGCCGATTTGCCACGATTCAAAATTTAATTTTATATGTATTTGGCAAATTGCCAATATTGAAGATTTATTAATGATGCTTCAGCTACGTCTCGTTCGATAACAGGTGTGGGCTGTTTGGCATTTGTAATTCTATAAATAAATCCCGCTGATGTGGATATGCAATCCGTATCTTGTATTGTTAATAATTTTTGCCCATGATGGGTAAGGTTTATATTGCAGTTAAGCGATACTGGGGAAACTGATTAAAAGGGAAAATTTCAACAGGGTTGTTCCCTTATTTCTGATACTTAGAAATGGTTATTATCAAAATTTTGTTTGTTGAATAATATTTCTTAATTTGAATAAATATTATGTATGTTTTAACATTGATAGATATTCAATAAGCCGATACTACTGGAATAAAGCTTCTTTACTAAGACTAATTATTTAATAACTCAAACTAATTTTAGATGAAGGTTTTTGTAGGTTTTGGATACAATGAGAATGATAGATGGATAAATGAACTAATTATTCCTTTTTTGAAGGAACTCGATTGTGAAGTTGTAACAGGAGAACAGATGCAAGGAGAAAATTTATCTGATGGGGTTATTTCACGAATAAAGGACAGTGATATATGCATAGGCTTTTTAACAAAAAGGGGTAATCCAAATAGTGATGGTATTTTTGGAACACACAACTGGGTTATACAAGAATTATCGACGGCCGTGACTTTCAAAAAGCCAATATTCGAGTTGCGAGAAACAAATATTGACTCCCAAAATGGAATGACTGGTGACAGACAACATTATGAATTCACGGACAGATCATTATTAATGTTGGAATTGGCAAAATTTATTAGTAAAGAAAAGGCTAAACTGATATACAAAACGATGATTTTATTACCAAAAGAGTTTACTGATGAAGTTAGGCCTACTATAAGATTTACAAGATGCAGTTACAGATTTTTGCACAAAGCTAAATTTTATGAGCCTGAAGAAACCCAATTAGAAAAACTTGGACAAGCTCAATTTGGAATTATTATACGTAAAATCCCAAGCGAGGAAGCCCAAATAGAAATAACTGTAGAGGGTCCTGGCGGTAAATGGAGTTCAGATTTTATTTCTGTTGGATTAATAAATGTTAATCTTCAAAAAGATAATTAATATGGAAATCTCAAAAATGATAATAAACAAATCAAAAGATGATTATAGAATCGAACAAGCCTATAAATATCGTGGTGACGATTATTGGGATTGGTGGGTATGGGTGGAGGCAAGTGATGCTAATCTTGACAAGATTAGCAATGTTATCTATAATTTACATTACACATTCAAAATTCCAGTAAGAAAGATTGATACCAGAGAAAATAAATTTAGATTGAAGACTTCGGGATGGGGTGTATTCACGATATACATAAGGTTGAATTTCAAAGATGATTCTGTTCTTGATTTAGAGCATGATTTAGAATTATATTATCCTTCCGATGAGAATAATAATTCTTAACTCCCTGTTGGCCCCCGCTCCCGTGCGATTGCATCGCGTGATAACCGGTAACTGCAAACTACAAGATACAATGTTGCATTTACGATATTCAACCAGATAATAAGCCCGCCCGACAAACTAAATTCATTTGAAACAACTATCAATTTAAACCAAACATTTAGCACACAATTTTCTGATTCAACAAACCTTATCTCACAAAAAGTGTTATTAAATCGAGCCGGTAACTTATTCCGATAATGCAGAAATACCAGCAATATAAAGGTATGTAGTTGTTAAGATCAGGTTCAAAAAAACAACAAAATGAATGTAAAATTGTTATTTGTACTTATACAAATGAAATTGATTGATGAATGACCTGATTTCAAATATTGACCAACGGATTGCCCTGTGGATGAGGCGTTGGAGTATTCTATCCGTAAGAATTTCGTTTGGAATTATATTTATCTGGTTTGGGATTTTAAAACCTTTTGATGTTTCGTCGGCCGAAAGCCTGCTTAAAGCTACCGTAGTTTGGCTCCCGTTTGGTACACCTGATTTGTGGTTAATCGTTATTAGCTGGTGGGAAGTTGCCATCGGAGTCACATTTCTATTTCCGCGTACTACTAAAATTGCCATTGCATTGCTTTTCCTACAAATGTTTGGAACATTCATGCCATTGATTGTATTGCCTGAGGTAACATTCCAAAACGGGAATATCCTTACACCATCACTTGAGGGCCAATACATTATTAAAAATGTAATGATTATTTCGGCTGCCTTGGTGCTTGGAGGTAAATATTATACTGAAAAAAAAATAGTATAATCGTTAGCCCTGTTGCCGCACGTTTTTATATCGTGGTATCCCTGTTGCAGCGCGATCAGGTAACTATAAACCCACGCGATACATTGGAGAAGTTGTAATATCCGCCCTGTTAAAAGCCCGCCCGACAAACTAAATTCATTTGAAACAACTATCAATTTAAACCAAACATTCAGCACACAATTTTCAGCCTCAAAAAACCTTATCTCAGAAAAAGTGTTATTAAATTAACCGGTAACATATTCGGGTAATGCCGAAATACATACAATAAGCAGGTGTACATATGTTATGAGCTGTGTTAAACAACTGCCAGGTATAACGGAAAATAAAAAGCTATCGGGATTATTTAAACAAATATTAAAATTATGAAAAAGTTACAATTCAAAGTAAGCATCAATGCGCCTGTGACAAGAATTTATGATATTATGCTTGGCATCAGCAGTAAATCAACTTATGAGCAATGGACTTCTGCGTTTAACCCCACATCGACCTATGAAGGAAGTTGGGACAAGGGAAATAAAATTCTTTTTATTGGAGTAGATGAGAAAGGAGAAAAGGGAGGTATGGTTTCAAGGATAGCTGAAAACATTGCCAACCGGTTTGTTTCGATTCAACACTATGGTCTTTTAAAAGCTGACAAGGAAATTACAGATGGGCCGGAAGTGGAAAAATGGGCAAACGGATTTGAAAACTATACCTTCGAAGAAAACAATTCACAGTCGGACGATGCGGTTGGACAGGGGACTGCAACAGTTACTGTTGACGTAGATAGCCCGGAAGATTTTGAAAGTTTTATGATCCAGACCTACCCAAAAGCACTCGACAAGTTGAAAGAAATTTGTGAAAAATTATGAGCAAAATAATCTTTGACAGCGGAATATCGCTTGATGGCTTTTTCGCAGGCGACAACAGAGGTCCAGCCAACCCAATGGGCGGTGTATCAGGAAAAATTCACAAGTGGATGCTGAATCAAAATGCATTTTGGGAATACCTGGGAATGGAAAGCGGTAATGAAGACGGACCTGATGGTGAATATATCAGGGAGACAATTGCAAGAACAGGTTCTTTCATTATGGGGAAACGAATGTTTGAAGAAGGCGAAGTAAGTTGGCCGGAAGATTTATACAAATCAGATGTTTATGTACTGACACACGAAAAACGGGAACCCTGGGTTCAAAAAGGAACAACAACTTTTCATTTCATCAACGACGGAATACATAGTGCACTGGAAAAAGCAAGACAATCAGCCAAAGGTAAAGACATAAGAATTCAAGGAGGAGCGAATACTATTCAACAATTTCTCAACGCAGGGCTGATTGACGAATGTTTCATTCACATTGCGCCTGTTTTTTTAGGAAGCGGTATCAGGCTGTTTGACGGTATTGACAAGGACATTTATGATATTCAAATTGAAGAAGTAATACCTTCAGACTCAACAACACATTTGAGATATAAACTGACGAAGAAATGAGGACAACTGCCGCTAACCGGGTAGACTACCCCATCGAATGGTTATGAGCAATGATTAAAACCCTCAACCCAAAAATTTGTTATATTTGGATAAAGTTACGGTTATGATAATTGAAAGAACTAAAAATGAAATTATATTCCGATTACCCGGAGACATTAAAATTGATGATCTTCAGGAGTTGACGGATTGGTTCAGGTACCTGGAAGTTACCCGCAAAAGTAAAGCAACTCAGGCTGATGTTGACACATTGGTAAAGTCGGTAAAGAAAGGAAGATGGGCAAGAAGAAAACAACTATTGTCTAAATGAGAATTGTTGTTGACACCAATGTTGCCTTTAGTGCAATTTTGAATACAAATAGCAAAATTGCCAGAATTCTCTTACAACCAAAATCAAGACTTCATTTTTATTCAACAGACCTTCTACTAGAGGAAATCAATGAACATAAAAAAAAGATTATTTCGTTGGCAGCTTACTCAAACGAAGAATTCGAAATAATTGTTCGATTAATTACTTCCAAAATCAAATTTATTGATCTGAATTTGATCCCTCAAAATGTTTTAACATCGGCTGAAAATATGGCAATTGATGTGGATGCTGATGATACTGAGTTTATTGCTTTAACCGACCATATACGCGGAAAACTTTGGAGCGGTGACCTAGAACTTCAAAAGGGAATGAAATCAAAGGGTTGGAATAAATTTATTTCAACCGCTGATTTGACAGAATTGATATTAAAGAAAAAATAAATTTCTCCGCTGGTTTAAATATTACCATTCCGATGATGATAGGAATTCAAAGTAAGCAAAAAGGAATGCTTACAAATTAATCATTGCTTTTATCGCACCGTCTTTGTAGGCTTCAACAATTTCAAAAGCTAAGGGGGTTTCTTCGAGAGTAAAATGATGGGTAACCATTTTTTCAATATCAATTTTACCGGATATAACAAGTTCGATTGCTTCTTCAACACAATGGTTTTGGCGGCGGACATTGATAACAGTTAACTCCTTTCGGCGCATTAAATCCATATCGAAAGTATATTTTGCATCAGGTGGAATTCCTACCAAAACCAGTTTACCGCCAGGTTTCAGAATTTTAACTGCATTTGTTACAGCATCCTGTTTGCCACTGGCTTCAAAAACAACATCAAGCAATAGTTTGTGCTGGTTTTTGACTGTATCTTCCACATTTTCAGCTTCAGGGTTTATCAAATATCTAGCACCTATTTCCTTTGCCTTATTTAACCTGTATTCCAGAGGTTCAATCATAGTAATATCATCAATACCATCAGCCAATAATTTGAATAACACACTCAACCCGATTGGTCCCGAACCAAAAATCCCCACAGCAGTTTTCTTATTTTGAATTTGGGCAAGTTTTACTGTATAAACGCCAATGGTAAGTGGTTCAATTAATGCAGCCTGAACAGGGTTCATTTTTCCTGTAACCGGGAAACAGGTGAACGAAGGCATTACAATATATTCAGCCAAACAACCATCAAGTTGTCCGGGACAGCCCAAAAACCTGTTATTCCGGCAGGTGTGTGGCCGTCCTGCAAGACACTGATCGCAGTGACCACAGTGAACAGATGGATCAACTACAACCAAATCTCCTACCCTAACGTTTGTGACTTTTTCTCCTGCTTCCTCAATAATTCCTGAACACTCATGCCCTACCGGAAACGGGTATTGAACAACCTGGGTCCCAATTTTTCCCTCAGCATAATAATGTATATCAGAACCACAAACACCAATGGTTGACATTTTAATTTTTACTTCATCTTGTCGAAGTAAAACCGGATTTGGGATTTCTGTCATTGCCATTTTCCGGATTCCTGTTAAAACAACTTGTTTCATTTATGATGGTATTAATTTCTGCTAAAAATAAAATGTAAAATTACAGTGTGCTTATCAATTCTAATCCTGCAGCGTCATGTTATGTTAGTGTTATCATTATTCATTTTTGAATTCATATTTCAATTTTTGAAGCTTTACAGAAAAAGTTTGAAGAAAAAAGAAAAATATTTTGAAACATGTATTGCTTTTCTATTTACTTAAAATCAATCTGTTAATTACTTATCAAATAGGATTTTTTAACAATCATTAATATTTTTTTAATAATCATTTAAATTTCATTTGATTTTATACTATATTCGTCAATCAAAATTTAACAAAGAATTAAAGTTTATTGTTTTATTACCTTTTCTCTATTAGACCAAGGTTTTCTGTCTAACTAAACTAAACTATGAACAATCGGGTTATCAAATTAAATGATAACCCTTTTTTTATGATCTTTTCTTAAGGTTATGTTGAAAACGCAGATAGAATAAAACCGCGGCAACTCCCAACCCTGCCAGATAACCATACCAAATTCCCTGAGGACCAAGTTGCAAACTAAACGACAAAACATAACTTGTTGGGATACCAATAAACAGATATGCAAAAAAAGCAATAAACATTGGCAACTTTACATCAGCCATTCCTCTAAGTGTACTTAACATTACAACCTGTAGTCCGTCGAAAACCTGAAAAACAGCAGCTATAATTAATAATCCGGAAGCAATTTTGATTACTTCAGGATCAACGGTAAATAAAAAAGGTAATACATTTCGGGCTAAAACGAATAAAAGCCCCATTGAAGACATAAATACCAAAACCAGATGAGTTGAAGCAAAAGCAGCACTTTTTAATGCCTTGAAATCATTAATTCCCATTTGGTGGCTAACCCTGATTGTATTTGCCTGTGAGATACCAAGGGAAATCATGTAAGAAAAAGAAGCCAAACCGATTGCAACCTGATGAGCTGCCAAAGGAACTTCACCTAACCAACCCATCATTATCGCCCCAATGCTAAAAGCAATTACTTCCACAATTATCTGAAATGCAATTGGAATCCCTATTCTTAAAAGTGAAATTACTTTTCTAAAATTGAAAAGCTCCTGATGAGCATATACAAAATACCTTTTTATTGCAGGGGCATTCATAATATATACAAAAAACAGGATTGGCATTGAAACTCTTGAAATTAAAGTTCCATAACCTGCGCCATTTAATCCCAATTCAGGAAAACCAAACTTTCCGTAAATTAAAAGATAGTTGAATATAAGGTTAATTACATTGGCAGTAATTGTAATGTGCATTGCAATTTTTGTGTTTCCAATGCCCTCGAGAAATTGCTTGACAGAAAAAAAAAGCATAAATGGTATGTATGAAATACACAAAATTAAATAATAAGGCTGAGCAAGTTCGGTTACATTTACAGGTTGCCCCATTAGCGGCAACAAAAAATAAACTCCAACCATTACTAAAAACAACACAAATGCGGCCGCAAGATGTGTGAAAATTCCATTTTTTAGCCACACCACCACTTCATTGGTTTTCCCACCACTAAAAGCACTTCCAATCAGTGGGGTAATACCAAAGGTGATACCCATTCCAAAAAACATCCCAATCATGAAAACACTGTTGGCAAAAGATGCCGCAGCCAACTCCGGTGTACCAACATGGCCAACCATCATGTTATCGATTAAAGATACCGATACCTGCCCAATTTGTGATATCACAACTGGCAAGGCCAAATGAAGGTTTCTTTTATAAAAGGGTATGTATTCTGCCAGTTTCACGGCACCAAAGATAGAGTTTTAGCTTATAACGAAAACCAATAACTAAATTTAATCATAAAAGCATTTTGAAAGAAATATGTATCCTTATCTCCAACACCTGTGGTAGTCCACACATAATAAAAGGTAGATCCGGTTTTGTATTCCCATCTCAAAACAAAATTTGATCTGAACTCCTGAAAATTAAAATCGGGGTTTTCAGTTTCAAGATTCAATAAAACATTATTGCTTTCATCCACCAATAAATTATCATTTGTATTTAAAGGTGTGTATCTTTCATTTAAATCTTTTGATTTCGATAAGTTTACTTTTCGGTATGAGTCGTATTTACCAATTGACGCATAAGGACTGCCATAATATTGCAATGAAAGTTCAGGTGTTACAAAATATTCCACCCGCAAAGTTGTATATAAAGTTTCCCTGTCAATTTTTCCAACTACGTATTCCTTTTTACTGTCAACTGTTTTTTGTGTTACATACTGGCTGTTATTGATTTCATTGGTAAAACTGGTATATGACGAAACAGTAATGTTATTATTTATGAGCCAAAACATACTAATATCATATCTGTTTTTCCAGGTTATTTTGTCATCGTATTTTGTAAAATCCATTAAAGTTCCAAATATGAAATTTTTGCTGCTGTTTGTTTGGAAAATATAACCAGCGCTGGTGTTTCCATCTATCCTGAGCGCTGGCCCACCCCGCAGTTGGCGGGTATCAATTTCATTAAATGTTCTGTCGATATCCACTCTTATAGACCAATAATTCTTAAAAGTAAATTTAAATTCGGAATTGAAAATATCAGTGAGTTTCTCACCACCAAAACTCCAGTTTCGCCGCTGATCAAAACCAAAATGGTATTTCATTAAAATCCCATAAGGTTTGTTCACAAAATAAAATAAGTGGGTTTCCTCCCTTTTATAATCGGCCTGGCGCATGTATCCCACATCATTTAAATCAACACCGGGTGATCTCCAGTCAAAATTACCCATAATCCTTAATTTTCCACTTCGTTTTCCACCACTTACTTCGCCTCCCCAACCTTGCAATGTGGTTAATAAAGGATTATATTCCAGATGTTCTGCATCTTCTCTTTGATAAAGATGTTGTGATGATCTTTGCAATCTTGAAATGGCTTCTTCGCTGCCATCGATTTTCGAATAAAAACTTTTTGTATTAATGTAATATTTCCTGTTCAACCAGTTATGCTCAAAATCAACCCCACCAACAAATGATTTATCTGCAAGGAATTTTAGCTGCTCATCTTTTATATTCCTGAAAGTTGAAGTTGTAATTCCACCCAATGTTGTATTTCCTTTATTCCAATCCTGTTTTATCCTTCCGATAAAATAATTAGTAAATGGTTCAACAGCATCTTTGGTTTTGTTATTTTGAGATGTAATTGTTGCATACTCTTTTGCAGTCATACTATTCACGACTCCCAGCGAGAGACCCTTTTTGTTTTTTCCGGTCAGTTTCAGCGCATTAATTATTGATGTATTATCCGGAATAGAAAGATTCTCATTATCATCCGGGATTGGGCGAAAACTTGGTGAATGACCTATTCTGCGTGAATAGTACAACATATCCTGATCGGCATTATATTCAAGGATACTTTTCCCTTCCAGAAAAAAAGGTCGTTTTTCATCATAAAAAACCTCATATGAAGTTAAATTCAAAATAGAAGGATCTGCTTCAACCTGGCCAAAATCGGGATTTACAGTATAATCGAGGGTAAAGTTTGAAGTTATACCAATTTTACCATCAACGCCTGCACCAAAGTTTTCGTTGCTTTCTGAATCGGTAACATATTTTCCTTTAACATATGGCATAACCTCGAAATTCCTTTTATATGGTATATCTTTTATACCGCGTAATTCACCAAAAATATAAACCATTGCCGGAGCATCCACAGGTATAAGTTTCCATTGCGATTCTTCCTGAAAACGGTGGATCCATCGCCAAATGTGCATCCCCCAAATATGTTCCTCTTCGTTTGAAAACCTTAATTGAGTAAAAGGTACTCTCATTTCGGCATACCAGGCTGAGTCGCCAATTGTGGTTTTTCCATCCCAAACGGCATTCCATTCAAAATCCCAACCGTATTCGCCCATGTGCATTAAATCAACTTTTTGGCCCGCTGCGGTGAGGTTAAATTCAAAAGCAGTTTGTTTATCGTTGTATGAGTCCAATGCAATTCCTGCCATATCACCGTTATTTTCATCACGCCGTCCAAGTATGGGGCTCATTTTATCGGGTTCATTGTCGTGGCAAATAATAGCAAAATAGAGGTATTTGTCATCATACAGGATTTTTATTTCAGTTGGTTGTGAAGGCTGAGCTGCCTGATGTGGTTGTTGTTGAACAAAACCGCCATCCCATGTTCCGGTTAGTCGCCAGCAGTCATCATCCAGGTTGCCGTCAATTTTGGGTTTCAGTTCGGTTCTTGCTGCGTAATAAACACGTTTGATACTGGCGGATTTATTCACGAGTGAATCATCGGAAAGAGTATAATTTAAATCTTGTGCCTTCACAGAAACCAACACCATGCACATGAAATAAAGCGAAAGGAGTAAATATTTCATAAGTTAGATTAAACAGCAAAACAAAAATATCTTTTTTGGCAGGAATAAAAAATTATGTTTGAAATATTTTAAATTTTTGACTATTTGTTTTCCATATTCAAAACAGCAAGCTATTAAATCAAGCCTACTTGAAGCATTTTGTAAATATTAACAAACTTAAATTTGCTTGTTAGGCAAGTACAAGTAATTTCGATGCCTGAAAATTTGAAATAAACAATTTAGAGTTATTGTAGTTAATTATAACTAAATTTAAACTTGTTCCAAATCATATTGTTTTATCACGTATATGACTAAAATAAAAAAGATTCTTATCGCCAATCGAGGCGAAATTGCAATCCGTATTATGCGGACCTGCCGTGAAATGAATATTGAATCAGTAGCAGTTTATTCCGAAGCCGACAGAACTTCATTACATGTTCGATATGCTCATGAAGCTTATCTTATAGGGAAAGCACCTTCGAGTGAAAGCTATTTGAATATCGAAAAAATTATCGAGGTAACTAAAAAATGTGGTGCCGATGCTATTCATCCCGGTTATGGTTTTTTATCTGAAAATGCAACATTCGCAAGAAGGTGCAAGGAAGAAGGGATTATTTTTATTGGACCTTCTCCTGAAGTAATCGTTCAAATGGGCGATAAAATTATGGCCCGCGAAGCAATGACTAAAGCAGGGATTCCTGTTGTACCGGGTACACCCAATAGTATTTCCGATGAAAACGAAGTTTTAAATATTATCAAGGATATACAACTCCCGATAATGATAAAAGCCGCTGCCGGTGGTGGTGGAAAAGGAATGCGACTGGTTAAAAATGAATCGGAAATTGTTTCGGCAGTGCGGGCAGCGCGTTCAGAAGCACTTTCTTCATTTGGCGACGATTCAGTGTATATCGAAAAATATATAACCTCGCCGCATCACATCGAATACCAAATCCTGGCCGACCAACACGGAAATGTGATTCATCTTTTTGAACGCGAATGTTCAATCCAAAGGCGGCATCAGAAAATGATAGAAGAAACACCTTCCCCTTTGTTGACACCTGAGTTGCGCGAAAAAATGGGCCAATCAGCAGTTGAAGCAGCAAAAGCCGTCAATTATACCGGTGCCGGTACCATCGAGTTTCTTGTTGACAACAAACTGAATTACTACTTCCTTGAGATGAATACTCGTTTACAGGTTGAACACCCAATTACAGAAAGGGTTACCGGTGTTGATTTGGTAAAACAACAGATTAAAATTGCAGAAGGAAATATTTTGGAATTCAAACAGGAAGATTTGTACCAAAGAGGCCATTCAATCGAATGCCGGATTTATGCCGAAGATCCCGACAACAATTTCATGCCAAGCCCGGGTAAAATCTACAAAATATCTGAACCACTTGGGTTGGGTGTGCGAACAGATGGATATGTTTATGAAGGTTACGAGATCCCAATTTATTATGATCCGATGATTTCGAAATTGATAGTTTGGGGTAAAAACCGCGACGAAGCAATAAACAGAATGAGAAGGGCTTTATATGAATATAAAATTACGGGTATCAAAACTTCAATAAAATATCTTGAACGTATAATGAGCAATATTAACTTTATTGAAGGGAACTACGACACACATTTTATTGAAAATAATCAGGATCAGCTGATGGAAAATTCAAATTGTGATGAATGTAGTGACATGGTAATAGTTGCAGCATTTATTGATTATTTGCAAAAAATAAGCAGCACGAAGGAATCTGTCAAAGACTTTGCATTGCCTCAAAGTCGCTGGAAAAACATACCATACATCAATCATTTTTAAATTAATAAATAATGGCTATTGAAATAAAAGTCGGGGACAGGATTGCCTGGGTTGACCTTCGCGGACAAGATGGAAACCTCCTTGAAATTGAGGTGGATGGAAAAATCCTAAAAGTTGATGTAATGCACACTGCAGATGGAACATTTTCAATTTTGGAAGGAGGACATTCATACAACATCGAACTGGTTCCACGAAACCAACCTAAAAAATATACAGCATATACACTTTATCAGGAATTTGAAGTAGAGATAATAGATGCTGAGGCAAGATATCTCCTAGATAGAGGAACAAACGCCTTCGCCTCTTCCGAAAAGAAAATCTCATCGCCAATGCCTGGTAAAGTTGTAAAAGTATTTGTAAAGGAAGGTGATGAAGTAACCGAAGGTCAAACTGCTGTTGTAATTTCGGCAATGAAAATGGAGAGTGAATATAAGATTCCTATGGATGGAAAAGTTAAGAAAGTTAATGTGAAAGATGGCGACACCATCGAAGGAAGTCAAATATTAATCGAACTTGAATAAAAAGAAATAACGTATGAATTTACAAGACAAATATACCCAACTGGAAGAACTGAATAAAAAAGCAGAACAGGGAGGTGGCCAGGAAAGGATTGAAAAACAGCATGCAGCCGGCAAAAAATCGGCCAGAGAAAGAATCCTGCAATTGCTCGATCCGGGAACTTTTAACGAAGTTGACAAGTTAGTTACCCACCGAAGTTACGACTTTGGAATGGAAATGAATAAGATTCTTGGTGATGGATTAATATCGGGATATGGAAAAGTAAAAGGACGGCTTGTGTATGTTTTTGCACAGGATTTTACGGTTTTTGGAGGTTCATTGAGCCGTGCCAATGCAGATAAAATTGTAAAAATCCAAAAACTTGCTTTACAAATGGGAGCACCATTGGTTGGATTGAATGATTCAGGTGGTGCACGAATTCAGGAAGGTGTTGAAAGTTTAGCCGGTTACGCTGATATTTTTTATAACAATGTAATTTCATCAGGTGTTATTCCGCAAATATCTGCAATACTCGGTCCATGTGCAGGAGGTGCTGTTTACTCCCCTGCCCTCACCGATTTTATTTTTATGGTGAACGAAAAAAGCCACATGTTTGTCACCGGTCCCGAAGTAATTAAAACTGTAACTCACGAAGACGTCACAAAAGAAGAATTGGGTGGTGCTTTCACACATAACAGCAAAAGTGGAGTTGCCCATTTCAACGGCAAAGACGAAGACCAAACAATCATGATGATACGCGAGTTGTTAAGTTTTCTGCCATCAAATAATTTGGAAGATCCACCTGTTAAAACCACAATTGATCCATCAGATCGGATTGAAGAAAGCCTGCAGGATATTGTACCGGCAGATCCCAATAAACCTTATGACATGCACGATATTATTCAAAAGGTGATTGACAATCAACATTTTTTGGAAGTACAGGCGCAATATGCACAAAACATTATTGTTGGGTTTGCCCGTTTTGGCGGAAAACCAGTTGGTGTTGTTGCCAACCAACCCAATCATTTAGCAGGAGTTCTGGATATAAATTCATCGGTAAAAGCAGCCAGATTTGTTCGGTTTTGTGACGCATTTAATATTCCGTTGGTAACTTTTGTTGACGTACCTGGATTTTTACCGGGAACAAGTCAGGAGTTTGGTGGAATTATTAAACACGGCGCAAAATTATTGTATGCCTTTGCAGAAGCTACAGTTCCAAAAATTACAATTATTACTCGTAAAGCATACGGTGGAGCCTACGATGTAATGTCGAGCAAACACATTGGCGCCGACGTTAATTTTGCTTACCCTACTTCCGAAATTGCTGTTATGGGACCCGAAGGTGCTATTAACATTATTCATAAGAATAATTTTACTGATGAAGAACGATTGGTAGCCGTTCAGGATTATCGCGATAAGTTTGCAAATCCATATAAAGCTGCTTCTCTGGGTTATATTGATGAAATTATATTCCCGCGTGATACCCGTAAAAAAATTATTGGCGCCCTGGATATGACTCAAAACAAACGAAAATCGAATCCTCCAAAAAAGCATGGAAATATTCCGTTATAAGTTCAGGTTACTTATTCCTTATGCCTTATTTTAGAATTAAGAAAATAACAGAATAAGAAATAACAAAATAAGAAATTTGAAAATAAGAAGCCGGACTGTCGCAGTCCGGCTTTTATATGGGTGGTGCAATTTTCGAATCGCGCTTTATCAATCATAAATAATTGAGTGTGAAATTTAAAAACAGGTTTGATAAATTCCAAATTATTTATACTTTTGCGCTTCCAAAAATTTTGGAAAAGAGTTATTAATAATTTAAAAATTAGTTGATTATGTTGAATCAGTACGAAACCGTCTTCATTTGTACTCCCGTTTTATCTGAGCCACAGGTAAAGGAGACGGTAAAAAAATTCAAGGACATCATCACAAACAATGGATGTGAAATGCTCCACGAAGAGAATTGGGGAATGAAAAAACTGGCTTACCCAATCCAAAAGAAATCTACTGGCTTTTATCAGTTATTTGAATTTAAAGCCGATCCTGCATTTATTGCAAAACTGGAAACTGACTTTCGCCGTGATGAAAGAGTAATAAGGTTTATGACCGTAAAACTCGACAAATTTGCTGCGGAATACAGTGCTAAGAGAAAAAGACTTCAAAAAGAAAAAACAGAAAAGGAGGGATAAGAAATGGCACAAAGTTCAAGTGAAATCAGATATTTGACCCCACCATCAGTAGAGGTTAAAAAGAAAAAGTATTGCCGGTTCAAAAAGAACGGTATTAAATACGTTGATTACAAAGATCCCGAGTTCCTGAAAAAATTCTTAAATGAACAAGGCCGGATTTTACCCCGCCGTATTACCGGAACATCGTTAAAATACCAGCGAAAAGTTGGGCAGGCTGTTAAACGTGCCCGGTTGATTGCTTTGCTGCCATTTGTAACCGACAACATGAAATAAAAGGAGGAAAAAGAAATGGAAATTATATTAATACAAGACGTAGATCGTATTGGAAGCAAAGACGATTTGGTAAAAGTTAAAGATGGGTTTGCCCGCAACTTTTTAATTCCACAAAAAAAAGCAATTGTTGCTACAACAACAGCAAAAAAAATATTAGCTGAAAACACAAAACAACGCGCTCATAAAGAAGCAAAGCATAAGAATGAAGCGCTTGCAATTGCTGAAAAATTAGCTAACAAGAAAATTTCTATCGGCGCAAAAACAAGCTCTTTGGGTAAAATTTTTGGTTCGGTAAATACAATTCAAATTGCTGAAGCAATTAACAAAAAAGGTTTTGAAATCGACCGCAAGCAAATTTTATTGCAGGAAGACCATATAAAAGAAGTTGGAACTTACACCGCGAAAATAAAACTTCACAAAGAAGTAATTATTGAAGTGGAATTTGAGGTTGTTGCTGAATAGCATCTCATTCAAAATATGGTAAAAAAAGGGTTTTCGAAATTTCGAAAACCCTTTTTCTTGCGCTAAAATAACCATTAAAACCGACTTGAAAGGCGTAATTCAATGCCTTTAAAATCGAGCACTTCGTAGCAAACTCCCGAATTACAGGCTGGCCCACCACGCCGTTCCCCTGCAAAAATCTGCAAGGTGTGTTTGCTGTTTAATTTGTATTTAACACCCGAACCAAACCATATTTTTCTGTCGGTATCAATAATATCAGGGTCGTTGCTTAATTCTGAAATGATATAAGCCGAAAATTTTGAACGTCGTGCGTAACCAAGCGTATATACCTGGTTTTGCACCGAATTTTCATTCCTGCTGAAGGTTTGAAATTCGACAGAAAAATTCACGCTTTTACCCAATCCTACCTTAATGTCTGAAAACACTCCTGAAGATATTCTGTCTTCCTCAAGCTTTAAAGGATCCTGCGCAAAATCCACAAAAAGCTTAAGTTCTGCCGTTTCCTTTATGTCAAAAGCATATTCTGCAAAATACTCCCTGAATTTGTAAACATTACCAAAATCGTTTATTGCCAATGTATGATTCAGGGTTAAAACCGATTCATTCTGAAACCGGACAAATCCTTCAAACTGATATCCTGTTTCGTTTTGCGGTTGCATTACATGTGTGCTTCTGTTTAAAACTTTATACGAATGTTCTTTCACCAATGCCGGCGGCTCGTTAATGCCCGAACCCAGCAAAAAATTGATGTAGTTTTTGTATTCGGCGCTAAAACCAAACGACTCAAAAGTAAAATTGAGATTTCCATAAATTGCGGAAGGTATGTCGCCAGTAACCTGCGGACTTACTTTTCGGGCAAATTCGGCATAATACGACAGAAAGGAAAATATGCTGCCCGATGCATTGGCCATGGCAAACCACGATTTTTCGCTGCTGTTTTTTAAATACATAACCGCCCCTCCCAAAAGCTGTCCTTTTAACAAATAATCGGGCTGCACCGCAACAATTTCATCCACCCTTCTCTCTTTTATATCAAAAGTCGGTGGCAAAACATTGTTTAATGGTTTGCCATACAAAACCTTGGTTGTAAGATTTTTATACCTCAACTTTGCACTCGTTCCCAGCAAATCGCGATGAAAATAGTTGCGTGACCTGTAACTTTTATCTTCAAGAATTGCACCTGGTATTTCATACGATCGCATTAAAATCCCGCGGCCCAGAGTCTCGTAATAATTACCCGCTTTTATTTCAATAAATTTTGAATAATAATAAAGTCGCGCCTGGTTTAGTCTGATATAATTACGCGAATTGTATGGCGTGTAAAACTGCTCAAGCGTAGCGCCAGCAGTAAATTCTTTAAACGTATAATTAAGTAAAGTCCTGTCGTAAACAGACGAAAACGAAGTGCCTTCTTCCCCGGGCAACTGTCCGTATTGATATTCCATCAAATTCTGACCGCTAAACTGTGCACTCAATTCTGTAAAAAACAGAGTAAATAAAAAATATAGAAGAAGAAACTTCCGCGACATTATTTGAGTATTGCAAGTTGTTTATTGATTTCGTCTGATATGACAAGCTCATCTCCGGGAACAAATCCTTCGTGAATCCATACAATTTTGCCTGAATTGTTTACAATAACCAAAGTCGGATAAGCTGACAAATTAAGTTCAGCCATCAACTGGATATTCATATCAATTAAAACCGGGTATTCAATCTGAAGTGTTTTAGCCAAAGGAGCAACTTTTGCGATACTTCGCGGGCCATCGCAATTTATGCCAATCACATTTACCCCCTTGCTTTTATTTTCATTGTAAATTTTATTCAATTCAGGGATTGCCTTGTTGCACGGTTTACACCACGTTGCCCAGAAATCTAAAATTGTCAGCTTTTCACCTTTCAAATCGTTAAACGATTGTTGTTTGTTATCCAGGTCGTTCAGCGTAAAATTACGAACCTGTTGGGCGTTAATTTCAAAAGCTGAAAACCCGATAAATGTCAACATGAATAGCAAAATCTTCATTGGTTAATTTATTTTAATAATGCTTCAACCTTTGCTTTTACAGCTGCCAAATCGTTAGCAGCACCCTGCGTTCCGCTAAACATGATGTTCCCGTTTTTATCAATCACCACCAACCTGTCGTAGGTAGTTGAATATGCCTTTGCCGTTGATGAACCCATCAGCAATAACGGAAATGTTACCCCTGTTGATTTCCTGAATGATTCAACAGACGAAGCATTGCCATCCCACTGGTCAATTCCCAGCAGCATAAACGAAGCATTTGAGCCAAAGGTGTTCTGAATCATAGTTTGCACACTTGGTGCAGCTGCTTTACACGAAGGACATGAATTTCCGAAAAAGAATAAAACGACTACTTTATTTTTGAAATCCGACAATTTAACCGTATTTCCTGTATGTGATTTTAATTCGAAAGCCGGCGCCATTGCTGATATGTCTGGGTCGCCTGGATTTTCTCCTGCTACTATTTCCATTTCATCGACATCATTATTTTCGCATGATGTAAATGATAAAATTGCTCCGATAATCATTGTAAAAGTTACTACACGCATTATCCGGAAATTGTTTTTTGAATGTTGAATCATTGTTTTCATCTGTTATTCTTTTAAAAATTTATAATACAACAAAATAACAGACAATTTTATCTGAATAAAATGGATAATTGTTCCAAAAAGATGGACAAATGAAGAAATAATCAGTTAATCTGGTAGTTAACGCGATATTTGCTGGGCGATTTTCCTGTTGAATTACTAAAAAGACGACTGAAATAATATTGATCGTCATATCCAAGAAATGCTGCAATCTCTTTGATGCTCTTGTCAGAATATATCAGCATTCGTTTGGCTTCGGTAATAATACGCTCACGAATTATTAATGATGGAGAATTGATTCCGGCTTTCTGCAGCTTTTTTGCAAGAGAAGAGGCAGATAATCCCATCATTTCGGCATACTCTTCAACCTGTTTGTGAGTTCTAAAGTGCCCCTCAATTAAACTGCTTAGTTTTCTGATAACTTCAAAATTAATGTCTTCAGATTCAATTATATATTGCTGTTTGAATAACCGGTTTGAGCGAATCAAGAGATTTTTCAGCAGATTTTTCAGCATTTCGTCAAGTAAATCTTCACCGGTTTCAAATTCACGGGCAATTTCGAGTATTGTATTGTTATAAATGGTTTTTTGCTGTTCATTAAGTTCAAAGTTCACTATTCTGAAGTTGTTAACAAACAGTAATCCTTTACACGAAATTTCGCTGTCGTGGTATTCAATACAATAAAATTCGCTGTTAAACGAAACAATATAACCCGACCAGTTAATTAACCTTGCAAAAGAAATAATTTGTCCGGGAGTGATAAAAAGTACAGTTGATGAATCACAACCAAAATCTTCGTTATCAATCCTGACTGTACCTTGTAATTCGCTGATAATAATCACAGAAAACCATTTGTGCATTTCAGTTAATTCAATATTTTTTTGATAAATATCGAGCGATTGAACCGAAAAATGAGCATTAATTTCTTTATTAAAATAAATATGGTTCATGGCACAAATAAGAGCTTTAAATAAGCCCCGATATAAAACCGGGTGGTATTCAAAAAATAATAATTTAATTCTATTTCATTGCAATTGTTTCAATTTCAACCAAGGCACCGAGTGGCAAATCTTTTACCGCATAAGCAACTCTTGCCGGTTTCTTTTCTGTATAATACTGACCGTAAACCTCGTTCATTGGTTTAAAATTTTCAATATCGCTAAGCAGGCAGGTCGATTTTACAACATCAGAATAATCATAACCCGCTGCTTTTAAAATAGCGCCAATATTTTCCATAACCTGTTTTGTTTGTTCTTTTATTCCACCTTCAGCAAGTTTCATAGTAACCGGATTTAATGGAACCTGCCCGGAAACAAACAAAGTCCCGTTCATTTCAACTGCCTGACTGTAAGGACCAACTGCCTGAGGGGCATTAGTCGTTTCGATTATTCGTTTCATATCTAAAATTATTATTGGTTAGAAATTATCGTAATTACTTTCACGTTTTTGCAACCTTAAATCTTTTAGCATCGATGATTTTGCATTTATAGTGAAACTGTAGCTTTTCATATAACCAAACGGAACAAAGTTAAATGCCATTTGCCAGCAATGCAAATCGCGGTTTACATTTATAGTTGTATAAGAGAACTCACCGGCTTCAAAATCGAAATTGGTATTAACAGAAACCTTCCATTTTTCGGTTAAACTAAGGTTTCCGCGTAAACCAAGTGTTTGCGAAATCCTGCCATTGGGCGCACCTGATGATGGCCCATTGTAACTAAAACTGTAATCAAACCCAAAAGTCCATGGAATATTGAAATTCATATAACCTGAACTTAATTCCGGCACAACAGGTTTTACTTCAGCCCCTTCATCTTCAACATTCGCCGAGCCACCCGGTCCACCTTTATTTTCTTTCTTCTTCGAGTTGAAATTCATTCCAAACGAAAGGTTTGCATTTGCAATTCGGCCTACTCGTCCAATTCCTCTTTTATTGTTCCAAACAAATTCATTGTATTTTCTGTATCTGTCATCTAACATATAGGGGTCGATTAATGTCCCCATATTAATGCTCACTCCTGCCACAGTGGTGCGGGCCCTTATACTTATTGGCGCAAGATTCAAAGAGTCGGCAATTAAGTTATAGGATGAACTCATACTTAAATTATCGATAATTTTTACTTTTTTAAACTTCTCAGCGGCATTAGTACTGGTTGTGTCTTTTGTATCTAAAACTTTCATTTCGAGATTATTACTAATCGACATATTTATTGCTCCTGATGCACCCCTGCCAGGAGATCCGCCATAAACACCTCCTGCATTAACATCGAAATACTCTACTCTGCCGGTTGAATCGGTTACAATTTCCTGCCAGTAACCAAATCGTTCCTTCCCAAAATCAGGTCGGTAACTAAAACTTGCAGAAGGAGTAATTTTGTGTCTGATACCCTTTATTTTCGAATTTGTGTTCCGAGGCATAAACATACCGTAAATATTTGTTGATGCGCTTAAACTGTAATTGTAGTCGTAAACCCTGCTTAATCCGTTAATCGTATCCTTATCTATATTTGAAGCCCTACCAAATTCATCATAATGAACATTGTCCGGATCATAGGTATAATTATATTTTTTGAAATACCATTTTTCATTATATCCGATACTTGGACTGACATTTACATATTTAGCAAGATTAAAGCCGGGAAAAGCCAGTGGAATATTGTGCTGGATACCATTTTTCCAATCATCCGGAAATTTTTGGTTTAATAAATCATACTCCTTAACATTGCTGATAGAATTTCGCAAATTACCAGTGTAATTAATACCAAGTTTTTCATAAAATTTCACCGGACCAGTTCTGACCTTTTTTCGAAACGGATAAATTTTAGCCATACTGAAGGTCATTTCGGGTAACGATAGCGAAATAGTTGTATCAACTGAGTTTTGCGAATGCCGAAGATTCATCGACATATTAAAAGGAGTATTTTCAAACTTTTGAGAATACGATATACTCGAAGATTTTTGGGTAGTGAGGTAATTATTTCCACCTGTTTGCCCAACATACGAGTTTTGTTTATCGTAACCACTGCTTGACAAATTTACACTAGCCGAAAATGTACGGTTGGGATTCGCTTTTTGATCCTGACTATGGTTCCAGGTAACTGCATATTGCTTTGATTTTTTATATGTATCTAACCCCGATTCGCCATAAACATTTATGTTATACCTAAAATCAAAACCACCTGAAAATTTATATCGCTTGCGATAGTTTGTGTGAAGTTGCGTTCCCCATGAACCTTTTGAATATAATTCACCACGGACAGCCAAATCGAAATACTCACCTGCTGCCCAATAGTAACCTCCATCGCGCAAATAGAAACCTCTGTTTTGCTCTTCTCCATACATAGGTATCAGAATTCCAGATGAATAAGATGGGGTATTTGGGAAAAACCCAAAAGGTAGAACGGGAAAATAAATCGGAAAGTCCTCTAAAACCATCCAAGCCGGTCCAGTCACTATTTTTTTGTTCGAAATAACTTTTGCTTTGGTTAAGTGCATATAAAAGTGCGGGTGATCAGCATCGCAGGTAGTATATTTTGCCTTTTCAGTAATAAAAGTTTCTTTTCCAATTTTTTTTGTTCGGTCACTCAAAATAAAACCTTCACCTTGTTCCGAAACAACTTTGGTAATGAATGCCTTCTCTGTTTCAAAATTATAACGCATTGTCTCCGATTCATATTCATCGGATCCCTGCTTAAAAATCGGCTTTTGCACCATTGTTCCGGTGCTGTCCATAAAGCCTTCAGCATATATTTCTTTGGTTTCGAGGTTGAGATCGATATAATAGGCTGTTAATTCAATTTGCTCATATGTAACTTTTGCATTGTTATACAGATATACTTTCTGTCCATCAAATGAAACAACTATTGAATCTTCAGCATTATAAACGATTGGTGCTTCTATGAAGGGCTTTTTCAGGGTATCAGCAGATAATGTGTCAACCGATATTGAATCCAAAACAGCAATCCCTGTTTGAATTGAATCAGAAACTATTGTATCAGCTATAGCGATATCGATACTTGAATTTAAGGCTGGTAACTCAGTACTTCCGATTGTGAGTTTATCTGATTCCTGGCCAAACACAATAAAAGGAAGCAGGAAGAGTATATATGTATATATAATTTTAAACAAATTGTTTTCTGTTTTACAAACGGCCCTTAAGCCTGACAAAAATAAAAATAAGGGTTGTAGTACAACGCTAATAAATGTAAAATAATTTTAATATTTCTATTTTTACATTGGAAACACAAAACATTATGAGGAAGACTATTTTATATTTGATTTTTATCAGCTTTTTTATTTCAAATCCCGTCTATTCTATCAATAGAAAGTCTTCAGATGCTCCGGAAAAGGACGATAAGCATGTAAATGTTGTGGTTATTGATCCTGGCCATGGTGGAAAGGATTTTGGTGCATCGGTTGGAACTGCAAGAGAAAAGGATATAGTATTGGAGGTTGCTTTAAGATTGGGAGAATCAATAAAAGCCAGCTACCCTGAAATAAAAGTAATTTACACACGTACCAAAGATGTTTTTATCCCCCTGTACGACAGGGCAAACATTGCTAACAAAAACAAAGCCGACGTGTTTATTTCAATTCATGTAAACGGTACGCAGAACTCTGTCGCTCAAGGAACTGAAACTTTTGTTTTGGGAGAACACCGCAGTAAAGATAACCTCGAAGTAGAAAAAAAGGAAAACTCAGTGATTTTACTTGAAGATGATTACACCACAACTTACGAGGGATATGACCCAAATTCACCGGAATCAAATATTATGTTTTTGGCTGTTCAGAGTGAGTATCTGGAACAAAGTATAATGCTGGCATCAGAAGTTCAGGATCAGTTCCGTTCCGCAAAACGTGGAGACAGAAGTGTTAAACAAGCCGGTTTTCTTGTACTTCGCCAAACAACCATGCCAAGTGTTCTCATTGAATTGGGTTTTATCAGTCATCCAAATGAACGTAATTATTTGTTGAGTGAACACGGCAAATCAACACTTTCAGCTTCAATTTTCAATGCTTTTAAAGCATACAAAAGAAAAATTGAGGAAAAAAGTAGTTTTGCAATTCGTACAGAAAAAGATGATTTGAACAGCTCAAAAAAACAATCAAACACAACTCAACTTCAAACTCTGGTTTCTGAAGAAGAATATAAAGTGCAAGCCACAAAAACCAACAATATTTATTACTCTGTACAAATTGGTGCTTCAAAAAGCAAAATTGATCCATCGCCATCAAACTTTAAAGGCGAGAAAAATGTATTCAGAAAAGAATCAAAAGATATTGTCCGTTATTTTTCAGGAAAATTCGATAACTATGAAGATGCTGTTAAAGAAAAAAACAGGATAGAGAAAAAATACCCTGAATCTTTCGTGGTAGCTTTTGAAAACAATGATTTAATATCTGTTAAAAAGGCTTTGGAAAAGCTTTAATTCAGCTTTGAAATCTCTAATTTTACATTTAAATGAAAAGACTGCAACATATTATGCAATCTGTAACAATTAAAAATTATATGTAATGAAATATTCAAAATATGTAAAACTGGGATTTTTGATTACCATATCAATGGCCATTTTGTTTTGGGGGCTTAGCTATTTAAAAGGGAATGATATATTTAAACGCAGTAATTATTATCATGTGGTTTATGACCGGATAGATGGCTTACTCGAAGCAAATAAAGTAACAATGAACGGGTATCAAATCGGCCAGGTTAAAAGTATTGCATTCGATCCGTCAAAATCCGGAAACCTTATAGTTACTATAATGGTTGATGCCTCATTTCAAATACCTGTAAATTCTGTTGCACAAATTATAAGTAGCGATATTATGGGAACGCGCTCTATAAAAATGGGATTGAGTAACGAAAATACTTATTACAAAACAAACGATACAATACCTGGAGCAATTGAAAGTGATTTAAAAGAACAGGTGAGTTTACAAGTGCTTCCGATTAAAAATAAGGCAGAACAACTACTCGGAACAATTGATTCCGCGATTACTGTACTAACAGTTATATTTAATGAAGATGCTCAGGAAAATTTATCTGAGAGTTTTAAAAACATCAATAAAACCATTGAAAATGCTGAAAAAATAACAAGCGATTTGGCTGAAGTAATGGCTTCAGAGAAAGCCAGTATTCAACAAATTTTAAGTAATATAGAAGAATTGACAAATTTTTTAAACAACAACACGACTGAGCTTGAAAAAGTCATAAAAAATCTTTCATCCTTTAGCGACACGTTATCACAGCTTCAGGTTGCACCAATTTTATCAAATATATCCATGGCATCAAATCAATTGCTAAATATCATGGAGAAATTAAACAGTAATGAAAATACTGTAGGTTTACTATTAAATGACGATCGGTTATATTTTGAAATAACTGAACTTTCTCAAAACCTCAGCTCTTTATTAAAAGACGTTCAGGAAAACCCAAAAAGATATGTACAATTTTCGGCAATGGATTTTGGAAAAGAATACTACATAAATACTTCCGGTGATGTATCCTCCAAAAATATAATTTTTAAGGTACATCTGATTTCAAGCCAAACAAAAATACCTTCTAATTCGAATATGTTTGAGGGTTTGGGCAAAGTTGAAGAGTATTATGCAAATGAAGCTTATACATATTTATTGGGAGCTACGAGTTCGTACTCCGAAATAAGTGATATACTTCAAATGACAAAAAAGAAATTTCCCGAATCTGCAATAGTCGCATTTAAAAATGGACAGTTGATAAAACTTGAAAAAGCACTTAAAACCTTACGGTAATTAACCCCAATTTGTTAATAAATATCATAAACAATCAAATATACCCACCACTACCTACCTGTTATGATTCTATCAGTCAATTGCTTAATTACACAACACTGACAATCAGCTATTTAACTAATATAAAAAAAAATAAAATTTTAAATGCCTGATAACGAAAACAATATAAGATTCGGGAGATTTTCAATAGTTTTTTAATTTTTTTTTTAACTTTTTTTTCGCAAATTTTGCCAAAGGGAATAAGTTTAAAGAAATATTTGAGTGACCTCAAAAAACCAATAATTTAAATGAGTGAAGAATACAAAGCTGTTTGGGATAAATGTTTAAACGTTATAAAAGATAACGTTCCCGGCAGCAGTTACAAAACCTGGTTTGAACCGATTGTGCCCATAAAACTCTCGGAAAAAGTACTTACAATTCAAGTACCCAGCGCATTTTTTTATGAATATCTTGAAGAACAGTTTATAGATATTTTACGAAGGACTTTACGCATGGTGCTTGGCAACGGTGCAAAGCTCGAGTATAATGTTGTTATGGGCGACAAAAATGGCGCTGCACCATACACAGTTAGCTATCCAACTAACAGCAATGCCAAAATTGTTAATAACCCTTTGACAATACCTTTAAAATCGGATGAAAAATCGGCTATAAAAAATCCGTTTATTATTCCCGGGATTCAGAAACTGCAAATTGATCCGCAATTAAAACCCGACAATACTTTTGAAAATTTTATCGAGGGCGATTGTAACAGACTTGCACGCAGTGCAGGTTATGCTGTGGCACAAAATCCCGGAGGAACAGCGTTTAATCCTTTAATGATATACGGGAATTCCGGGTTAGGCAAAACTCATCTAGCACAGGCTATTGGTATTGAAGTAAAAGAAAGATTCCCTGATAAAATAGTTTTGTACGTTAATGCCAACAAATTCCAAACCCAATATACAGAGGCAACGAGGAACAATAACAGGAACGATTTTCTACATTTCTATCAAATGATTGACGTACTGATTCTAGATGATGTTCAAGAGTTTGCCGGAAAAGAAAAAACGCAGGAAACTTTCTTCCATATTTTTAACCATTTGCACCAAATGGGCAAACAGTTAATTTTAACTTCCGACAAACCTCCTATTGAACTGAAAGGAATGGAGCAGCGGCTTTTATCAAGATTCAAATGGGGATTGACAGCTGATTTGCAAATACCTGATTTTGAAACTCGTATGCAGATATTAAGGCATAAGGTTTACAAGGATGGAATTTCGTTTTCTGACGATGTACTCGAATATATTGCATCGCATGTTTCAAATAATATTCGTGAATTGGAAGGGGCACTTGTTTCTTTACTCGCCCAATCAATGTTGAATAAAAGGGAAATTACGCTTGAACTTGCAGCTAAACTCATAAATAAATTAGTTAAGAACTCGAAACGTGAACTATCAATAGAATATATTTCGAAAGTAGTTTGTGACTATTTTAATATGCAGGTTGACGCCCTTCAGGCAAAAACGCGGAAACGTGAGGTTGTTCAAGCCAGACAAATAGCCATGTATTTTTCTAAAAGCCTTACTAAATATTCGCTAACAAGCATTGGCGCACAAATTGGCAGCAAGGATCACGCAACCGTACTTCATGCATGTAAAACTGTAAATAATCTAAAAGATACAGATAAGAACTTCCGACAATATGTGGAAGACATCGAAAAAAAATTAAAAATGTAATTTAAAGCATCCGTTGAAAAACGGGTGCTTTTTTGTTTATTTCCAATTATTTACCTTCTGTTTTTATGGAAGATATTTATTATACAATAGAAAAAGAAAGTCGAGGTTATTTTAAGGATAAGGGAAGTAAATTTTACGCATTCGCCCTTCCATTGCAAAATGAAGAAAAAGTAAAAGAAATTCTCTCAGGACTGCGAAAAGAACACCACGGAGCCCGTCATTTTTGTTATGCCTGGCGATTGGGTTACAAAGAAATTACTTATCGGGCAAATGATGACGGTGAACCATCTTCCACCGGAGGAAAACCAATACTTGGGCAACTGCAAAGTTTTAATGTTACTAATTTAATTATAGTTGTAGTAAGGTATTTTGGGGGGACACTTTTGGGCACAAGCGGATTAATAAATGCATATCGAAATGCAGCAACGGTTGCCTTAAATAATGCTGAGATAATACAAAAGGTTATCGAAATTGAGATACACCTGAGTTTTACATATAAAGAATTATCAGAAGTAATGAATGCTATAAAACAAGAAAACCTTTTTGTAAAAAATACACGTTTTGAGGAAAGCTGTAATTTGACACTTTTCGTAAGGGAATCTGAATTTGAGAGGATTAAACTACTATTTAAAAATATTTACGGTGTTTCTGTTAGCAGTTAAACCTAATCGATAAAATGTTGATAAAATGGTAATAAATTCATTCTGTTATATTGTATAGAAAATCTAAAGCCGCTAATTTTGAATTATGGTGAATTTCATGAATGGTAATTTGAACTGTTTACGAGTTGATACAAAACCAACAAAAAATGAAGTATTTATATTTCGAAATAGAATTTTCCACCCGTTTATATTTAATCATATTTTGAGGAATGTAAAAGAAATAATTATATTTCATTCAATTGAAAACCAACATTTTAAAAATATAAATGTTGGTTTTTTTTTTTGTGTAGAAACCTGACATCAATAAAATATAAATATGAAAAAGGATTTAATTTCAATCACAGATTTTTCGAAAGAAGAATATCTGAAAATCATGAATCTTGCAGCAGAGTTCGAAGAAAATCCAAATCAGGATTTATTGAAAGGGAAAGTTGTTGCCTCCCTGTTTTTTGAACCATCAACAAGAACAAGGCTAAGTTTTGAAACTGCAATAAATCGTTTGGGAGGTCGTATTATAGGTTTTGCCGATCCCGATAGCTCAAGTGCAAGCAAAGGTGAGACATTGCATGATACAATTAAAATGGTAAGCAATTATGCCGATTTGATTGTTATGCGCCACCCGCTTGAAGGAGCCGCACGTTATGCTTCTGAAATTTCACCGGTACCTGTAATTAATGCCGGCGATGGAGCCAACCAACATCCAACACAAACACTGCTCGACATGTTTTCAATTTTAAAAACCCAGGGAACTTTAGATAACTTAAATATTTTTATGGTCGGTGATTTAAAATACGGACGAACAGTTCATTCATTGCTAATGGCCATGTCAGAATTCGAAAACCCAATTTTTAACTTTATTGCACCAACTGTTTTGGAGATGCCCGAAGAATACAAATTGTTTCTGCGCGAAAAAGGGATAAAATATTATGAACATAAAGAGTTTACAGAAATTATAAACGCTGCAGATATCATATATATGACCCGTGTTCAAAAAGAAAGATTTTCAGACCCGATTGAATATGAACAAGTTAAAAATGTTTACATACTTCGCAATGCAATGCTCGAAAAGACTAAACCAAACGTAAAAATTTTACATCCTCTACCCCGTGTCAACGAAATTCATACCGATGTAGATGCCAACAAAAAAGCCTATTACTTCGATCAGGCCAGAAATGGGGTATTTACGCGTGAAGCGATCATTTCCCATATCATGAACTTAAAATAATTTACGCCATGCAAGACGACCAGAAGAAAAAACTAAAACTTAAAGTCAGCGCCATAAAAGAAGGAACTGTAATTGACCACATTCCTGCAAAAAATCTGTTTAAGGTTATATCCATTTTAGGGCTTGATATTATTGAAAATCAAATCACTTTTGGGACAAACCTCGAAAGTCGAAAACTCGGTGCAAAAGCAATAATTAAAGTTTCTGACAAATTTTTTGAGGATGACGAAATAAATAAAATAGCCTTGATTGCTCCACATGCCAAATTGAACATTATCCGCGATTACGAGGTGGTGGAGAAAAAAGTAGTGGAAATACCTGATTATATTTCAGGGATTGTGAAATGTTTTAACCCCAAATGCATAACCAATAACGAACAAATTACTACTCGTTTTAAGGTAGTAGCTAAAGATTTAATTTCATTAAAATGTAAATACTGCGAAAAAATAACCAACTCAAACCAAATACGCATGTGTTAACGAAATTTTCTCAGGAAAAGCAAAAATCCATCTTCATAAATCAAAATGAGGGTGGATTTTTTTTATATATTTGCCCCCTCAAAAGCCAGGATGGTTATCCCGGTAATTAACTGGATTTTGACACACTAACTAAAAACAAGGTTAGAAGTTCATTAAAATATTGCCCAGATGGTGGAATTGGTAGACACGCTAGTTTCAGGGACAAATGTCCTAAAATAGTAATGAATTGATAATAAGAAGAATACAAGGGTGTAAAAAATCATTCATAAACTATTCGTAATTCAGATTTTATTTTATCACTATTTTGAAGTAAACCTACAAAAAAGGCGTTCAGGTGAAAACCAGAAGGGTTTTCTAAAACTCTTACTAAATTTATGAAATGTAAATTCCCCAAAATGAAAAGTTCCAGGACAGATTTTGACATTATCTTTGATATCGACAATTGTTTAATAATGTTTCCGGAAATACCGAAATAACCCTTTACCCCTTTGGCACAAACCCACAATAAAAACCATGTTCTAAGAATCACTAAATCAAAAAGTCAATGAACGCATGATTAATAATTGTGAAAACTATTTTTGAAGCTTTATATTCCTGGCATAATTTATAGTTGTGTAAGGGTTCAGGCTTATGACTTCCAGATCAACTGACCTAACTCCGTATTTGATAAACCAAAACTGTTTAGGAACCCGGTGCCCATAAATATCAATATCTACAGGTATGATAATTTTTGCTAAAAGCTTTTCATTTTGAAAGGATCCTGTAAAAGAAAAATAGCTGTTCTTGTACTCAAGCAAGGTGAAATTTATTGTGCTGTCCTTTTCAGGGATATAAATTGAGCTGTCTTTTTTGTTTGCTTGAAATTCGATTTTAGTTTCAGTTTTTATTTGTGTAACTGATTCCAGGCGTTTGATTTTTATGCCTTGTTTTTGGATAGTTGAAACTAAGTCCTGTTCATGTTCCTTTAGTTCCTTTTTTGTAAGATTTAGGGTTTGAATGGTCACAGCATCCAAACCAGCCTTTGTTTTATAGTGCTTAATTCCGTTAAGTAGGGAGGTTTGATTTCCTTCAATTCTTATACGTTCCTGGCGTTCTTTCTGAAATAAAATTGAAAGGGAGAATGTGGTTAACAATAAAAAGAAAGAAATATAAAAGGGTAGGTATTTCATGACTCTTCTTTGTTGGTTGGATTGTGTTGAATGAATTTGGCTTTGGTGTATCCTTGACTTGCCTGATACCCGCCAATGACAAATGTTAATCCTCCAATAGCGGTAACTGCAATTTGTTCAAGCTTAAGCCAAACGGAAAGGATAAGGGCTATTGCGATAACAATGGCACCGAACCAGGTTAATTTATTTCTTGTTTGTGAAACTCTGTTCATTTTAGTTTTAGAAGTTCATGGACATTGAAACATGGGCATGGCCTATTGGCGTAATCATTATGACCGGAGAGTTTTACTATAGATGGGTATTGCTTAGCAAGATTGTAAATAAGCAGCTGAAGGGATTCAAATTGGGCAGGTGTAAAATTGTTTTCTGCACGTGCAGTTTCACTGATTCCACCGGCAAGGCAAATACCAATTGATTTAGAATTGTGATTTAAGCAATGCGCGCCAATTTGTTCGATTGGGCGGCCATTTTCAACTGTGCCATTTCTACGAATTACAAAATGATATCCTATGTCGCGCCATTCTTTTTCATTGATATGGATTCGACGGATCCATTCGGCCCCAATATCCATGCTCGGTTTAGTTGCCGCGCAATGAATGATTATTTCGTTAATTATTCTCATTGATAAAGTTATTTGCGGTGAGTGTTTGTTTTACGATTTTCCTGAAGGAGTGCGATTTCGTTGGCGTGTTTATCCAGTCGGGCTTTATGGTTATCCATAGTTTTGTCGATGTTCGTGTGGCGCAAGCCGCATGTTAATCTGAAATTTGATTCGTTGTTTCGAACAAGTTCCATACTTACATTAAGTGCATTTACGCTATCTGTGAGGCATTCGACGACGGTAATCTGTTTTTTTAAGAAAAATCCGATTATCCCGAGTAGCATAACGATCAATATTCCGCTGATTGATAGAACGAGGTTTGATAAGTCCATTGAAATTGAATTTTTATTTCAAATATGGGGTATGTATAGAAGGGTAGAAAGGACAAAAAAATGGATCCCGTTTCCGAAATCCATTTTTTAAAGGGTTCAAATTGTAAATTATTGTTTTAGCTCATAAATCCTACAGGATTATCTAATTATGTTCTATAATTTCTAAAACCGAGATAATTCCAGTAACACTTGCTGTATTTCCCTCCACTCTTATCGTGATTGATGTAACATTACTTATGTCAAGAAAATCTACTGTATTTAGTATGTTATCTTGAATATTAATTGTTTTGGCCTCACCGTTAACGGTATATCTCTGAATTGAACTCATATTCCTATTTCCTAATATTTTAATATCATATTTTTTGGCTGCATCTAACCCACTTAATAGAAACTCTCCATACGTTGACGGTGGAGCTGAAAAGGAATCTCGTTGTGCTGATACAGGGTAGATTCCTCCCGTAGTTAAAGTTCCATTGGCTGCGACAGTAAACGAACCACTGGATACTGATAGTGTGAATGGCGTTTCTTCTGTACTCATTGATAATAGAGGAGAAAGTGTACTACCGGATGGGATAACAGTACCACTACTATATTTCCAATTATTCCAAGGTACAGGCGTATCGTAGCTAGTCAATGTTGAACCGAAATCAATTAGAACAGTAACTGAATCTGGAATTATAACAACAGCATCAATTCTATTTTGAAGAGTTTGCTTATATGAGCCGTTAAGTAGTAGATCAACTGAGTTTTGTGCAGATATTTTATCAGTTTCTATTCTTGTTGACTCTAAAGTTTCAACATGCACAAGTGCAAGCAACCTATTATATAAAGCTCTTTCGTAATGTGGCATATATTGAACATTAACCAAAACATTTCCGTTACCCAAATCTTTATAGTTAATCTTGTGAGATGCCGTATCATATCCACTAATTGTTATTTCAGTAACTTCTGCATCAGTTGAAATCACAAACGAACTGGTGTGGTATCTAAATTCAGGATTACATTTTGAAAAATCTACTGATATATTTTTAACGTTACTTGATACATCTTGAACATTTATAACACTGTGTTTATAACATTGTAAATATTCCCACACATTGTTCTCATTGTCCATGTACATATTATCAGCGCCTGTAATCCCGTACCTAGATTGAAGCCCTTCGAAAAAATGACTAAACGACAACCATTTAAGGCCAGCTCCCGGATCACCATCTGCTTCTCCAAAATACAAACCTACTGCATGCGAACCTGCTGTAAACCAATAGTGTTTTGTTGGTGTAGTTCCACTAATAATTTCCTCAATTGGTAAGAAATCTGCATCAGTGTGAGTGATTGTGCTATCCTTCCAGGTAACATAATCTCTTGCTGTGCCAGTACCGATTTCAGGAAAATCTAAATATGTTTCAATCGGGTCGTCAGTGGTATGCCCATTAAATCTTTCAGTTGTTGAAAGCCAAGGTCGCATTCCTCCAACTCTGCTAACTCCAGCCATTCCAGCTAAATATAAATCATATGAAATTGGATAAAAAGGCATATAGTTTGAAGGCGCATTAAAATTAGTCATTCTAATTCCGGTAAGGTTTTTAACGAAATTATAGTTATCTTCTATTTCAGCGATAAGTTGAGCTTCTTTTATTGCCGGGTCAGTACTGAATGATTCATCGTTATCCTTATGTGTAAATCCATGGTTGACGTAGTGACTACCCATAGCATATAACTTTCTAAAGTCTATGTAATTCATGTTATAACCGCTGGCAGGACTATCAACCAACTTATCACCATTAATTTTAACCTCAAAATTGAAATTATGAGCGTTTCCACACCCATCGGTATATTTAAGTCCAGGGTAGTTTAAATGAATCCCGTCCTTTTCGATCACGTTGCCACCCAAAAAAGCAGGTAGAGCTATTAGTGCAGCATCTCCAAGCCCATCATCCATGCTGTAACTGAATGCAAAATCTTTGTCAAAACGTATTATCGATTTTGTTACATTGAAATATGTAGGTGTACCTGAATACGTGACCACTATATTTCTGTTTACAATTGCTGCTTTAGGTTTAAAATGAGAGAATGGTATCATAATATTATATATTATTTAAAATTCTGCACGTAAGTTACTGCTAACTCTGTCGCTGATTTACTGTATATGGTGATTATATCATAAGCATTAGCATCTAAACTTATAATTGGTTTATCACCATTTGGGAACTGGTAATTAGTTCCCCATGACAAAATTCTTAAACCGGAATCATCTTGATTTATTTCTAATTGATAAATTGCGCCTGGAACAATATTCGTTGGATTCTGTAAAGTAGCATCCCCACTTAATGTAATTCTATAAAGCGTTCCATTTGCAGCATCCCATGATATTTCATTACCAACTTGAACAAGATTGATTACAGTTGACCTTATTACTTTTGTCGATAATGCACTTATAACATCATTTCCTAAAGTAGATTTATCCTGTTTAAGAGCTAAAGCTGCGGACTGAGCTGTACTTACAGGTTTATCAGCATCAGATGTGTTATCCACATTACTTAAAGTAGATTTATCCTGTTTAAGAGCTAAAGCTGCGGACTGAGCTGTACTTACAGGTTTAGCAGCATCAGAAGTGTTATCTACATTAGGAAGCCCAACCATACTTTTATCGTGCGTTGCTTGCGAATGGTCGTAAGCTATTTTACCATAATCACCCCGAAAAGCAGTTGTTTGAGTTTCTCCTATACCCAACTGTTCATCCGCTGGTGGAAGTTGAGCTGTAGGGACTTTTCCACCAACTAAATCAGCTTTAGCATTAAGACCTAATGTTTGTTTTAATGCAGCTAAAGTGTTCACTTTATTTACTAAATCTTTTAATTCCATTTTGTATTATCTATCATTTAAATCAATAAAAATTGGCTCAGGTACTCCATCCGCTGAGTCGGTATATATAAATTCGAGTGGTCCATCTTCTGAATCAGAAGTAAGTTGATACTCTGAATCAGGAATTATTTCAACTAGGTCCACATTTGCTTCTCTGTGAAATCTTGTTAGTCCTAAATTTCCTCCCAGTCCCATTTTAGTAGCCTATTTGAATTCCGATTGAAATTGAGTTGTCGGCGTGGCCGCCAATGACTTTTAGCAGTGGGATTGGGCGTTCGCCTGGCATGAATGTCCATGTTATTTCATCGGCAGGGTTGTAGAATGGAACTACGCGAAGAGTGATTTCAACTGGATGGGCAATAATAAAAGGGTGTTGTTGTACTTTCAGATTGCCGTTTAAACTGAAGGTTTCTGCGACGTAAGTTTCAGTAGAAACATTGATTATTTTGGGCCGGCATATTTCCAGAATTACGTCATTGTAAAAAGATCCACGAATTTTTTGCATGATATTTTAATTAATAATGATTCGTAAATGTATTGCTAGGTATAGTTCTCTTAAAGGACAAAAAAAATGGATTCCGTTTCCGAAATCCATTTTTTTTAATGTTACGCTCAAACGGGCCTTGATGAAAGAGGGTAAATATTATTTACAAATGTAACCCAGTTGACATCTGCTTTGTAAGTTTCTACTAAATCATCAGGAACGTAAATTTTAAAACAACTCAACATAACTGAAAACGCAGTTGTAGCTCCAAGAGGTACAAGTGTAGGACTCAATATTTGGATGTCTGCCAAAATAGAGCAGTATTTAAAAGTGCTTGAATTAATAAGCGTTACACCTTCAGGAATTACTATAGAAAGTAAGGACTTGCAAGAATAAAATGAACTGGAGGCCAGAGAAGTTAATGACGAAGGAATTTCAATACTACTTAAAGAATAGCAATAGGCAAATGTGTAAAGGTTGATTGTACGTAAATCATTGCCCAATATCACAGAATTAAGTCGATAGCAATTTTTAAAAAGGTAAGTAGGGAGGACGGTAATTGTAGAAGGAAGTACTGCTGAAACTAATGCATAACATTCCTGAAATGCCGCAGATCCGATATAGGTAGTTCCTTCAGGAATGACAACAGATTCTAACGAGTAACAATACTGAAAAGCATTATATTGGATTGTTGTGATTGTTGACGGTAGTTCTATTGAGCGTAATGAATAGCAGTAATAAAATAAGCTAGGCGAGATCAATTCTAAACTTTCGGGTAGTTTAACCGATACCAAAGAATAACAATATTGAAAAGTAGCCATACCTATAGTGGTTGATGGATTTTTAAAAATTACAGATTCCAAAGCATAACAATACTGGAAACAGGTAGCTACAAGAGATTGCAGGTTTCGAGGTAATGTAATGGATTTTAGGCTGTAATTAATTTCGAATACTTGTTCTTTTATGGTCAACAGAGAATCGGGTAAGCAAATTGAAGGTAGTTGATAGCAGTTGGAAAAAGCCTGTATTAAAATTTCAGTAACCGTTTCAGGAATGGATACGATTTCTAACGAATAATTGAAATAGAAAGATGAGTTCTGTATGGATGTAACTCCATCAGGAATAATACAAGCCTTTAATGAATAACAGTTCGCAAAAGGACTATAATTAAAGGATTGCACAGTAGCCGGAATAGATACTGTTTTCAGGATGGAGGAACTATTAAAGCAGTAGTGCGGAAGGGTTGTCACGTTTGCGCCGATAAGTAAGCGAGTTAGGGACTGAGAGTAATACCCGGTTGAGGAGTAAAGGAAGTAAGTTGATGAACCACCTTGGCCTAAAGTATAATTACCTGGGCAGCTAATTGTAATGATATAGTCACCTTCAGCAGCATAATCATGGTTAAATGTAAGTGATCCATTTATATCGCTTGTACTTTCATTTCCATCTCCCCAATTTACTGTCATTAGATCTGCCGAATACTTTTTAATAAATAAAGTCGGACTAATTCCGGTTGTCATGGTAAGGGATAAAAACAAGTAAGATTTACCATCAGTTGTATCATAAATGGCCCCGATATCTTTGTTTCTTGTGATATTGGTTTGTGGCGTATTCCAACTGTTAAAAGTTAGATATTCGTGTGTTGGAGGTGTTGGAGCTGTGGCATCCTGCCCCTCTATCACTGTTTGTTCTTTCAGAATTGTGCCTTCATAATCAATGAATCGGACCAGGTATTCAGTTGGTTCCTCTCCTGGAGGGACTGGAATATCTCCAATTTTTGCGGCATACTCCCGAAAAGTAGTTTCCATTGGTACTTCAATCCCTTTGGCTTCGATTGCTGTTTTTATAGCTTGTTTGGTTCCGGCTATGTAAGCCAGTTTATCGTTTACGTTTCCCATTTTTTAAATTATTTCGGCATTAATATTATCGGCATAAGTTTCAATTTCCTGCAATGAAGGTGTAACCCCATTGTAATCGGTATCAGAAGTATCAGTAAGCAAATTAAGCGAACTGATAATTTCATCTTTAAAAGGATTCACTTGCATTGCGTGAAACCTTGTTAATCCTAAATTTCCTCCCAGTCCCATGTTAGTAGCCTATTTGAATTCCGGTTGAAATTGAGTTGTCGGCGTGGCCGCCAATGACTTTTAGCAGCGGGATTGGGCGTTCGCCTGGCATGAATGTCCATGTTATTTCATCGCTTGGGTTGTAGTATGGAACTACGCGAAGAGTGATTTCAACTTTATGGGCAATAATAAAAGGGTGTTGTTTTACTTTCAGATTGCCGTTTAAACTGAAGGTTTCTGCGACGTAAGTTTCAGTTGAAACATTGATTATTTTAGGTCGGCATATTTCCAGAATTACGTCATTGTAAAAAGATCCACGAATTATTTGCATGATATTTTAATAAATAATGTTTCGTAAATGTATTGCCAGGTATAGTTCTGTTAAAGGACAAAAAGTGAGAATTATTTTAATGGAAGGAATGAAATGACTGGCGTTCATGGCGGCGGCTCCCGGCGTGGTGGGCTTTTTTTGAGGGACGAGAAAAAAGGGCAGGAACCGCCGCCATTATTTATATCCCGCGTAGCGGGTGGTAAAAGGCTGTTAGGAGTATGAATTTAAAATCATTTCCAATCTGCCGGAATATTTGCATAATTACTCACTGCTGTTCGGTTTCCGAAACAATGTGTACCAAGAGGGCTATAAGGTTTATTCCACAATTCAGTTACTGCGCCTGTGTAATTATTATATGTGGCTGTGGTTGAAATATAAAGGCAATAGCTGAAGTTCACTGTTCGGTTTAACCCTATATCATCAAAAAGTGTGACAGGCATAGAGGTTAAAGCGTTCCATGAAAAAAAACAATATGAAAGGTTACTCACCTGTGTTAAGCCAGCAAAAATTCCTGTTGGTATTGTAGTAACCATTTGGAGATTATAAAAGCAATAAGCCAAATTTTCAATAATAGTTGTAGTTGAAAAAAGTGTTGCAGGAATTGAAGTTAGGGCTATACAATTATAAAAAGCATTGTTGAAAATTTTAGCATTTACGCAGTATTGAAAGAGGTTAGCTGGAATACTTGCCAATAAAGAACATCCACTAAATACAGATGCAAAACTCACAATAGCGTTCGTTTGTTGCTGGTAAGTATCGAATAAACCTTCATCAATAGTTGTAAGCAAGGAACAATTTGAAAAGCACCCCGAAACGTCGGTAATTGAACGATTGTATTGAAATACATTTGCACTTAATGATGTAATACTCGTATTGTAAAACATATTGTAAACAGTGGTTGCAACAGTGTTATAACGCAGTAAATCCGTGGGAATAGATTCTAAATGAGTACAACCATAAAAAGCGGCATAAAATGAACTGACATTTGAATTGGCCCTGAATATTGTTGCAGGTATGTATGTAAAATCTACGTTAGAACAATTTTGAAAAACTCCTCCGGAAGATGATTCTCCAAAGTTTATAACCTTAATGTTATTTTCAAAAAGGAAGTCAGGAATACCATCACTGGTTAACTCAGAATTATTTGAAAATGTACCGGAAAAATTTGTCACTTCTGTACAATTGTCGAAAAGACCTATCGGGATAGAAGTATGTGCATTGTTGTAAAATGTAGTTCTGAAATCTGTAACAGAAACACAATTATTAAAGAGTCCGGACGGTATTCCGCTGAATTTGGAACATTGGTAAAATGTGCGGTAAAATGATGTGACTTTATATAAATCGTCAAATAAACCCGATGGAATATTAAAATCTGTAACGCTGGCATCAGTGCCACAATATTGAAATGTATAAGCCATGCTTGTACAACTGTTAACGCCATCTACAGAAACATCAAAAACTCCAACAGGAATAATTTGCAGTTTGCGGCATAGAGAAAATGTCTGACTAAATGAGGTGCAATATTGTTGATATTTAAATAGGTAGGATGGAATAGTTTCTAAATTGGTACAGTTGTAAAATGTTGAACTAAATGAGATTGATTTAACATTGTCAAATAATCCGGCAGGTACGAATGTAACTGAAGTACAAGAATAGAAAGTACTTGAAAAATTGCAACCCTGGTATGTATTAAACTCAAAAAGGCCGGCAGGGATTGATTCAATCAAATAACAATTTTGAAAAGTCGAGGCAAACGATGTTACATTGGGACAGGAAGAAAAAAGAACTTCTGGGATTGCTGTTATTTTCCCACAGGTTCCGAAAGTTCCTTGAAAATTCCTTGCATAAAAAGCATCTTTAAAAATGGTTGAATGGATAGTTCTCAGTTTTGCATTGTTATAAAATGCGTTTGTAAAATCTGAAATTACGATTTCCTCGGTTTCGGTAGCAAAAAAAGTACCATACGGGATTGTAGTTAAGGATGTGCAACCGGAACAAAAACTGTTGGCTGTTAAAAGTGTAGTTAATTTGCTTCTTTGTTCCGGTAAGGTTGTCAAGGCTGTGCAAGAGGCAAAACTTACTCTTTTAAGACCTACATTTCCCCAACTAATTACGTTTGTAATTAGTAACCTTATATCGGAATAGGCGCTTAAAGAACAATCAAAGGCAGGAAATTTCTGTGTCGTAGATGCAATTGAAATGAGGTATTTTCCAGCATTTTGGTAAACATGGATAGCATCCGGCGAATTATAGGAAGTTATATTTACGGTTGCCGTATTATCGCCCCAATCAACGACATAATCGTAAATTAAATTTCCTGAGTTAACATATCCACCAACTTGATTATAGTAGACAAAACTGTTTGGTGTTGGTAGTGTGATTGATTGCCCTTCATCCACTTCCACAACAAACTGAAATAAATCGGGGTTTGGTTCGAAGGTATCTTCCGGCCTTATTTTAAGAAGTTTTCCATCAGCATTTCTCAGAAATTTGCTGTTTGCGTTTTTAAATATTTTCATGGCTGTATAAATTCTAATCCTGTTTCATCCAATTTTACTCTTACTAAGTATCCTCCATATCCGGCGTAACTGGTAGGGCAATCGATTAATTCTTTAAAAAGTGCGTCCACAACTTCAATTTCTTCGGTTTCGACAAAGTCCAGTCCATCTTCTTCATCGGTAACACGGGGAACATTCCAGGCTTTACCGACATAGCTTTCAGGAATCACATCATCAAGGCCGAGGAATGTGGTTGAAACGTTAACAGTCCCATCTTCTTCAATTGTTAATCCTGTACCCAATTTTATTCCTCCAAGTATTTCAGTGGTAGCAATTGGTAAAATATAGGGTGGTGTTGGTTGTGGAATTGTGGGTTTGGCTACAATAAAGTTTGGTGAATTTTCATCTGTTTCATCCCATCGGCTTTGTTGCTTTTTTAGCAATACATTTTTTAATGTTGAATCGGTTTCATCTACGGAAGTTTCAACGTCAATTCCTTTGCCTGTATATTTAACTGTATCGCCATTGTCGATTGTAAACGGGCTTTGGTATATGGCGGCTGTGTTTTCTAAAGGCAAATCAGCAGGTGTATCCGCAATAAAATCAAGAAAGTTTACACTTAAAGATTCAGTTTCAAAATAATTCCCGGAATAATAAATGCGATAAGCGATTGAACCAGGAATGGCATCCCAACTGATAATAACTTCAGTACTATCGGTTAATATGTCGAATGTTGGGCAATCCGTCGGAAGGGTTTCCCCGGCGTTATTTATCGCTGTTATTTTTATTGCACCGGGCGCAATTGTTTCGTTAATTGAACCTGAACCATTTACACTTACTGAAATAATTTCAGGGGGTGTTAGGTAGCCGATAATTTCTTCCGGACTGTGAAGGTTCCAATCGTAATCTATGATTACGGGAACCCATGATTTATTATTTCTTCCATAATTCTTCCCATCAGCAGGAGCATCCAAAAAACGTAATTCCTGATTTTCATCGATGGCAAGCGAAAGTTTTGATTCTTCAGCAATTGTAACAGGTGGGTGAGAAATTTCATTACCGGTTAACGCTACAATCCTGGCTTTTTTGGCATTGGTGTAGTCATCAGAGGTCTGAATGATTATGCTGCCTAAATAACAACGCCCCTGCATCGGCACATAAGAAGCTATTCCATCAAGCTCCGGTTCTACTCCCTTATAGGCATCGGCCAGTGTAGTGTATTGTGCCGTTCCCATCACCGAAATAATCTTCCGGGAAGCTGTGAGGATTTCGTTGGTGGCGAAAATATGGTAGAGAACAAAATTTCCACTGTCGGCCTGTGCAAGCGAAATTTGGCCGCTGTTATAATACACACGTGTTGCTCCTGCAAAAGCATAACCGCTATTTGCCAGAAAACGTGGTAGGGTTCCAAAACTGTAAAGTATAGGGATCGAGGTTGACGAACAGGCTATTTCAAGTTCAAAATCATCATGTAACATTGTGCCTCCCGTAATATTAAATCGGGCGTGGTCGTTACTGCTCCCATCGCCATTCAACGAGTAACCGGTAAACTGTAATCCGTTCTTACGTCGGGCGCCAAATACTTTGTGGAGATACCATTGAATTTGGGGGTTCCATTCTGAGCCATGGCGTTCATTTCCAAAATAGAGGGCTTCGCCGGCAGTTTCATTCCAATAAACAGAAGCGATAAAAGCTTTGTTTTCGATAATGTTTTGTGTTTGGTAGGTAGTGGGATTTTTCTGAACAGTTAAAATCTGTTCGCGCCCGGGAGAAGGTTCGGTATCAAAATAGATAAGATACAATCCTTCTTCATTGGGAATTTCGATGGAAAGTGATTGAAAAACACGATGAAATGTAGCAGTAAGTGAAAAAGAATAAAAACAATACCTGGGAATGTAGTTCTCAATTGCAGGATCGAATGGTTTGATTGTAAAAATCCGGGTGGCAGCCGCAAAGGAAATTTCGGAAAATTGGCCGCCGGCAAATTCAAAACCGCTGGTGCGTTGGGTTACTTTGTCGCGCCAGAGTACATCAATGAGGATACTGATCATATCTTCAGTAATACTTTTTTTTGAAAGGTTTGTGAAGAGGTGTTTGAGTTCACTTTTTGTTCTTGATCTTTCATCAGACATGATGCATTGATTTTAAAGTTTGTTGTTTGTTGAGAAAAGTATTCGAGTTGGGATTGCTGCCCAAAAGAAAACTAACCTGTTGTAATTTTGTGGTTCCAGTCCTGTTATTGATTAGTGGAGCTTTTTTAATCAACTAAACCGCCCAGGTCAATTGTGAGTATTTCGTGAAGTACAAGAGCAGCTGTAATTTCGTCAAATGCGGACTGAACATTAGTAGCAGTTAATCCGGCAATTGGACTGATTGCGATTTTACCGGCATCAAAAAACATGAATTGAAGCGCAGCGTTTATTTCAGTAATCTTATAGGGAAGCAGTTCCCAGGCTAAACCGTTCCAGTTTAGAATATGGTTTGTTTCGCAAACAATTTCCCAAACAGTAGCATCTTCTTTAACCAGGTAGCAATCGAATAAAACAGGCTCAACCGGTTCAGTTTCGGCAAAAGCGATTAAGTTATGGTCGGGAAAAGCAATCCGAAGGATGCTGTTACAGACTTCAACGAAGTTGGTGTCAACTTCCTGGAAAATTGTCCCTACGCGGCGGGATGTACCTTCTAAAATCTTTTTCATATTTTTTATTTATAAAGTTCCAAAGGGGAACAAATCCAGATTGGTGTTAAAACTTAAACCTATGTTTTTAAAGTCGATAAGTGTATCATTGAGAACAAGGTTATCGCGAAACCAGTGTTCATCGAGATCGGTTGTAATTGGTTGGTAACTGCCTTTATATCCTGTAATTTTTGTGTCGCCAATGGAATCAGTGTAGAATTCGGGTTCCATGGTTTGGATGATAAAATTACCTTCCCGGGAACGGAACTTACTTGTTATGTTGCGTGCAACATAATCAATCATATTTAAGGGAAGAGAAACAGCTATTGAAACCGGTTGGCGTTGTGACCAGAAGCGGTTCCATTTAGGCCAGCGGGTAGCGAGCAGCCCTTTGTCTTTCTTTTCCCAATCGAGTGCGATATTTTCGGTTTCGTTTTTCGCAACATTGTTACCAAGGTAAAACAGGAGCCTGGGTGAGAAGGTTTCATAAGCCATTCTTACGGTTTCCATGTTGCCTTTGTGCATTGTCATTGTAGTTTGACCACCTATCAGGCTGCTGAAGTCTGTTTTAATTTCTTCGGTTTCGATTTTATTCCGGTTAAAAAATCCATTCTGAAAGCCTGCGGACAATATTTTCCATCCCAAGCCATCCGTCATAACTTCATCTCCTGTTTTTGGGTCGATCTGAGGTATTTCAATCCACTGGTAGCGGACATAAATATTAGAATCTGCGATAAAACGAATTTCATCGATAAATGGATCTTTGATAAGTTCAAGATCACTCCAGAACGGAATTAGGTCGCCCTCATAAATACGTTGGTCGTCGATATCTGTCCATTTTTCAGCGAACAAAACATCATTACTATCATGATTGAAGAGGAATTTCAGGGTAACGTCTTTTTTCTCACCCATATTCCAGGTACCTGCAATATAATCGCTGATATCGATAGCGGGGTCGGTGATTATTTTTTCCCTGTCAACTATATCCACCTTTCCATCGGGGTGAAAGTGAAAGCAGACGTTGAGCAGGTTTTGAATGGATATGAAAAAATCTTTAAGGTAGATTTTAGGTAGTAAATCCTGATAAATAAAAGTACCATCATAAGAGCGTTCTATGTGTGATACAGCAAATAATGTTTTTTGTACGCCGTATTTAAAATTTAAGGCATCAAGTAAAGGATCGCCGGTTGGCAGGAAAAAGGATTGAATAAATTGAGTAATGTAATCGACATGGGTAACATCGAAGTTATTGTAAAGAATGAGTTTTTGTAAATCGGGATGGTCTTTTATTGCGTTGTTATTGATAAAGAAATGGGCATCGCGGAGTAGCATTTCAATAATGAAATTCAGGAAAAGCATTGGAGAAAGCACATTAACAATCTGATCAGTTGCGATATTTTTTATTTCGGCAGTTGAAGTAACTGTTTGAACTGTATTGTCGGGATTCAGAGAATTAACGATGAAAGCTGAACTTCTTCGGAAAGCTTCAGTAAGCGCTTCAGTTTCGTAAGATTCGTCAATGTAGTAAGGTGGCTGTTTTGTATTAAATGGATCTTCCCAGAAAGTTAAATCCACATAATCAGGATTTACGATTTTGCGTGTAAGTGTAACTTTAAAACCTTTATCAATGAAAAAGTTAGGGTTATAATGAGAAGGACAGCCATAAGGATCGGTAAGCGGGTTGTAGTTGGCTTTATTTTGGAAGGTAATATTTTGACGAAATGCAGGGATATCATAAATATATTTTTCCCTGTGTTCTTTACCCAGGTTTCCAACGTTGTTGCGGCACCAACCACTATAACTGTCCGTGGTTGTGGTTTGTATTACGAGGGTGCCAGCGATTAGCAATTTGCCGCTGAAGCGGATTTCGAAGTTTGTAAATTCGCGTTCGTTTTTTGTTGTATATTTTTCAAAGCGTTCAGGATTACCAAGGATGGTGCGGTTGGTTTCATTGGCCTCAAGGTCAATTCCCATAGCTACGTCGCCGGGGATTTCGTCAAAATAACAGGCAGGGTTATAATAAATGATTTTTACCGAAGTGTCCGGGCTTAGCGCCAGGGGCTTATTGTTTATGTAATATCCCAACATATTAGTAAGCTTCTGTTATTTCGATTTCAATACTTTCCTGATCATTCATGGAGTTGGTTAATTGCAGTTCAGTGTTTGTAATTATTACCGGAACGACAGTGTATTGTGCAATAAAATCAGAACCACCAGCAGGTGGTACCAGTAGCCAGGCGTTTGGAGTATCCAGAAGGATATCGAGGGCGGTCATTTCAGCTTTGCTTTTATACCCTGAATTGATTTTCCATTGGCGGTTTTTTTTGCTACCGGAAACAAGTTTTGTGCGTTGTTTTACGCCCATGCCTTTTTGCAGAGGTTTCACTGATATTTTTCTTTCAGCTGTAGGGCTGTAAATAGCTGCTCCGGTAAGTGAAATGCAGTCAATTCCTCCTATTTGGTTGTCGGCAAGCAGGTAAAATGTTTCTTCGTGATAGACCCAGTCGATGATAAATGTGCGTTTTTCAACATTTGGGGATCCTGTCATCCATATCTCGTAATAGAGCAGTTTTGTATCATTTATAACAGGTTGAAACCCCAGGCCCTCGGGATGCAGATCAAATTCGAACATTACATCATACCACATTGTCGGAAAATCTGTAAAGAATTTTACGCTGCCATCGGAATAATATCCCCTTGCTTGTAATGTAAAAGAAAGCCCTGTTTGCGGAGGTTTCCACCAAAGCTTAACGGGTTGGTACGGCCCTACATATTGGGTGTGCGGCTGGTAGGTGAACCACCGGCCAGCAACGCAGTAATAATCAAACCAGGATACGTTTGCATCATTGATCATTGCAAGTACCGGCTGATTCAATTTTCCTTTGACAATAAAAACAGTACCGAAAGTGGACTGCCAGTTTTCCACCAGCAGGTTTTGTTCATCAATATAAATTTCTCCGGGAACCAATTGAACGTCATAAACAAGATTTGTGTAGCCTTTCCATTTACCATCATAAATGCCTGGAATGGGCCAGTGAAAGTCTTTTTCTATATCCTGATCCATCAGTCCTGAAATATCAAAAACGGCAACGCCATCTGAATCGGGTTCAATACTATCGATAAACGGGGAGCCCATAAGTACATTGTCGACACTGATAATTTTAAGCAGGATCCTGTATTCTGAAGCTCCGGTAGGTATTCCGCTTGTTGTTGCTTTTATCTGAATGATATTGCCGCTGAGATGGGTGCTTGTGTTTTCTATATCTGAGATAGTGATGCTCATAATCCGCTTGTTTGTTTGATTCGTATATATTTTTCGCGTTCTCGTTCGATGGTTTCTACTGCAACAGTAGGCCTGTAAACCATAAATGCATTGATGGCTCTTGCGAGTTCCTGGTTAATTTCAGATTGTTGTTGAATTGATTTTGAGTTATCGCCAAACAATGAATTTGATGATGATGTATTTTTATTTGTTGTTGAAAATCCGCCTGTAGATAAAAGTGGAATAGCTGCGCTGCTCAGGGAAACTTTACGTTGGCGCATTTTTTCGAGGGCTTGTGCAATATATTGAACCTGTGGGTTTGCAAGCATGTCTTGAGAAATGACATATTCGCCTTTGTGAACGATACCTGCGGGTTCGTTTTTTCCTCCCGGGGGCGTTGGTCCACCTTCGGAATAACTGTTTGAACTGGGTGATTGGAATGATTTGACAACCTGAGATAAAGCAAGGGCAGTTTGAGCAACGCCTACAGCTGTGTTCATTGCAATAAAAGGAAGTGCAGCGGGCATTGGTGTAAGTGCAGTAACTTTTGCATTTGCTTTGGCAACGTTCATCCAAATTTCTGCAATAGCTAATCCCTGGTTAAATAAGAATAAAGCTTTACCGAGGGCTGTTTCCTGATCGACCATTCCGGAGAGGGCTGTAATAAATTCCTGCCCGGCTGCAATTCTTTGTTCTTTTTGAAGGAATTCAGCATCAATCAAATCGAGTTTTAATTGAATTAATGCATTGTTGTGGTTTTTTTCAGCAGCCAGAAGGAAAGCGTTATTTCCGGCAGCGAGTTCCTTTTCATTTGCATATTGAGCTTCGATAAGCGCGGTTTTTGCATCGAACATTTTTTGCATTTCGTCCAGTTCGGAAAACTGTGTATCGAATGGAGTTGCAGCAGTAACGAGTTGTTCTTTTTCGGCAATACTTTTCCCTGTTCCCAGGTCGCGCATTTTTTGCTGATGTGTTTTTTCCTTTTCTTCAATCTGAGCGTTAATGGCATCGTTAATGGCCTGTTCTTTTTCGTTAAGGCTGGCTTTGTCATTTAGTCTTTTTTCGAGTGCCTGTTTTTCTGCAAACCAGCGTTGTTTTTCAACTTCCTCCTGGCGTTGAAATTCATCACGGAAGTTTTCAATTTTAGCTTCTGCCAATTCGTTTTCTGCCTGGAGTTGCAGATCGCGGAGTTTGATATCAACTGCCACTTGCAGTTCAAGTGCTTTATTGACCGCTTCCTGGTATTCTTTGGTTCCGAAATTGTATATTTTGAGTTTATCGGCGAGGAATTTCAGTTCAGATTGAAGCATTTCGTCATTGTACTCATCTTCGCTCATTTTATTTACAGCATTAGCTTTCTGACCTTCGAGATATCTTTGACGGATGATTGCCTGTTCTTTGTTAAAAGAGGCTTCAAGGAGTTCGATACGGTTTTTGATTTTATCATCAGAAGTCCAGACAGGTTTTTGCATTTTTGCTTCAACTGCATTCATTTTTTCTTTTATCCGGATATAATCTTTGCTGCCAAATATTGCATTGTCAAGGGCAATTTTGTATTTGTTCAGTTTTTCATTCATCATCACTAATGATTCGGAACCAATTTTATCGCCTTCGCTTTCAGAATTAACCAATGCGTATAATTCTTTGGCGGTTTTTTTGGTTTGGATCATAGTTGCATTCAAATCGTCAAGACCATCCTGCATTGAAGCGGCTGCTTCCTGTCCATTTTTAGTGGCATCTATTATATCAAATGCGTTGGCCAGATAAGGATTTCCGCCAGCCTTAAAAATATTCATAGTTTTTTGCCACAATGTAGCTTTAGCGTATCGTTGCCGAAGGCCATCCTGTTCAACTTTTTGACGTTCGATTTCCCATTCGATATGTTCAATCAGTTCTTGGGTTTCCTCTTTTCTGAGTATTTTTTGTTGGAGCGTAAGCGTATTTGATTCCGCTATGGTTTTGTTTAGCTCCTCAAGGTTGTCGGAATAACCTTCGGTAAGCATTTTTAATTCTTTGAGTGCAGC
>JBGSMW010000038.1:0-122041 GCA_041739985.1 Draconibacterium sp. | reverse complement strand
TTCGGCTAAAATATCTTTTTCCTCGCTGCTGCAAAACGAAACTGCCTGGCCCTTTTTTGTGCCGCGGCCTGTCCTCCCAACCCTGTGAACGTAGTTTTCAGGAACTTCAGGCAAGTCGTAATTCACAACAAAATCAACACTTGGAATATCAATACCACGCGCGCTGATATCGGTGGCTATGAGTAGTTTCACCTCACCTGTTTTAAATCGGTCCATTGTAGCGGTGCGTTCGTTTTGCTCTTTATCGCTGTGGATTGTATCACTTATTATCTGAACGCGTTCCATCGCTTTTTTTACTCGTTCGGCACGTACTTTTGTGCGTACAAACACCAATACTTTTGCTTCCGGGTTTTCATCAATCAGCCTTTCAAGAAAAGCCCGTTTATCATCCATCTCAACAAAAGCCACTGAATGTTCGATGTTTTTTGCCACAGGGTTTTTTGGCGAGATCTGGATTCGAATTGGCTTACTCACCAGTGAGTAAGCCAGCTTTTTAATTTTCGGGTTGATGGTTGCCGAGAAAAACAGCGTTTGTCGTTTTGCAGGCAGATGGCGCATCAAATCGTTAATGTCTCTTATAAAACCAAGATCGAGCATATGGTCGGCTTCGTCGAGGATTAGTATTTCGATGCCATGCAATTTTAAATGTCCCTGGCTAACCAAATCGAACATGCGACCCGGTGTGGCAACCAAAATATCAATTCCGTTTTCAAGCGCTGCAATTTGTGGAGCCTGATCAACTCCACCAAAAATCCCAATGGTTTTAACACCAGTATTTTTGGCAAGAGCTGTAAAAACCTCTGTTATTTGTTGAGCCAGTTCGTGTGTAGGAACCATAATCAGACATTGAATATTATTGGTTCGCTTTGTTTTTTTAGCAGTTTGAATTTTGTGGATAACGGGAATGGCAAAAGCACCCGTTTTTCCTGTTCCTGTTTGTGCTATTGCCAAAACGTCTTCACCTTTTAAAATGGGCGGAATTGCTTTAAACTGTATATCAGTTGGCCGCCTGAAACCTTGTTTCTCAAGATTCTTTTTAAGCTCAAACGAAATGGAATACTCTTCGAATTTCATGCACAGTAATTTTAGAGTGCAAAGATAGCCGAAAGAATGAGAAGAATGCGTGAATGCGAAAATGTCAAAAAATGCGTGAATGCGAAAAAGAAAGAATGAATGAATGAATGAATGAATGAAAAATAATCAACTCTAACAAAACTCCAAACTTTAAACTTTGTCCCGATAACTATCGGGATTAAACTTTGAACTTTGAACTCTGAACTTTAAACTCTTAAAGCGTTGCCCAAATTCTTGCCAGTGAATATCCCGGCGCTTTTATTTCGAGGTCGAGAAAATAGCCAAATGGTGTTTGCGAGGTTTCGAAACCTGCATTTTGAAGTCGTTTTTCCGCTAAATCAAAAAGTTCTTTGGTGAATTCAACAGATGCTTTAGATTCACTTAAATGGGCAAATGAATGCAGAATCACGCTGTTGCAATTGTTTTTTCGGGCGGTCCATTTTAAATGGTTGACGAGTTTTTTTTCACGACTTTTCAGGTCATTTTCTTCGTCGCTCTCTTCAACCTGAATAAATGCGAGAATTGAATTTTTAAATGAAGCGCTACTTGTAATTTCTTCGGCTGAGTCAAGGTTTTTTTGTGCCGGTTGATATTTGAACTCATCAACAAACATTACAAGTACTTTCATTATTCGTTGGAAGATTTTACGATTTCGCTGGTTTTTTTGTCGATCCAGGCAATAACGGCAGCCCTGTCTTCATCAGTGAGTTTAGCTTCTTTGTGCATCCAGACATATTGTTTGATAGGCATTGTCTTTTGTTCCAGTTCCTGTCTTATATCCTCCAAAGCACCTATTTTATCATAATTGTCCATTTTTCCCCATTCCGAAAAATTCAACTCATCTTTTCCCTCAACAATATGTTTGTTAATCATCCATGAAACGGGTACAATTTTGTGATACCATAAATAATTGGAATTATTTGTATGGCAGTCGAAGCAGGCATTTTGAAGGATTTGCTGAACATTTTGAGGTAATTGCTCGTGCTTTAAAATGATGTTATCTGAATCGGTACTTTGATTTTTTTCCGGTTGAAAAAATTGAATTACAACAAAAAATATAATTATTGTAATTAGTGCAATTTTAAAAAGTAAACGCATAATTTATAAAAGTTTAGAATTGTAATTGTTGACGCTAATTTAAATTATATTGATGAAAATAAAAAAATCCTTCAGTTGAAGGATTTTTAAGGTATTTATAAAACTGTGTTAAAACATTTTATTTCATTAACGATTTTGCCTGACTGTCAGCCCAATTCATTAATGTCTTTTTTTCGTCATCGGTAAGTTTTTTATCTGGAAATTTTTCAAGGAATTTTGCCGGTGGCATATCATTTTCTTCAACAACCTCGCTTATTTCTTTTAAAGCATGTATCATTTTTGGTTTATCCAAATCGCCTAAAGTTTTCAAATCGAGTTTGTCTTTGGCTTTGTCGTTCTTTGAATCGGTGTTGTGGCAACCAAAACACGATTTTTCGATAACTGCTTTTACGTCATCGGGCATATCAATTGCTTTAGCTTTTACCGGATTTTCGGTAGCTGTAGTAAACATTGCAGCAAAAAGAAATACAAGCAATGAAATTGGAAAAATTCTTTTGTTTAGCATAATTCTTTTTTTTAAGGATGAATAATTTTTGTCAATTTAAATTATAATCTATAAACACCCAAATTTATTTTTTGTTGAGTTGAATACCAAACAAACCAATTGGATAAACAATTTTAAAATCTATTTTTGTTTTTTATTGAATATGTGCAAATGAAAATTTATCTCTTTTTAATTTTGGTTTGGACCTTCGGTCTTCTGTTTCCTGAAATTTGTAATGCTCAAATTTCTCAAGGAGGAATTCCAATGAAAACTACAGTTTTAAAAAGTTCGGGAACAAAGGTAGTTGAAATGCCTCCTATTCAAAATTTGCTTACTTCAGAGTTTGATGCAGATGAACAGGATCATGAGAAATTGTTAAAACCTTTTCAGTTTGCATATCCTTTTGATGTTGATTTAAGCCCTGATAATTCAGGAGAGTGGTTACAGGGTGAAAATGGTTTTTACATCTGGAAGCTTACCATTCGTTCACGAGGGGCAAAATCTCTTAATTTGATTTTCGATGAATTCAAAATACCTGAAAATGCAAGGCTTTTTGTTTTTAACGAAAATGAAAACCATGTTTTGGGAGCTTTTACCCAATTCAACAACAAGCCATCGGGTAAATTTGCTGTTTCGCCGGTTTTGGGTGATGAAATTACGGTTCAGCTTGAAGTCCCTGAAAAATATTCGAAAGAAAAATGTTTTAAGATAGTTAACGTAAACCATGATTATATAGGGATTTTAAAATCGGGCGATAGGCGGCCACTTGGTAAAATTGCTGGTTTATGCAACGTCAATATAAATTGTGATGAATGGGAAGATTGGAATGAAGTAAAAAATTCGGTTTGCCGGTTGATTGTTAAAGGGAAAAGAATTTGTTCGGGTGTGTTGATAAATAATACTGCCGGAAACCAAAGGCCATATATATTGTCGGCAGCACATTGCTATGACAGCGTTGAATATCCTGAAGAAACGGTTTATACTTTTAACTATGAAAGTCCGTTTTGTGCTCCACTTGATGGCGATCCCTCCAATTCTGTTTCCGGTGCAAAAATGAAAGCGCAATCTGACAGCCTTGATTTTGCACTTGTTGAATTGAGTCTTATTCCACCGCCTGATTACCGTCCATATTATGCCGGATGGAACCGCTCGTCAGACATTCCAGCTTCCACTGTAAGCATTCATCATCCACAGGGTGATATCAAAAAAATATCAATAGACAATAATCCCCCTGTGATTTCAAGTTTTGGAGAACCCAATAGTGTTGATAAAGATTATATTTCCAAAGGATTTCTTAGGATAAATAGATGGGAGTTTGGCACTACTGAGTCAGGTTCATCGGGTGGCGCTTTGTTTGATACTGATAAAAACGTAATTGGTACTCTCACAGGAGGGGAAGCTACATGTAGTAATCCTGTTTATGATTATTTCGAAAGATTTTCAAATGCCTGGGATCATAGATCTGATTCAACAAAGCAGTTAAAATACTGGCTCGATCCATTAAAAACAGGTGCTCAAGTTTTAAACGGAGCGCAGTTTAATGAAGACGAAAACCTTTGTGCAGCGTTTTCAAATTTAACGAATAAGGATAAATATGAAATTGTTCCAATTACAGAGGCGAATGGTTTTTCGGGATATTGGGGCGGCAGCAACAATTTAGGGATAACCGAATTTATGGAAAGTTTTTCAATAGAAGGCAATGAGATACTTTCGGGAGTCTCTATTGGAGTGGGTAAGCTTAAAAACATCCTTAAAAGCAGCGAAAGTGAAATTCTTATAAAGATTTATACCGGCAATAAATTTCCTGAAAAACTGATTTATTCACAGTTGGAAAAAACCGCAGTTCTTGCTGAGGATGCCATGAATTTTATCGGATTCAATGAACCTGTTGAACCCAAAGACGACTTCTTTATCGGTTTTGAACTTATAAATATTCAGCCACTTGATTCTTTTGTTGTTTACCAGTCGGTGCGCGCAACAACGGATATCAACACTTTTTTATTTAAACAAAATGGTGAATGGTTGGATTTTAAAGAGAAAACCGGAAAAAGTATGGCCAATATATTTGAAATTGTGGCTTGTAATATTGACGACTTTGGCACCGACACACCAATAGTGGAAAATCCACTGGAGATAAGAGTATTTCCAAATCCGTCAAATTCGAAGTTTACAGTTGAGTCAGGTAGTGAAATTCCCGAAAATAAAATTTTGGTTTTCAATATCTTAGGTCAGGAAATCAAAACAAAAATCACAAAGATCAATGATAAAAAAGTTGATATTGATTTAACAGGGAATATTCCGGGTGTGTATTTTATCCGTTTCAACAGCGGTGAAGGAATTGTTACAAGTAAGATTTCATTTGTACCCTGGTAAAATTGTTCGTATTAATTATATCTAACTTTTTAATCTTCCGCTTTTACTAAATAGCGTACTTTTGAACAATGTTTTTATTTAATATGTTCTTTTGCACGAAATTTACATTTAAACTTTCGGGAAAATATGGAAGTTTCAGGATCAATCATTAATCTCTTTCTTGGTTTTACATTTTTAGGTATTCTTGGGTTATTTTTTTTACCGGTAAAAGCCAGGCCCTTTCTGGCAGCAGCAACGGTAATCCTTAACTCAATTGTGTCCACCATTCCATCCATTGCTGCTTTGGGGGGCGAACCTTTTTTGTTTTTTTTGAATGGAAGCAGTTACTGGGGCAATATATTACTTCAAATTGACCCGCTCTCTGCGTGGTTTATCCTAATCATTAACTTTACTTCCATTACAGGTGCGATTTATGGTATTGATTATTTGAAAAAGTACGATAATACGCCTCAAAAACTAACACTTCACTGGATACTGTTTGTCATCTTTCACCTTTCGATGGTTTGGGTTTGTATGCTGCAACACAGTCTTGTATTTCTTGTTGCCTGGGAGGTAATGTCGTTATCATCCATGTTGCTTGTGATTTTCGACCATCAAAAACCCAAAACTCTAAAAGCGGGTATTAATTATCTGGTACAGATGCACATTAGCGTAACACTTTTAACAGTAGGGTTTATATGGGTTTATGCTGAAACAGGATCTTTTAGTTTCAGCGCTTTTGAAACCTTTTTTGGCGCTAACAGCAATATCTGGTTGTTCCTGATATTCTTCATAGGATTTGGTATAAAAGCCGGATTTGTCCCGCTGCACACCTGGTTACCTCATGCACACCCCGCAGCGCCATCGCACGTTTCAGGAGTTATGTCGGGTGTAATTGTGAAATTGGGTATTTACGGAATTTTCAGGGTTATATCATTTTTGAAAGCCGATTTTCTGCTTTTGGGTGAAATCGTGCTGACAATTTCTTTGGTGACAGGTTTTTACGGAATTCTGAATGCCGCGATTCACCGGGATTTTAAGCAAATGCTGGCCTATTGCACCATCGAAAATATAGGAATTGTGGGCATGGGAATCGGACTTGGATTAATGGGAATGGGAAATGGCTCAACCCTGCTTTATTATCTGGGATTTGGAGGAGCTTTGTTGCATGTGTTAAACCACTCGCTTTTTAAATCGTTGTTGTTTTTTTCCGCTGGTTCAGTTTACCAGCAAACACACACGCGCGACATGAACAAATTGGGTGGCCTCATAAAAAAAATGCCCGCTACTGCCGGGCTTTTTCTCATTGGTTCGGTGGCAATTGGTGGTATTCCCCCGTTTAACGGATTTGTTTCTGAATTTATTTTATACGTTGGTTTTCTCGAAGGTCTTAAAACCGGCAATATCAGCGAAATCAGCCTGTTGGTTATTTCAATGGCCGGGCTTAGTATTATTGGAGGAATTTCGGTTTTAACCTTTACCAAAACTTTTGGGATGATTTTCCTTGGAACTGAAAGAACGATCCTAAAACACAAGCCAACTGAAGTGTCGCAAATCATGCTTGTACCTCAATACCTGATTGTTTTATTAATGTTGAGCATTGCGTTTTACCCGCAGTTTTACCTGAATATGGTTGGGAACGTACTTCAAATTTTTACTGTTTTCGGAGGAATACCTGAAAATTTAAATTGGACAGGTTACTCAGCTACCCTTGCCAATGTCAATTTATATTCACTGCTTTTTGTTGTGGTAATTGTAATAATTTGGATTATACGTTCAAGGTTTACGGCCAAACTTAAAACTGAAACCGGGCCAACATGGGGTTGCGGTTATGTTGCACCAAATAGCAGGATGCAATACACGGGCAAATCATATTCAAAAACGGTGGGTAAAATGTTTTCATTTGTTGTTTACGAGGAAAAGAAATACAATGAACTTGAAAAAGGAGAAATCTTTCCAAAACCAAGAAAATATCAATCGAACTATCTCGATTTTTTTGAAACCCGCATTTTTAGTTTCATCACTCATCAACTGGTTTACGCGGTTAATTATTTTAGATTTATTCAAAACGGAAGAATTCAGTCGTATGTTTGGTACGGTATTATTTTTATGGTATCAATTTTCGTACTTACAGTATTAAATGTTTTAAAATGAACCAGATAAACGTGTTTTTGGCAATTACCGCAATCACACTTGTTTTTCTTCCCTTTATCAATGTAAAGTGGAAGGGATTAGTTGTGTTTTCCGGAATTGTTTTAAACGCTGTTATTTCAACCTCTGGCGCACTTTCTGTTCTTTCAGGACAATCATTGGAACTAAACCTGAAGGGCAGTCTGGTAACCGGTGATGTCAGGATTATGGTTGATGCCATATCTGCCTGGTTTATCCTTATTATCAACTTTATTTTTATCACGGGCACATTCTACGCACTTTTCTATATGAAGACTTACAGGGAGCAAAAAAACAATATTACCCTGCATTCAGTTGCTTTCATGTTGCTTTATTCTGCCTTAATCACACTTTGTATTGTACAAAACAGCATTGTTTTTTTAATTGCCTGGGAAATGATGGCACTTTCGGCTTTTGTTGCTGTTATTTTCGAACACGAAAAAATGGCAACACTCAACGCTGGTATCAATTACCTGATACAATCGCATGTTTCAATAATAATCCTCATGTTTGGCTTTATTTGGGTTGCCATTAAAACGGGTAGTTATGATTTTCAGGCCATTACCAGCTACACCAGCCAAAATACAAGTGCAGCCGGCCTTTTACTTTTTCTTACTTTTTTTATCGGGTTTGCCATAAAGGCAGGGTTTGTTCCTTTTCATACCTGGTTGCCATACGCACATCCTGCCGCTCCGTCGCATGTTTCGGGTATAATGTCGGGAGTGATGATTAAAATCGGGATTTTTGGAATAGTCAGGATGATATCCCTTATCAAAGCCGATTATTATACTATTGGCCTCATAATTCTTGTTTTCTCCATCATTTCAGGATTGTATGGCGTAATGCTAGCCATTGTTCAACATAACTTAAAGAGGTTACTTGCCTACCACAGCATCGAAAATATTGGAATTATCGGGATGGGAATTGGTGTGGGTTGCATCGGATTGGGAACGAATAATTATATGCTTGCTTCACTTGGTTTTGCCGGCGGCTTGTTACACGTTTGGAATCACGCCCTTTTCAAATCGTTGCTGTTTTTTACTGCCGGAAATGTTTATCAGGCAACACATACTATGTCCATCGAACATTTAGGAGGTTTAATTAAAAAGATGCCGCAGACAGCCTTGCTCTTTTTGATTGCTGCAATTGCTATTTCAGGTATTCCGCCTTTTAATGGGTTTATTTCTGAATTTCTGATTTACAGCGGGTTTTACGTTTGGATGAAAGGTTCTTTGCTGGGACAGTTGATGGCAATTATTTTTTCTGTTTTAGCATTGGTATTAATTGGCGGCCTTGCAATGCTCTGTTTTACCAAAGCTTTTGGTATCGTATTTTTGGGTTCGCCCCGTCAAACTTTTCATCACGAAGTGAAGGAAGTACCATTTCTGCAACTGCTGCCACTTTATATTATCGCATTTTTCATTGTAATTATTGGCGTGTTTCCGCAGTTTTTCATCCAAGTGCTTTCTCAACCTGTTCATTTGCTGGTAACTGTGCCACAAGGAACAAGTCTTGATTTCCAGATTAAGATTCACGAAACACTTCAACCTGTTTCTTTTGCGGTTTGGGGGTTCATTATCATTATTGGGGTTGTTTTTGGACTTCGAAGAATTTTGCAGACAAATAAGATCAGCACAACCGGACCAACCTGGGGTTGCGCGTATGTTGCCCCAACTGAAAAACTACAATATACTGCCAGTTCTTTTGTGCGGACTTACAGTAAATTATTCAAGCCTTTCTTACTGTCCTCGAAAAACCAAAAAGAACCAGAGGGGATTTTTCCTTCAGAAAGCGCTTATGAAACTCATATTCACGACAGGATTGAAAAATATTTAGTAGATATTCCTGTTTCAGGGTACAAATGGCTTTTAGGTAAGTTTGTGTTTCTTCAAAATGGAAAATTGCAATTTTATATTGCCTACGGAATTATCTTTATTACATTAATTGCCATTGTTCCAATTTTTTACGAACAAATTATGGCATTTATCGAATTCATTAAACAACTGTAATATGTTAAGTTTAATTTTAATAATCATCGCAAGTATGTTTTTTACCGGAATTATAATCCGTGTAAAAAGTATGGCTTCGGGTCGAAAAGGACCGGGAATTTTTCAGCCCCTGAAAGATGTGGCAAGGCTCTTTAAAAAAGGGGCGGTTTACAGTGAAACTACAAGTTTTGTTTTTCAAATTGCACCCACAGTTTATTTTGCATCGGTGGTTATGGCCATGTTGGTTGTACCCTTTGGGCAATCGAAGGGGCTGATAAGTTTCAACGGCGATTTTATATTTTTTGCTTATGTGCTTGCGCTGGGTAAATTTTTCAGCATTATTTCGGCTCTCGACACCGGAAGCAGTTTTGAAGGAATGGGCGCCAGTCGCGAAGCATTATACTCAATGTTCGCCGAACCTGCCTTTTTTATTTTAATGGGTTCGCTTGCATTGCTTACCGGCTTCACTTCTTTTCATGAAATGTTTGCAGCGCTGCACATTGGTTCGTACATTACTTATGCACTTGGTATTCTGGGAACTTTCGTTCTGATGATGGTGGCTATGGTGGAAAACAGCCGCATGCCTATCGACGATCCCAAAACCCACCTCGAATTAACGATGGTTCACGAAGTAATGATTTTGGATAACAGCGGATTCGACCTTGGTTTAATACTCACTGCCGGTTACCTGAAATTTGCCATTTATGGTGCTTTGGTGGTTAACCTTTTTATCGGACTTTTCCCTTACCAGTTTGCAATTCCTATGTTTTTTGTTATTCAGGTAGTTTTGGCTACCGGTGTAGGATTGATTGAATCGTTTATGGCGCGGTTCAGGATGAGCCACAATGCCCAGTTTATATTTGTGCTAACCTCGGTTAGCTTACTGATATTTTTTGGCGCCCTGCTCATTTTAGGAAAATTTGTTTAACCAGGAATAAATAAAAACAAAATGATAGACGTATTGCTTATAACATTTTTGATCAGCTTGTTTTATGTGGCCATTGCCAATAGAATAATGACTTATCTTAAAGTACTTGCTTTTCAGGGAGTACTGCTTTTTGTTGTTGTTTTTCTGCAGCTTAGTGAAATCAATCCGGTAAATCTAGCGCTTATACTGCTCGAAACTATTGTCTTTAAATCGGTTGCGGTACCCCTGTTTATGGCTTATGTACTGAAACGAAACAATATAACCCGCGAGTCAGAGCCTTTTCTGCCCAATTTTGTGTCACTCATAATTATCACATTTATCGTGGTTATAACCATTTTGCTTGCCAATGGGGTAGAAGATCCAAATCTTGATAAAATATTTTTTGTTGTGGCGCTTTCCTCGCTTTTTACAGGTTTATATTTTATTGCCACCCGGCGCAAAATTATTACCCATGTAATCGGCTATTTAATTATTGAAAATGGTGTTTTTGTCCTGTCGCTTGCAGTTGGTAATGAAATGCCCATGTTGGTGAACCTTGGAATAATGCTGGATATTTTTGCCAGTGTGCTCATACTCGGAATTTTTCTGAATAAGATTGGCGATGTGTTCAAAGATATTGATGTTGACCAGTTGAGCAGTTTAAGAGACCACTAATCAGAAATAAAAAACAGAATCATGATTGGAATATATTTAATAGCGGCTTTTTTAATTTCATTTCTTTTATTTCTGAACAGGAATAAAATGGTTGCCTTAGTTTTAGTTGGACTTTTTCTGGTGCTTCAAGGTTCACTTACCGTATATGCATATTTGAATTTTCATTCAACGGAGTTAATTTACTTTACCTATGATTCGCTGGCAATTTTGCTTTTACTTACTTTGGGAATTATTGCTGTTCCGGCTTTTTTTCATAGCCATATTTATCTCGAAGACCAGCCGGCCCCGGCACAGTCAAGAGGGATTTATTACGCGGCTGTTGTTTTACTATTAACTGCAATAAGTGCCGGATATTTGGCAAATCACATTGCTGTAATCTGGATTTTTACTGAAATTACAACTTTGAGTGCGTCTGCATTGATTTACCATCACCGCAATAAACTTGCACTCGAAGGAACATGGAAATATGTTTTCATTTGTGCCATTAGCATAACTTTTGTTTTTATTGGCATTTTATTTTTAAGCCTTTCACTCGGAAATGCAAGTTCCGATGAGTTATCATTTAAAAATCTGCTGGCAAACAGCAGCCACTTAAATCCTTTTTGGTTAAGGCTGTCATTTATCTTTATTTTTACAGGTTTTACTGCCAAATTAGGTTTAGTTCCCATGTTTACTGCTGGAATCGATGCAAAAGATAAAGCTCCGGCTCCTGCGGGTGCATTACTTTCCAGTGTTTTGATGAACCTCGGTTTTGTAGGAATTTTCAGGTTTTATATTGTAATTGCCAACACACCGCTGCATCATTGGGCAAACCTTGTCATTGGCATTGCAGCTTTCCTTTCGGTTTTTGTAGCCACCGTGTATATGGTAAAAGTAAAAAACCTGAAAAGAATGATGGCCTATTCAAGTATCGAACACATGGGACTGGTAATGTTGGGTGTTGCTGCCGGCGGAATTGGTTATTATGCTGCAATCCTTCATATTATTTTGCACGCCTTTGTAAAATCGAGCCTTTTCTTCCAGTTTACCCAGTTATACAGGGTGTATCAAAGTAAAAGTATTTATGAGGTAGGCAACTATTTTAAATATAACACCACCGGAGCAATGGTTCTTTTGCTTGGTTTTATTAGTGCTACTGCAATGCCGCCATCAGGGCTTTTTGTAAGTGAATTTCTGATTTTCAGGTCGATGTTCGAAAGCAATCAAATAGTTCTGTTAATTGCCGTTTTACTCTTGCTTACCATGATTATCTGGGCATTCGGAAAAAATATTTTTAAAATACTTTTTATCCCTCCGGTAATGTTCGACGATGCCAACGTCTCTAAAATCAGCCCATGGGAATCTGCATCCCAGTTTGCACTGCTAGCTTTGGCAGTTTACCTGGGATTAAATCCTCCGGCTGAATTTGTGGAGTTAATCAAAGAAAGTGTAATGATGTTACCAAATTAGTGAGAAATGAATTATCTGAGTATAAAAAATAATCAAACAGTATTGTTGTCAGAAATTCCTGAACTAAGTTATAATGAGTTTCTTAGTTTGAATATTGGTTTTTTGAACGATACGCCAGCGAGGCATTGTGTCAATTATTTCGGTTATCAAAACAAAATTGGGTTGCAACTTATTTGCTGCATTGCCGATGATATTTTACATGAAATTTTCATTTCATCGAGTTGGGTGAAAACTACCGATAACCTTGATTCTTTTTCGGCTATTAACCTGAATTTTGAAAAATTTGAACGGGAAATACATGAGAATTTTGGTTTAGCTTATACCAATCATCCGTGGTTAAAACCTGTCCGGTTTTCGCAAAACCGTGCTGACCTGTCGAAAACCATTGCAAATTATCCGTTTTTTTCAATCGATAGCGTGGAACTGCACGAAGTTGGAGTTGGGCCAATCCATGCAGGAGTAATTGAACCCGGTCATTTTCGGTTTATTTGTAATGGGGAGCAAATTCTGCATCTCGAAATACAGTTGGGTTTTCAACACAGGGGCATTGAACGTCAGTTCATTGAAAAGAAAAAGTTATCGCAGCTTACAACTCTTGCCGAATCGATAACCGGAGACACAGTTGTTGGGCACACCACAGCCTTTTCTCAGGTTTGGGAAAGTTTGTGCGGCGTGCGGGTTGACCGTGATATTGAATTTGCCCGCACCATAGCACTCGAAATGGAACGCATGGCAATACACACAGGCGATTTGAGTGCGGTTTGTACCGATATTGCTTACCAGTTGGGAAGCGCTGTTTTTGGTAGGTTACGCACACCACTCGTCAATTTTATGCAGGAATGGGGTGGGAACCGTCTTTCGAAAGGGCTTATTCGCCCGGGGTGGAATAAGTTTCCATTTACACCTGAATTAGCAAAACGATTAGCCGAAGTTCTGGATATTTTCGAACCTGATTTTGATGAAATGAATGAACAGCTTTTTCTTCTGCCAAGCGCACTTTCGCGATTTGAACGGACAGGAGTTGTTTCCTATGAAGATGTTTTGTCTGTCGGAGCAGTGGGAATGTCAGCACGAATGAGCAACCTGAACCGCGATATTCGCACTTCGCACCCGTATGCACTTTATTATGAGTTGGACCATGAACCTGTAATGAAACACCACGGCGATGTATTTTCAAGGGTTCAAATTCGGAAACATGAAGTAAAACAGTCGATGGGATATGTAAGAAAACTGATTTCGAATGTTCCTGATTTCAGAGCTGAAGCATTAAAGCAGGGCAACCCAAAACCCAATGCTTTCACACTCTCACTTGTTGAAGGTTGGCGCGGAGAAATTTGTCATTGTGCAATTACCGATGAAAAAGGAGAACTTTCGCTTTACAAAATTAAGGACCCTTCGTTTCACAACTGGCTGGCGCTGGCACTGGCTGTCCGCAATAACGAAATATCCGACTTCCCCATTTGTAACAAGAGTTTTAACCTGTCCTATTCAGGTCACGATTTATGAGGCCTCACCCAACCCTCTCCAAAGGAGAGGGCGAAGAAAGTAAGTTAAATATGTTTGGATTTTGAAAATTTCTGCAAAAGAAAGTAACAATTAAAAAGAGAGCTGCTATGTTCGATAATATAAAAATACTTTACCACCAGGGAAAACAATTTATTCCTGACACCGCAACTGCTAAAGTTCCCGGAATTTTCAGAGGACGCCCGGTAATCAGCACTGAAAAAGTGGATGAAAATGAATTGATGGAATTGTGTCCGGTTGATGCTATTTCAGTAAATCCGGTAAGTATCGATTTAGGAAAGTGTACTTTTTGCGGTGAGTGTGCAATGCGTTTTCCCAACAAAATAAAATTTACAACCGATTATAAAATTTCCACAAATGAGCGGGAACGCCTGATTGTTAAAGAAGGCGATGAACACCCCATTGAAGTAAATCCTGAAACTGTTCGAAAAGAAATTCACAGGGTATTTGGACGTTCGTTAAAACTACGACAGGTTAGTGCCGGCGGCGATAACAGTTGTGAGTGGGAATTAGGAGCAGCCAACAATGTTCAATTTGATATGAGCCGTTTCGGGATTGAATTTGTCGCTTCGCCACGGCATGCCGATGGAATTGTGATAACCGGCCCCATTACCGAAAACATGGCCGAACCCTTGCAGATTTGCTACGATGCTGTGCCTGAACCTAAAATTATTGTTTTAGCCGGAACCGATGCAATCTGTGGTGGGATTCACGCCGACAGTAAGGCAGTTGACCGCAGCTTTTTGAATAAATATCCAATTGATTTATATATTCCGGGTAATCCAACGCATCCGTTAACAATAATAAACGGACTTGTGGATTTAACGAGAAAACGAAATAAAATCTAATCAGTTTAGTAAAACTTCCAACAACCCGCTGAGCTGTTCAACACTCATGCCCTTGGCAAGTATTTTTTTGTTTTCGTCTAAAACGTAAATTACCGGGGTTTTTCGGGCATCGTATAAAATTTTGAATTGCGAAATGTGGTTTTCGTCCCACACATTTATCCAGTCAAACAAATTATCTTTGATCAAAAAATCGTTCCATTCCTCTTTGTTGTCCATCGAATAAATGGCGAAAACTTTAAGCCCTTTATCTTTATATTTTGCATAAACTTCATCGTGAAACTGGGGTACAAATACTTTGCAGTGCGAACAGTTGGGTTCGTAAATCAATAAAATTGTGATTTTCGATTGTATTTTATGCAGGTTGACAAATTCGCCGTCAATGTTTTCGAGAGTCAGGTCGGGGGCAGTTTTTCCAATCAGGTTGTGTTCAAAAAAGATCACATTTTCCCTGATTTTTTTTAGCGATTCCTCATTTGTCCAGTATGCCTGTCCGCTTAAATAATATGACCGTGCCAGATCAACAAAAAGTGCATCCATCCCCATAATATTACTTTGGATGCTTGAGTTCAGAAACCATGAAACTGCAAACTGAAATATCCTTTTGCTGGGTCGCACGTCTTCAATAAACTGGTAAACCGCAGGTTTTACCGAATCATAATTCTGATAAAGTACTTTTGTAAACCATGTTTCAAGTTTTGGTTTGAAAAGTGGAGTATATAAATAACGTTCGTCGGTATAATCAAAATAATCCCAAAAATGTTCTTTCTGATAATTAAACCGGGCCAGTAAAAGCAATGAATCGCTTTGTTGAACCGCGACTGGAAATGAACTTGTTTCGGGTGCGGGAACATAGTTGGCAAGCATAAATGCCGATAAAAATGTATCCGGATATTTTTCCTTGATCTTAAACCAGTAAGCATGAAGTTCAGCGGTTAACTTACCCATTTCAGTTTGTAACTCTGCTTTTTCATCGGTAGTTGCGGTTTTGGTTTTCTCATTCAAATCTGCTCCTTTTTTTTGCAGCTCTTTCAGAAAATTTGAATATTTGGCAAATTCATCGGTTTCAGTTGCATCCTTTATTTTTATTTCAGGTGAGGTAAACGATTCTTTTTCAATAGAAAAAACCTGGTCGGCACCCAGCAGAAAATCGAAGTGGTTGTTTTCGTCGTGATAAATTTTGTAAAGACCCTGCGGAAGCAAAGTATCAGCCTGAAAAACGCCCGAGCCTTTGCTGTCAAGCTGAATTGAATCTTTTACATAAATGTTGTCCAAATAATAATTGGTAAGTTTTATTTTTTGATTTTGGGCAGAATTTATAGTTAAAGTTATTTTATAACCTTCGCCAAACGCAAGTCCCGAAATAAATAGTAATATTATTGTTATGATTTGCTTCATTGTTTTTTTAAAATTGGCTGGTCAAATTTAAAATAATTTACAGAAAATAAAGTTTGAACAAAATTGAGGATATTTACTTTTTTTTGCCACAGATTCTCTGTTTTAATAAATACTATATAAGGATAAAAATATAATGTCAAATCAATTGTTGAGTACTGTGAGTCATAACTATGCGACATTGAATTGTAAATAGTAAATTAAAAAATAGTAAATACTTAAGATGCTTTCGATAAATATTCCGGTTTATAATTATTTGGTTGGCGATTTGGTTGCCCAGCTTTCGTCGCAGGCTGATGAATTGCAAATCAAATATGAAATACGGGTTTATGACGATGGTTCGGCGATAGATATAAAGTTGCAAAACCGGCAAATTGCTGAAAAGCCAAATGTTGTGTATGTTGAATTGGAAACTAATCTGGGCCGTTCAGCAATCCGCAATAAAATGGGTTTTGAATCAAAATTTCAATATTTACTTTTTATTGATGCCGATTCCTTGCCGGTAGAAAATAATTACTTAAAAAATTATATAAAGAATTTAAGACCTAACCGGATTTTATGTGGCGGAACGGCTTACAACCAGCAAAAACCATCCGATCCGGAAAAATATTTACGCTGGGTTTACGGCACAAACCGCGAAGCAATTTCAGCCTTAAACCGCAACAGCAAAAAAGGTTTTATCATAACCTCAAACAACTTTTTGATTGAGAAACCGGTATTCGAAAAAGTGCATTTTCGTGAGGATATTAAAAATTACGGGCATGAAGATACCTTGCTGGGTTACGATTTATTCAGGGAAGGAATTAAAATATTTCATATCGATAATCCGCTTGAACACACAGGATTGGAAGATGCATCGGTTTTTATCGGGAAAACTGAAACAGCGCTTAAAAGTCTTTATCTGATTGAAAAACAGATTTTGGCAGGCGATAAGGTTTTTATTCAGCAGGTAAATTTTTTGAATCATTTTTATCGGATTTCCAAATTTTTACCTCCCGTTTTTTTGAGGCTATTTTACAAAATGAGCCATCAGTTTATCGTAAGAAATTTGTCGGGCAGCAATCCAAGCCTGTTTCTTTTCGATTTGTACAAATTGGGTTTTTATGCAACGCTGAAATAGAAAAAGTGCTAAAACAAAAATCGGTTCACATTTCTGTAAACCGATTTCTGTATTCTCTTTTCCTTATCGTATTCAATCCCTCAATCCCTCAATCCCTCAGTCCTTCAGTCCTTCAGTCATTTATTCTCCCAGTTTTATCTCCCCGTAACGGCTCCTAATCATAACAGTTCCGCCACTTGCTGAACCCACTTTACCTTTCAACTCGAAACTTGTATTTTCTTTCATGCGGTTTCCTTTAAATCTTTCTTCAGGGTACGAAATTCCGCAATAATTGCAAGTTGCATCAACTGAGTAACTGGCACTGTTTAGCCCAAGCGAAATCTGGCCGTATGAATTTGTAATTGAAACCGACTCAAAATCAGGTGCAATTTCATTTACTTTCACTCCGCCGTAACCACTTTCAATTTTCAAACTTGTTGCCAGGTAATCAATTTTCAGGTTGCTGTATTTTGTTGTGGCAGTTACCGATTTCACTTTTCCGAAACTGAATTTGTCGTATTTCGAATCGATTTGGATAACCCGGCCTTTTTCAAAATCAATGGTTGAATATTTCGATTCAAGTTGTAAATCGTTTATAGTTCCCAAAGTTATGTTCGAGTAACTTATATCGATATTGATATCGCCTGTGGTTTGAATATTCCCTTTTCCGTAGGCAAGGTCAACGTTAATTTTCCCGTTGTTGGGCGCAATCAACTCATTTGCAGTGATGTTCCCATATTGAATATCAAAATCGCCGTTGGCATTCAATTTATTTACAACTGTATTTCCGTATTTGTTCGAAACAATCAGGTTTTTGTTTGTTGGAACATTGATTACATAATCGATGCTGAATTCGCGGTTGCTGTTGAAATTATTTTCAATCGAAGTTTCAGCCATAACTGTGCTTCCGTTTTTTCCAAATTCCACGTCAATTTTATCTAAAAGATCGTTTGCTTTACTTTCGCTTGATGCTTCAACCGTTACAAGCACGTCGATTGTAATTTCGCTGCCGCCTTCGTTTTTGAATTTTATTTCGCCAAACTTATTCGAAATATTTAAAGTTTCTACTCCGCTTGCCGCCCATGATTCATGGTATTTTTTTGTTTTCTCAACTGCCGAAACTGATTGTGCAGTTGCAAAAACTGCGACCAAAATCAGTAATAAAGTGGTTTTTAATGTTGTTTTCATCTCATTGATTTTTATTGTTTTTTAATTGAATACGATATAGTAAGCTATGACTATCTGAATACTTAGATTTCCGGATTGTCATAGTTCATTTCACGATTTATGTTTTTTTGTTGATTTACTTCCTGTAATTTGCTCACAATCATATTGATAATATCGAGTTTAGCCTGGTAATATTCAAGCATGGCGTTTATCACTCGTTCATCATTTGGGTTTGCTTTGAGGTCGGTTTGCAGGTTAATAAACCGTTTTTCAAATTCAGCCATTTCAGTATTCAGGAGGTCTTGTTCTACCTTAGAAATAAAACCATCGGCTACCATTGAATTCCATTGGTTTAACTCAACGTTTATCGCGTTTGTGTAATAAAACTCAACCTCTTTGTATTCGGGTGAAACCGATGCAAGTGTGAAATCATTATTGCTTTCCGCTATAACCTCATTTTGTTTATCCGGTGAAAGATAAATGTTTGCCTGGTTTACAGCCAGTAATACAAAAACCACCGCTGCTGCTACTTTCCAAACCACGTTTAAAGTGATTGTTTTCTTTTTTTGCTGAACGTTCAATTTTGCCTGAAATCTTTCAAAATGCCCTTCTTTTGGTTCGAAGTCGTTCAACTCCTTCAGGTTGTTCAGTATAATTTCTTCTATGTTATCTTTTGCTTTCATTTTCATCTTATTTCAATTGTATGAGAATACTTCAGTGTCTTTTAAAATCTCTTTTAGTTTGTTTTTTGCCCTTAAAAACTGTGTTCGTGAGTTTGAGTTACTGATTCCGAGTATTTCGCTGATTTCTTCATGGTCGTAACCTTCTATCAAATACAAACTTAAAACTACGCGGTAACCATCTGGTAATTTCTGGATTGCATCCTTTATTACCTTCATATTTACCTCTTTAGTTTCCATTTGGTAGTCGATAAACTTGTTTGATTTTTCGTTTATCTCCTCAAACTTCACTTTTCTTTTTTTCAAATAATCCAATGAACGGTTAATTACAATTTTTTTAAGCCATGCGCCAAAACTCACTTCACCTTTGTAGGTATCAATTTTTCTAAAGGCGCTTAAAAAAGCTTCCTGCATTACATCTTCAGCATCGGTTTCGTTGTTCATCATTCGCATACAAACACTGTACATTGGTTTGTAATATAATTTGTACAACTGAAATTGAGCTTTTTGACTTCCCTCTCTGCACTGGTCAATTATATCCTGATGAATATTTTCGTAAAGTGTTTCCAACTTATATTTTAATTTCTGAATGAATGACGAATGCAAATATCCAATGTTGCATCCGTCACAAATAAAAATGATGTTTTATTGAATTTAAGCAAAGTTAAAGACTGCCGGCGACTTTTACGATACCGGCTGTAGTAATTTTGGGGCAGAAAAAAGGGGTGTTTTTTTGATTTTTACAATGAATTGTAATACTTCACCAATTCGGTTAAACTCTCGGGTTTATTGGTTTTTATTTTATTTTTCGAGATATACTTTTCAATTTTATCCTGATTGTCAGGGAAGGCGGCAATCAGACTTTTTTTGTTATTCACCGGTATTGCCGATCCTGAGTCAAAACCTAAGTAATATTCATCAGATATTTTTTGAAATTTTGCCGGTTCGGGATCTTTGTATGCCGCCGGTGGTGTTGCCTTTTTATAGATTACACCGGGTTTTACAAAAAGTGAGGCTTTTCCTTCTTCCAAAAGTACAAAATATCCGTTTTTTGTTTTATTTGACTCATCATAAGAAAGAAATACCAAAATGGTATCGCCCATAACAACTTTTTCAACAATGTCGGGTGTTGCAAGTGCAAGAACTTCATCTGTGGGAGTTTTAAATTCAAGCTCATCGTTAAAAATATTGTAACGCAACGGTACTTCTTCAAACTGAACTTTTTGCACCGTATAAATCGAGCCATTTACAAATTCATCATTCAGATAAGGCGAACCTTCAATGTCAATTTCAGTAAGGGTGCTTTTATCGCTTTTCGATATAAATTTATTTTCATTGTAAAGCTGAAGTGCCTGCCGGGTTTCATAGCTAACCCCAAACTGGCTAAACGAATAATTAGCAAAACCTAAAACAAATGCCAACAATAAAAAAAATACTTTCATAATTTGCTCTAATTTTGTTTCTTCATCACAGTTGAAAAAATCATAAACCAAAGATAGCAAACATTGTTTTAGATTTAAAAAGAATGGCACATAACCACGATACAAATCAGGTTTCATTAACAAAACTGATCTTTACAATCATTCTGAATTTAATAATTACAGCAGCACAAATTGTTGGGGGAATCATCTCAGGCAGCCTTGCACTTATATCGGATGCAATACACAATCTAAGCGATTCGGTGTCGGTAATTTTGGCATGGCTTGCCCAGGTTTTAAGCCGGAAACCGACTACACTGAAATCGACTTTTGGCTACAAACGCGCCGAAATTCTTGCAGCTTTTTTTAATTCCATTGCATTGATCGTTATTTCGATTTACCTGATTTACGAAGCAATCAACCGGCTTTTACACCCCGAACCTGTTGATCCGAAATGGATGTTTTGGCTCGGTTTGCTCGGTTTGGTTGCCAATGGCATTTCAGTTTTAGTACTTGAACGCGAAAAGAACAAAAACATTAATATCAAAGCTGCTTACCTGCATTTGCTGGGTGATGCATTGACTTCCCTGGCTGTAATTGTTGGCGCTGTTTTAATTTGGTTTTATAATATAGTTTGGATTGATGCGCTTGTTACAATTCTGATCGGGATATATTTATTGGTGCACACCTGGAAATTACTGAAAGAATCGGTAACCATTCTGATGCAAATGGCGCCGGCTGACATCGATATTCAACAAATTAAAACAAGGTTAATGCAAATTGAAGGTTTGAAAAATGTGCACCACATTCATGTATGGAATTTAACCGACAAACTTTTGCATTTCGAGTGCCATCTAAATCTTGAAAATGATCTGCACATTTCAGAAACAGGTTTCATTTGCAACAAGATCCGAAAAATACTGCATGATGAGTTTGAAGTCGAACACGTTACACTTCAGTTTGAATATGGCGGGATGAATGGGGTAGGGTGTGAATGTTGAAGGTGGTTGGTTGTTGTATTTGAACGGTTGATTAATTCTTTTCCATCTATATAACGGAGCTCAAATAATTATTTTTCTCCCGCTTTTTCCAGAATTTCACGTTTTAACTTCTCACTAATCCAAACATTTTTATCCGTTAATTCAATTAACAAAGGTTTTAATTCTTCAATTAAACCTAATGCTTTTGCTTTTAGTAAAATCCCGATTGTTCCGGAAACTTTCAAATTAGCATGTTTCGCATGGAATCGACCAAGTTTTTCGTCAATAATAATTAAATCCGCTTTTAATTCCGTTGCCAACACGATTGCTTCAGCTTCTCCTGAATCAAGGTCCAAAAAGTACTTAACTGATATTTTATCATTTATTTCAATAATATTAATCCAGCTAATACTGGATAAATCTTTGTAAAATCCCTTTTCCTTTCCAGCTTCTATTTCGTTAAAGACTGCATTAGGAATATAAATCTGTTTATAGAGTTGTTTTAATAAATCAAGTCGATTTAGTTTTAGCAAAGAAATTATCGGAGTAGTATTTGATACAACCTTAAGCATTTACAATGTCCTCGTTTAAATCATCAGTATTGTATGCCCCGAAAACAGATACATTGTATTTTGAAAGCAAATCCAAGAAATCAACCCTTGATAATCCTAAAACACGAGCAGCTATTCCTGATGAAACCTTACCTAATTCAAACAGCTTTACAAGTGAGCTAATTTTCATTTCTGATTCAAATTCCTTTTCATTCAATCTCAATGAATTTGCTAAAGATTCCGGATATTCTACATTTATTACACCTTTCATAACTTATTTTTTACAAAGATAAAGAAATCCGATGTTGATATTGGTAATGCATGGTCTTTTTATGTTTGACAACATTATACTTATTAAGCATGAGTGAACTCAACAAGAACCAAACCTTAAAATGTTGTTAGGTAAATTAGAATAATAGGCTAATAACCCAGATTAAAATTCAATCACAGCAAATGTAGAATAAGGTACTGCCAACATCATAAAGCCATATTTATTTGTGGTTGTATTTATTTCATTTTATTTATTCATAATTTGGGTAGCTTCCCAAACATATTCTTTTCCAAATTCTCCAAAATAGCATATGTAATCACCATTTTTGGAAATTGTTACAAAGCTTGAACACGGATAATGATGTTCGAAAAACAATCTTTCAACTATTCCCTCAGGGTCTTTTTTCCACTCTAATATTCCGTCATATTTATTCAATCCGTCATTTTCCTTGTAAATATAAATAGGTTTTACCTGGGCAACTTGAAATAAGCCATCTTCAAGTTGAGCATACCAGTTTTGAATTCTTTCTTTGTCAGTAGTTCCACTGCTGTTGCAAGGGTCTTTTCCCGGGTAATAAATAATTACAATTGGTTTGTTTGAGTCCAACTCTTGATTTATTGCTTTTTTAAGCATTGATTCCAATGCTTCCCGGTTGTTTATTTGTCCTCGTTTTTCTCTTAAAACCAGTTTTTTATGATTTACAGAATCTCCCTGGATTTCCAACAATTTGTTTGTCGAAAGATTTTGATTAAACTTTGATTTACTAGTTTCTACATTGTTTTCATCAAAGTATTTCGTCTTTTCATTTCCAATCTTTGTGGAAGAACAAGAATAAATTAAAATTCCAAAAATTAATGCGGGAAGGATTTTTCTCATAATTAATTTAATAAGGTCACTTGTAAATTAGTGTTATTTCGGTGAACGTTCCTGTCCGAAGGACACGGAACTGCGAAACGAGTCCTCGATAGCTATCGGGGCGCAGTTGGCGTACAACCAAACCCCGCCCTGCAATATGTACTATGCTAGCGTTTCGTTTTTTATTTTGTTGGTACATATCTATCTATATCACCAGTACTCCAAATTATAACCAAAGAATCTTTAGTTAATTTCGTTATTATACCTCTGTCTATTCCGTCTCCATATTCATAGTTTGTAAATATTCTTATCGAGTCAGTGTTTATTGAATATTTAAATTCTGATGAATCAGTTTTGAATGTTGTTTCGTCTATTGTAAAAGCAGGTTCACTTTTGTTTCCATCATTCCATGCCCAACTTTTGAACAACGATTCAGTATTATATTTGAATCCTTTAATTTCACTTTTCTTGGGAGGTAAAACTGTCTCATTCCAGTTCCATTTATCATTTCCTGAATCATACTCTTTTATGTCAGCCTCATTTTTTTTATTTAAGGATGAGTCAGCACTTGAATTTTCTCTATGAGAATTGCACCCAAGCAATGTAATCCCCAATATTGTAATTAGTAAAATTCTCATAATCTTTGATTTATAATGAACACTAACTTCTTTATAAATATACCGTGTTTATTTCTCATTTATCTTTTCAAAAGGTGTGTCTTCCATGCCAAATAAGCGTGGAAAGCACACCTCTTAATATATTTTAAAAGTGTTTTAAAAATAAACATAAATTCTTTTCATCAAACCAGACCTTAACAACAAATGGGAAATCTCCTTTACATTAAATATTGTTGTGAAGACGAAAAAGGAAGCCATCATCATTTAATGAAAGGCTGGAAAATGAAAAAGGACGCGATCATCATTTAATGATTAAAGAGAAAATGAAAAGTGGAGCTTTCATCATGTAATAATTGCCGGGAAAATGAAAAAGGAAAGCATAATCATTTAATCAAAGCCCGAAAAAATGAAAAGTGGAGCTTTCATCATTTAATTAAAAAGGGAAACATAATATCAATTTGAACAAAGGAATTTTATCAGCGTGCCGGAGCTTAAAACAACACTGGTAAACAAAACCTTAAAAATTGCGTTAATAGTTGTTATAAAAAACTATTTCAAAACTTTCGTTATGAATGACATCGCTGCACCAAAGGTTTCCATTTTTGTTTCTTATGCTCATGAAGATGAGGAGATGAAAAAAGAGCTTGACAAGTATTTAAAAGTGCTTAAACGATCAGGCAAAGTTGAAAGCTGGAACGACAGGGAATTGATTGCCGGTCAGGAGTGGGACGCTGCAATAATGTTGGAATTAAACAAAGCAAATATCATTTTACTGTTGATAAGTGTCGATTTCAACGCTTCCGATTTTATTTGGGACAAGGAATTGGCATCAGCAATGAAGCGCCATGAAGAGGGTAGCGCTTATGTTGTGCCGGTTGTTTTAAGAAAATGTGAATGGAGAAACTTGCCGTATGCCAAATTACAGGCACTTCCGCGCAATGCCACACCTGTTACCGAATATGCAAATCGCGATGAAGCATTCACCGAGATTGCTATCGGTATTGAAAAATTGGTCGATTTTATAAGGGCTAAACAGAGCGCTGAAAATGTCAGTTAGGTAAAATAGATAGTTTCCGAAATAAAAAATTTAATTTTCATTGATATGAACACCGTATCTCAATCTCAGGAGCTTATTAAGAGAAATAAAATAATTGTGTACTTTCTTGCTGCACCGGAGGAAGAAGATGAATGCCAGTCCATCAGGAAGTATCTTGTTCCGGCAATCCGAAATTCAAAAATTCCTGTTGAAATATACAGCGATTTTGAAATTCCGGCAGGTGAGGACAAAGCAAAATATAAGCAGAAATTATTTGAGGCCGATATTGTACTCGCACTTATCAGTTCCGACTATATAAGCGATGACGAAACTTATGAGCGAACCCAAAAAGTAATGGAAAGGTACAATAACAATAAAACCATTTTAGTACCAATTTTGGTTCGTAACTGTATGTGGAAACATACACCATTTGAAAAACTGTCGTTGCTGCCAAAAAATCTTCAACCGATTAATAATAAACAGTTCTGGAATAGCCAGGACGATGCATTGATGGCAGTGGTAGAGGATATTTATGAGGCAATAAATGATTTTAGTGTTGAAGAAGTAAAGCAAGCGGAAGCCACAATACTGTTGGAAAGTGCTGCAGAAGAAATAGCTGAGCCTGCATCAAACACAATTTCACATAGGGAAATTATTATACAACCCGAGCAACTTATAAATGGAGCTGAAATAGAAGAAAACGTGGAAATTCTGACACAAGACTTTATACCGTTAGTTGAGCCTAAGAAAATTAAAACTGATTCACAACCCAAACCGCAAAAAACAGTAATTCCGATTGAATCTGATTGGAGAGAGCAGCATTACAAAAGAGTTAACTGGAAACGCTTTTGGGCATTTTTAATTGACCAGGTTATTACAGGTACACCTGCCTTTTTTGTAGGTTTTGTGCTTGCTGCTTTAATATTTCCAATCGAAAACGAAGAAGCTATGACTGATTTTGAATTGCTTCGGGATATTCTTGTTACTATTGGTTTTTATTTGATTGTTTGTGCTTTAATGGAGTCCTCAAAATGGCGAGGTACTTTTGGTAAGATGATCATGAGAATTCAAATTACTGAAAAGGATGGAAGCCGGATTTCTTTTATAAGGGCATTTTGGAGAAATTTAACAAAATTGATTGTAGGATATTCATTCATATTAATTATCCCATTTTATCTACAGTGGAAAAGTTTTTTGAAAACTAAAAAGTTGTTTCATGATCAACTTTCAAATACTGTTATTGGAGAAAGATTAAAAAATTGATTGATAATTGCATCTAAAAAGTACAGGTAGATTCATGGTGCAACCATTGGTTATACTATGAATTTGCTAAATCCTTTTCACCTTCCAAGATCCGGTTGTAGTGGCAAAAAAGCAATTCCCCGTTTTTTTCATCGCGAAGGTGTAAGCCGTTTCCTTCGCAGTAACGAAACATATCACAATGTTCGCATTCACCGGTTTTTAGCCAGTTGCGGTTTCTGTATTTTTCATAACGGGTTTGCCAAACTTCCTTAAAACTATCGGTGTAAATATTTCCCTGTATAAAATTGTCTCGTAAATTGGGACATGCCGAAATAGAACCATCAATTAAAACCGAAGCAACATTTACACCCGCCCTGCAAAAAAACAGGTTGTCGCGCACATCGCCTTCGTAGTTTCCAATAAAACCTTCACAGCCATAATTAAGCTTGATTTCTCCCTTTTTTCTTTCCTCAGTAATAAAATCGAAAAGTTGTTTAAACTGAACGGGTGAAAGTTGCAGCATTTCATGTTGTTTTGCCCGGCCAATGGGGAAAATGGTAAAAATCCGCCACTCTTTTACTCCGTTTGATAAAAGCAATTTTTTGATTTCATTCAATTCTCCAAAATTCTCTCCATTCACGCAAGTAACAACATCGAATTTTAGTTCAGGTATTTTTGATAACAATGAAATCGAATTTACTGCATTTCTGAAACTGTTTTTGTTTCCACGTAGCCAGTTGTGCGAATTTTCCAATCCATCGAGGCTGATTGTAATGGATCGCATCCCGCTGTTAAGCAGTGATTCGAGCCTGGAAGTATTCATTTGTAACCCGTTCGATACAATTCCCCATGGAAACCCACGATCGTAAAGTTGCTGTCCGCAAAGTTCCAGATCCTTCCGCAAAAGTGGTTCGCCTCCCGTGAAAACGATCATGGTTTTATTTGGCTCCACAATGTCTTTGATATTGTCTATTGCCGCAATAAAGTCTTCAAAAGGCATGTCTTTTACTGATGATTCCTTTTTGCAATCGCTGCCACAATGCAGACAATTTAAATTGCAGCGAAGCGTACATTCCCAAAAAATATAATCGAGTTGATGGATCTTTTGTGCATTCTTCCGGTATTGACGGAATAATTCAAAAGCCATTTTTTTACGGATTGGAATTTGGGATGCTTTCAATTTTTCGATTTCAGTTTTACATTGAATTCTTTCGAGGTTTCGCCCTGATACCAATGTCCGTCACCGTTTTTAAATTCAGGATCAACAAAGGAAACAATTGTGTCGAGGGATTGAAAGGCGCCATTTAATTCGCCATCTGTATCATCAAATTCTATGTCAAAATCTTTATCCATAGGGAAATCGTTTGCCTGAACGTTGAATTTTCCATCAATATCGGTGTGGGCAGTGTCATTTTGCAGAATTACCCGAACACTTTTTATTTTACTGCCATCAACTGAACTAACTTTTCCGATTACTTTAAAAGTTGCCGAAGGAACTCCGTACTCCGGAGCTATTGGGCCCACTCCATAGGCGCAGCCACCAAAAGTACATGCTCCGCCAATTCCGATTACCGACAATAAAAATGCGATGACTTTGTTGTGTTTTTCAAGCAGTTTAATTTTCATTTTGGTTTTTATTGGGTAAGATGGTTTTTATTTTAAAATGGTTGCTTTTTAGTTCATGTTCAGTTCAAAATTACAATTTATTTTATTGAATTGGACTCTTGAATAGTGCAAATAATACGGCTATTGCCAAGTTTCGCCCTGATACTTAAAATCCGTCAGCTAAAGCAGACATGATTTGAGACTACCGTTCACTTTACAGGCTGTTTGAAAATGCGATTTTTGACTAACCCTGGTATTTATGCCAGGGATTAAGAATAAGTTTCTCTATAAGCTTTAGCCCCTAATCTCAATGTGTTGGACTAAAGTCCATTTTTAGTTGTTATTCCCACCACCGGCATAAATGCCGGAGTTAGTCAGAAGAAACTTCATTCTCACAAATCCTATTTAGTCAACGGTTTCAAGAATGCTAATGATTGCAGGGTTTTAATCTGAAATTAGTTATGGTTTCTAATTATCGACAAAGTGCCTAATTCAATTATTTTGATAAAAGGGAACTTCAAATAAAGAAGAAATTATTTTTTAATTCAGAAAAAATATTGATATGAACGGCAGTAGTACTCCTCTGTTTTATTTCGGGGAAATATAATGAACTGGTTAGTTTCAGAGGGAATTTAATGAATCCTGTGAAGACGAATTTGTAATAATTAAATCCATTCTCACTCAATCATTCATTCTTTCATTCACGCATTTTTACATTCACTCATTCCCTAAACCAACCCCGAAAAACCCATAAAAGCCATAGCGAGAATTCCGGCGGTAATAAGTGCGATGGGCGTTCCTTTTAATCCTTTTGGAATATTCTGAAGGTCTAAGTGTTCACGGATTCCTGCAAAAATTGCCAGAGCCAAACCAAAACCAATGGCATTTGAAACTGCAAATACAACTCCTTCCAACAAATTAAATTCTTTTTGGATTGTGAGGATTGCAACTCCAAGAATTGCACAGTTGGTTGTAATTAGCGGAAGAAAAATTCCAAGTGCCTGGTATAATGCAGGACTGGCTTTTTTCAGGATGATTTCAACCAATTGAACCAAAGCTGCAATAACAAGAATGAAGGCGATGGTTTGCAGGTAGGCCAGTCCAAGTTTATTCAGTACATAGTTTTGGATGAGATAGGTGACTATTGTAGCCAAAACCATCACAAAAGCCACGGCGCCAGCCATTCCAACAGCCGTTGAAATGCGTTTGGAAACTCCCAAAAACGGGCAGATTCCCAAAAACTGCATTAATACAATGTTGTTTACAAGTACTGCCGATATGATTATAATTATATAGCTCATTTTAACTCCTCCTAACTTTTTTTGATACGACTGATTAAAGCAATTAAATAACCCAAAACAATAAATGCGCCCGGCGCCAAAACAAAAATGAGTGTAACATAATGTTCCGGGTAAATTGTAAAGTTGAATATTTTACCGCTGCCCAGTATCTCCCTGATACTGCCAAGTAAAACAAGTGCAAAAGTGAAACCAAGACCAATTCCGATTCCATCAATTGCCGATGAAACAATATTGTTTTTCGAAGCAAAAGCTTCTGCTCTTCCCAGTACGATACAGTTTACAACGATCAGGGGAATAAAAAGCCCCAGACTTTTATAGAGTTCAGGAACATAAGCCTGCATAATCAATTGCACAACTGTAACAAATGCCGCAATAATTACAATAAAACTAGGTATCCGAACCTTGTCAGGAATTACATTTTTCACCAATGAAATCACCACATTCGACATCATTAAAACAAATGCCGTAGCCAGACCCATTCCCAACCCGTTTATTGCCGAAGAAGTGACTCCCAAAGTTGGGCACATTCCCAACACCAGCACAAACACCGGGTTCTCCTTTATAAATCCTTTAGTAAAATTATTCCACTGATTCATAGCCCTTATAGTTTTGAGTTTTGAGTTTTGAGTTCAGTGTTCAGAGTTGTTATCACAATCCCTAGAATTACATTCCTCATTTCCCTGGTTTTTATTTATTTTTAAATTTATCTCCTTTAAGTTCACTTTCATTGAGATAGTTTATTAATCCTCTTATCAATTTACCAACTTCATCTGCTAAATCATAAGCAATCTGAAATTCCTCTTTATTTATATATTCATAATCTAAAACTCTGTAAAGTTGAGAACGTGTTTCTCCTGTTGAACCCTTCGAAATATAAAGGAATTGAATAAATTCTTTGTTTCCTCCACGTTCAAATCCTTCCGCAATATTATCCATTGCTGAACCCGAAGAAGCTTTTATTTGGCTGACAAGCTTAAAGTCTTTGGAGAATAATTCCTTGTCAGCATATTTTTTAATAAGTAGACAAAGGACCCGAGCCTTTTGCCATGCAATAATATCTTCAAATTTTTGGAACATACTCATAACTTATGTCTTTAAACTTACTCTGAACCCTGAACTCTGAACTCAAAGCTTTGAACCCTGAACTCTGAACTCAAAGCTCTGAACTCTGAACCCTGAACTCTGAACTTTCAGCGTTTTTTTCATATGCGGTATAAGCACGTACAAGTGCATCCAAAAAAGCACGGGATGAAATTGTTGAAGCTGTTATTGCATCAATTTCTCCTCCGTCTTTTGTAACCTGAAATTTTGTGTTTTTTGGATTTTTACCAATAATGTTTTGATTTGGTTTCTCTGTATTATTAAACCAAACTGACATTTTTGAGCCCAATCCTGGAGTTTCAGCATGTTCCAAAACTTCATAACCCGAAAAATTACCTGATTTATCGATGCCAGCCATTATTGAAATAAAACCGCTAAACCCTTTTTTTGTGAAGGTTTTAATTGCAATTCCCACCAATTCCTGACCATTATATGCCGGGAAAATCTCAAGACTGTCACCCGCACTTTCAGCAGCAACTTTAAAAGAGTTGCCAAGCGTTTCATATTGAGGAAGTACTTTTGTAATTGCCTCAGCCTGTGCTTTAATTTTTGCTGCTTCAATTGCGTCTTTGGTCAAATCATAAACATAACCAAGTGCCGTAGCTGAAATTGCAGTTACTGCCAAAAGAGTAACCACCATATTTATAAATGTAGATTCGCGTTTTGCCATGTTTATTTTATCTCATTAGATTGTTTATTTTCAATGGTATTCGATGAATCGCTCATTGAAATGAAAATAGATACAATATTTTGTTGATTAAATTTCATAAGCGATTTCCTCCAAATCGTTTTGGTTTCACATAAGTATTGATGAGAGGTGTAACCGCATTCATAATTAAAATTGCAAAGGAAATTCCTTCAGGGTAAGCGCCAAACATTCTGATACTGATGGTTATCAACCCAATCCCGACTCCGTAAATGATTTGACCTTTTGGGTTCATTGGCGATGTTACCATATCAGTAGCCATAAAAATGGCGCCAAGCATTAACCCTCCTGAGAGGATATGGTAAACCGGATTTATATAAGTTGATGGATTAATTATCCAGAAAACTGCTGCAACAAGAGCAACAGTTGCTATTACAGAGATTGGAATGTGCCAGGTAATTACTTTTTTCCAAAGCATATATAATCCACCCAGAATCAAAAGCAATGCAGATATTTCACCAAGCGAACCACCGATATTTCCCAAAAGCATATCAAAAGTTGTAGGTAATTTTTGGGTGATTTCTGAAATTGGTGTCCCATTCGAAATGCCTTCCTTAATAATACTTAAAGGAGTTGCAGATGTAATTGCATCAATTCCGCTGCGGGCATTTACCGGCCACGAAGTCATTTGAACGGGAAATGAAATCAGCATAAAAACCCTTCCAACCAAAGCGGGGTTGAAAATATTATTTCCCAAGCCACCAAATGAAAGTTTCGCGATACCAACTGCAGCCAGCGAACCGATAACAATTATCCACCAGGGAAGATTTGATGGCACATTAAAAGCAAGTAATATACCGGTTATTAATGCCGAGCCATCGGTTATTACAGGTTTTATTTTTAAAAGGTACTTCTGAATTATATATTCAAATGCCAAACAAGCAACAACCGCAATTAATGTAACCCGCAAAGCATCGAGTCCAAAAACAAAAACCGACCAGGCTAATGCCGGAATCATTGCATAAACAACCCTGTACATTATTTTTTGGGTCGAATCGCCCGAATGTATATGCGGTGATGGTGAAACTGTAAGTAAATTACTCATATTCAGTTTAATGTTTAAAGTTCTGAGTTTAAAGTTTAAAGTATCGGGTTAAGGTTTTTGCAACCTGTAACTTTCAACTTGATACCCGTATCTGCAACTTGTCTATTTTTTTCTTGTTCTTATTATCGTTCCTACTTTTGCTTTCCCAAACCGGATATAGTCGAGTAGCGGGCGGTTTGACGGGCAGGTGTAGCTGCACGAGCCACATTCAATACAATCCATTATCCTGTCATTTTCGGCCCTGTCGAATATTTTTTTCTGTCCGAAAGTCATTAATAAATAAGGTTCCAAACCCATCGGACAAACCGATACACAGCGCGAACAACGTATGCAGTCCATATATTCCCCGCGTTTGGCCTCATTGTTTTGCATGATAAGTATTCCCGAAGTTCCTTTTGTAACAGGAACATCAAGTGATGCAATTGCACGCCCCATCATAGGTCCGCCACTAATAATTTTCCCTGTATCTTCGGGCAAACTACCGGCAGCTTCTATCAATTCTGAAGTTGATGTCCCAATTCGAACTTTAAAATTCGAAGGTTTCGCAATGCTTTTTCCGGTAACTGTAACTACCCTTTCAATAAGCGGTTTATTTTTTTGAATGGCTTCATAAACAGCAAAGGCAGTACCTACATTGCTAACAACTGCACCAACAGCAATTGGCAATCCACCTGAAGGGACTTCTTTTCCTGTAACAGCTTTGATTAGCTGTTTTTCACCACCCTGCGGGTATTTCACTTTTAAGGCAATTACAGTAATTCCTTTGTAATTTTTTGCTTTGTCGGTTAAAAGCTTTATCGCATCGGGTTTGTTGTTTTCAATTCCGATGACAGCTTTTTCGACATTCATTGCCTTCATTAAAAGTTGAGTGCCAACAAGAATTTCATCAGCTTTTTCCAACATTAACCGGTGGTCAGAAGTCAGGTACGGTTCACACTCAACACCATTAATTAAAAGCACTTCGGCTTTCATCCCCTTTGGCGGAACAAGTTTTACGTGAGTTGGGAAAGTTGCACCTCCCAATCCAACAATCCCGGCTTCCTGAATTTTTTGAACGATGGTCATTCCATCCAAATCAAAAGTGCTATTCAGAGTTTCTGAACGGTCTATTTCTTCCATCCATTCATCACCTTCAACATCGATAAAAATACCTTCCTTCGGGTAGCCTGAGCTATCAGTTGAAATATCGATTTTTTTAACCTTTCCCGAAACCGATGAGTGGATATTTGTGGAGACAAAACCACTGCTTTTGGCGATAATCTGTCCAACTTTAACCAAATCACCCTTGTTAACTACAGCTGTTGCAGGTGCTCCGATATGTTGAGCAACGGGAATAAATACCGACTTTGGGATTGTTAATGTTTCGATTTTTTTATCTGCTGAAATCTTATTTTCGGGTGGATGAACTCCACCAATCTTGAACGTTTTTAACATTCTGTATTATTTAGCGGTGCTACACTCTTCTTTTTCCTCTGTTACAATTTTCCTTGGGGGGAAATTCAACTCTAAAATTGAATTTGTTGGGCAAACAGGAACACATTTACGGCAAAGTTTGCATTTGTCGGAGTCGATAAAAGCGAGGTTATTTTCAATAGTGATTGCATCGAATTTACACTCTTTTTCGCATTTTCCGCAACCAATACAACCAACGTCACAAGCTTTTCGGGTAATTGCTCCTTTATCTTTATTCCGACATGCAACAACAATTTTTCTGTTTTTGGGAAATTGTTTCCTCATTTCGATGAGGTTCTTTGGACAGGCATCAACACATTTTCCGCATGCCACGCACATATCATCAAGAATTAACGGTACTCCCAGATTGGCGCGTAATTCAATGGCTCCGAATTCGCATACATTGTAGCAATCGCCGTACCCATCACATCCCCACTGACAATCCGTTTCGCCGCTATAAACAGAAGCTGCAATTGCGCAAGTAGAAGCTCCATCGAAATTGCTTGTTTTAGGACGATGGTCACAGGTACCATTGCAACGAATATATGCTGTCCTGCTTTCCTTTTTTATTGCTTCAAGTCCCAGTATTTGTGCTACACTTCCCATTGGTTCATTTCCTCCAACAGGGCAGTTCAAATCTGAAAGGTTGTCGGCTTTAACACATGCTTCAGCAAAAGCCCTGCAGCCTGCGTAACCACAACCTCCGCAGTTTGCAGCAGGAAGTGCCTGCTCAACGGCATCAATACGCGGGTCTTCAAAAACCTTGAATTTCTGAGCCACAAAGTAGAGTATTATAGCTGATAATGTTCCTATTATACTTAATGTGGCGATGGTATATATAACTGTTGTACTCATAAATTAAATCTTTTCTTCAACTTCGAATTTGAAAACATTTTTCAATAAATGACGAAAAAAATAGATTGTTATATAGTATGGAGCTAATATAGCTAAAGCCAATAAACCTCCAATCAATTCATTTTCAAATATCGAAATTGAAATTATTAAAGTGGTAAGCACCAAAATAAAGGGTAAAATGTAGCCATAGAATAGGGCGGTAAAACCTTGTGTTTCTTTAAAAACTACAATTATTTCCTGTCCGCTTGAAAAGTTACCTTCAACATTACTAATTTCTATTTCTTTGTCCTGAAAGTCGGAAACTGAACAGGCACCCTGGGCATGACAGGAGGAACAAGCGGATTGATTAACAATATTTACGATAAGCGATTTACCGTTTACTTCTTTAACAAAACCAGTATGTTTAATGTCTGAACTCAAAATTCTGTAATTTCTGCTATTTCCAGGTTGCAAATTTAGGCATTTATGTGAATCCGTAATTGTCAAAAATCAGTTTTATGTGAAAAAGAGCAATTTAGAAAAAGTCTAAATTCAGATTTTTACTTATGTTTAGAACCATTTTCTTTTGGATTTTTTTCTGACTGAATTTCTTCTCTTATGGAATTTACATTCCATGCATAATCAGTTTCGTGTATTAAATAATCTTTCTCGGTTTGAAGTATTTCAGAAAGTTGTTCCGAGAAGCGGCGGGCTTCCTGAATGAACTTTTTATCGTCTTCTTTCCAAAGTGCATATAAATCCAGCAATACTTCTTTTTCATGGTGTTTAAAAGTTCGGATTGACCGATATGCCTCGTATTTCGAAAATCCAAGATGTATCAGCGCCTTTTCGCCAAGTTCTGCCGCTGAATCAAATACTTCCTGTTGAACGATGGTTACGTTTCTTTTGAAAAACTCAAATGCATGGTAAATATCTTTTGCACGTGCAAGTATTTTTACGTGTGGATAATTTTTCTTTATAAAATCAGCAACTTTCAAAGCTTCATCATATTCTGCCATGCTGAGGATAACAATTTTTGCATGTTTTATGCCAGCCTGTTCAATTACCTGTGGCCGGGTAACATCGCCGTAATAAAGTTTAAATCCGAATTTCCGTAAAACTTCAATATTGGCTGGATTGTGGTCGATAATTGTAACCTTGTATTTATTGGCAAGCAACAAACGGCCTATTACCAACCCAAAACGCCCAAATCCGGCTATAATTACCGGATTGTCTGAAGTTTCCATGTCGTCGTATTCAATTTTGTTTTGCCTTCGAGTTAAAATAGGGGAGATCGCTTTTTCGTTAAAAATTAAAAGCAGCGGCGAAATAGCCATCGATAGCGCCACCATCAGCAACAACAGCCCCGATGTTTTTGCATCTAAAAGCTGGTTTTGCCCGGAGAATGAAATCAAAACAAATGCAAACTCACTGGATTGAGAAAGTAAAAAGGCAAACAAGAAATCGTAGCCCTTTCGTAATCTGAAAAATCTGCCAAGAATATAAAGTATGATAAATTTCACGATAATCAACAAGCCAAGAAAACCAAAGATAATAACGGGTTCTTCAACAAGAAGCATAAAATTTATACTGGCTCCAACGGAAATAAAAAACAAACCCAACAGCAGCCCTTTAAATGGATTAATTGTTGTTTCAAGCTCGTGGCGGTATTCATTGTCGGCAAGAACAACACCTGCCAGGAAAGTTCCAAGCGCAGGGGATAGTCCAATTTTTGACATTGCCAGTGCAATCCCGATTACAAGCAAAAGTGCCATGGCTGTAAATACTTCGTGCATTCCGGTTTCGGCAACAAGGCGAAAAAGATGACGGGCTATAAAACGGCCAACCAAAACAATTAATGAGACTACAGCAATAAGTACAAGCAACTGCATCCAGCCCGGGAGTGAAGCCATAGGTGACAGTTGATTAAGTTCGGAATCTTCCAAATTGATGTTTCCATTTAACGCGGCCAAAACGGGAATGATGGCAAGAATTGGTATTACTGCAATATCCTGAAACAAAAGCACCGAAAATGCCGATCTACCTGCCGGGTTTTGCAGCATCCCTTTTTCTGTCAAAGTTTGCAACACAATTGCAGTTGAAGAAAGCGCCAAAATCAAACCAATTGCAATGGCACGGTTTATTGTGAAGTCGAAAAGAAATGCAATAGCCGCAAAAACAATTGTGGTAAAAAATACTTGTAAACCACCAAGTCCAAAAATTGAACGGCGCATACTCCAAAGCAGGGATGGTTGAAGTTCGAGTCCAATAACAAATAGCATCAGCACAACTCCAAACTCGGCAAAATGCATAACTTTATCTGCATCGTAACCAACAAGCCCGAGAACGGATGGACCTATAATTATTCCGGCCAGCAAATACCCAAGTACTGAACCTAGCCCAAGTTTTTTAATTACCGGAACAGTTATAACCGCTGCTGCCAGAAAAATAAAAGCCTGAAAGAAAAAATCCTGATAATACATGTTACTCTATTAGTTCGTTAAAATATTCTACAGATTCAAGCTGGGCATTTTCCCATTTCTCATCACGCAGGGAAGTCATTAATTTTTTATACCCGATAGTAAGTTTCTCTATGTCAGCATAACTTAAAATATGAGAGCCATAAATTACATAAGGCGGTAAATATTCCATACCACATAAATTAGCCGATTGTTTAAACGGCACTAAAAATTCGTTAATTGTGAAATGGTTTCGACCCTCCTTTGAATAAACTTCTTTATTTCCTCCTGTTGAAATTACCGACAGAGCTTGTTTCCCAACAAGACTGCGGCCCTTTATTCCATAGGCAAATCCGTGTTGTAAAACCAAATCGAACCATTCTTTTAAAATAGCAGGTGAACTATACCAATAAAACGGGTGCTGCCAAACTATTATATCATGCTCAATCAGTAATTGCTGTTCAGCTACAATATCGATGTAAAAATCAGGGTAATTTTCGTATAAATTATTAACAGTAATTCCATGTATATTTTTAAGTGAGTCAGTAAGCCGTTTGTGAATCTTCGACTTTTCGATTGCCGGATGAGCAAATATGACAAGTATTTTTTTCATAGTTTATTGTTAGAATTCATATGTGCATAGATAAATGTACACTTTATAAATATAAATTAATTATAATTGTTTGACTATGTAAATCTTTGCTTATTGCATTTAAATAATACAATTTATTAAACCTAACAAAGGATTAATTGATTTTAGTTCTACAAAAAGGATTGTTTATTTTAATAAATATAGCGCCTGTCAAAAACGCTTGCTAAATATTTACCAATTCTCAATTATCACTGTTTGATTCAGTTTTTGTCAATTTAAGCAAACCGTAGTTATGGATTATTTTTTTACAATCCGTTGAGAGTTTTCATAGTCGAGCTGTAGCCCAATTCATACAACTCATCAGCATGTGCCCGACTCAATATTTCATATTCTTCAATTCCTTCGGGTTCGATATAAATAGTGGCCTGTTTACGCACCTGTTTCACATTTGAATTTACACTCATGTAAAACGAACGCGTTGCTATTTCTATCAGATTTTTTATATTCTCCATAGGTTTAAGTGGGCTGATATTGGAGACTATTATTTGCTCGCAATCGTCTTTTATGGGTTCAATCGGAATATTATCAAGTAATCCACCATCAACATACAAACTTCCGTTGATTGATACGGGAGCAAAAAGAATCGGAATTGATGAGGAAGCAAGCACTGTTTCATCAAGAATACCGGTGTTGCAGAATTCAACGTTGCCGGTGTTCAGATTGGAAATAGTGACAAAAAGAGGTATTTCTAAATCTTCAAGGTTTTTTACAAATATTTCATTGTGAAACAACTCTTTCAAGCCATCTAATTTCATCAGTCCAAATTTTGGTAATTGTAATTTTGTGTATTTAAAGAAAGAACCGATTTTCAACATATCCCTTATTTCATTTGGTTTTTTACCAGAAGCAATAAAAGCACCGGCAATCGCTCCTGCACTTGTACCCGAAATAACATCAGGTTTTATCCCTTTTTCAAAAAGGGCAGCAATTACGCCAAGATGCGCAAAACCCCGTGTTCCGCCACCACTTAAGACAAGACCTGTTTTGTATTTTTTCATTATTTTCCTGTTTAGTGAAGGGGATAAAATTAAGACATACATAGAAAATTATGGAATAATTTCGATATTATTAAATAGAAAGCTCTAATATGTTTTACCTTTATATATCAACAAAAATTGACAGATATGAAAAAAATTATTGTAATAATGCTATTGCTTTTCCCAATGTTATACAATGTATCTGCGCAGGAAAAATCAACGGTTACAAAAAGGGATGGAAAAGTACAAAGGTCTCTTGAAGAAAAAATAATTATGGAAAAGATAGGTAAATTACTTACAGATACTGCTTTTATGTTTAATGCTACGGATATGATGGTTAGAGGTGGAGGTAATATGAATTTGAGTTACACATGTGATGTTCAGGTAAAAAATGAAATTGTAAAATCGTATTTGCCATTTATGGGTAAGGCTTATTATGTAAGTACTGATATAGATATTAAAAATTCAGGTTTTGATTTTACACTTCCACTTCAGTATTATCATTTCAATAAAAATAAATCGGGTTATAATGCAGTATTAAAAGTGAAAAATGGCACTGATCTGTTAAATTATAGATTTTATATCACAAAAACAGGATCTGCGACTCTTACTGTTGGAAGTTCACGCAGACAGTCAATTTCATTTTATGGAAGCATCAGTGAACCCAATTAGATCAAAATTGAGAATTGCCTTAACTTTCTTTTGAAATCCAATTAACCGGGATTTTTCATCAACAGGAAAACCAATCTTTCATAAAACCCGCATCTGTGTTTTGATTTTTGTGCCTGAAAACATTTGAACGTTTAACATGTACATAATCCTTCCGGTAAGTTTCAATGTTCTCAACAATTTCATTTAATGCCAGAATCATGGTTTCCACTTCATCATTTGTCATTGTTGGGTGCAGTGACCAGCGCACCCAGCCCGGTTTGTCTGATAAATCGCCGTGGTTGATTTTGTCAGTTATTTCCTGTGATTTTTCGTATGAAACTTCGAGTAAAAAATGGCCGTAGGTTCCGGCACAGGCGCATCCTCCACGTGTTTGTATTCCGTATTTATCATTTAAAATCTGTACCAAAAGGTTGTAATGTATGTTTTCAACATAAAATGAAATTACTCCCAATCGCTCACGCATATTGTCAGCCAGAATATTTAGACCGGCAATTTTATCCAATCCTTCAAAAGCGAGTTTCAGCAATTCATCTTCGCGTTTTTTTATGTTTTCAATACCCATTTTGTCTTTTAAATCAAAACAAAGCGCGGTTTTTATCGATTGAAGAAAACCGGGTGTTCCACCATCTTCGCGCGTTTCAATATCGTCAACATATTTGTATTTTCCCCAGCGGTTTGTCCAGTCAACTGTTCCGCCGCCGGGATTGTCGGGCACTTCATTTTTATACATCGAAGCATCAAAAATCAAAACTCCCGATGAACCGGGGCCACCCAGAAATTTATGTGGTGAAAACAGCACAGCATCTAATTTTTCCATCGGATCTTCAGGGTGCATATCCATTTTTTCGTAGGGTGCTGAAGCCGCAAAATCGATAAAACAAACCCCGCCGTGTTCATGCATAATACGGGCAAGTTGGTAGAATGGAGTACGCACACCGGTTACATTCGAACATGCAGTGAACGAACCAATTTTAAATGGTCTGTCTTTATATTCTTCCAATGTTTTTCTAAGATTTTCGGGTTCAACCAGTAATCCTTCGCCAGGTTCGATTACAACAACATCGGCGCTGGTTTCGTACCACGACGTTTGGTTTGAATGGTGCTCCATGTGCGTTATAAAAACAACAGGTCTTTCGCGCTCGGCAATACAACTTTTACCCGATATTTTGCCGCAATATTTCAAACCGAGAATTCGTTGAAATTTATTGATAACATCAGTCATTCCCGATCCGGAAGTGATGATAATATCATTTGGTCCGGCATTTACATGATTTTTTATGAGTTGATGCGATTTGTGATAGGCCTGCGTCATACGGATTCCTGTTTCACTGGTTTCAGTGTGCGTGTTTCCAACAAATGGTCCGATAATATTTGTGATTTTGTTTTCAATAGGAGCGTACAACCTTCCACTGGCAATCCAGTCGGCATAAATAATCTTTTGTTTACCATAAGGCGATTGAAACGTTTGGTCGATTCCAACTATATTACAGCGGAATTTTTCAAAGTATTTTTCGAGATTGCTCATTCAAACTAAATTAAAAAGATCATGCAAAGAAAGTTACTTTGAACGATTTATTTCAGCGGAAATGTCATGATTAGTAAGTGGTCAAGCTGATTTGTCAGAATTTAAGGAAAAAATTTGTAAATATCTTTTCTGTGAAGAAATCGATAAAATGTAATAGTGTTGTCTGAATACGTAAAACCTATCCTGAAACTCCCAATTTTTAAGCGATAATAATTACCTGAAGCTTTAAGTTTTTTAATATTTTTCAGTTTGATTAATGAATTGGAATTCTTGAATATATCAATTACTTGATAAATTTTCCGCTTTAATAAGGGATACTTTTCAACATCTTTAACAAATTGTTTTGTGTAAATAACTTTCATTCTCTCAGCCAAATCTCAAAATTAGCTGATTCTTCAACATTTAGATGTGTTTTGTCAGCAATATCCATTGCATTGATGATAGCAATATCTTCCGAATCTTCAGAAACAATATAATGTTCAACATTAAGTGTATCTGCAAGTTCGGTGAATATTTTCAGTTGTTTTTTATCTATTTTTAAAATAAGTTCCATTTGCAAAAATCTTTGTTCAAAAATATAAATTTATTCATACGCATCAAAATAAGTATGAATACCTGTCCGTAGTTTTTTTGCTCCAAAATGACAATTAGTCACAAAATCATTGATGGCATGTTGTTTGAAATTAGCCCGCCAAACATTAATAATTTAAATTCAAACAATATGCAAACAGGAAAAATTGGTGTAACAAGCGAAAATCTATTCCCAATTATCAAAAAGTTTCTTTATTCTGATCATGATATCTTTTTACGGGAAATAGTTTCGAATGCTGTTGATGCTACACAAAAACTAAGAACCCTTGCTTCAAAAGGTGAATTTAAAGGTGACATTACCGGTGCAAAAGTAAAGGTTAAATTAGATACCGAAGCAAAAACCATTACCATTTCTGACAATGGAATTGGAATGACTGCAGAGGAAATTGAAAAGTACATTAACCAGATTGCATTTTCGGGTGCCAACGAGTTTCTTGAAAAATACAAAACCGATGCCCATGCAATTATTGGCCATTTTGGACTTGGTTTTTACAGCTCTTTTATGGTTTCCGAAAAAGTTGAAATCATAACCAAATCGTATAAAGAAGATTCGAAAGCTGTAAAATGGAGTTGCACCGGCAGCCCTGAATTTACATTAGATGAAACTGAAAAAGAGGAAGTTGGAACTGATATTGTAATGTATATCAGTGAAGAGGAAAAAGGATTTTTGGATGAATCGAAAATAAGGGGAATACTTGATAAATATTGCTCATTCCTGCCGGTTCCTGTAGTTTTTGGAAAGAAAAAAGAGTGGAAAGATGGCAAACAGGTTGACACAGAAGAAGATGATCAGATAAATGAAACCGCACCGGCATGGACAAAAGCTCCGGCTGATTTGAAGGAGGAGGATTATAAAAACTTCTACAGAAAATTGTATCCGATGGCAGACGAGCCGCTTTTTAATATTCATTTAAATGTTGATTATCCGTTCAATCTGACAGGGATTCTTTATTTCCCGAAAATCAAAAACAATTTCGAAGTTCAGAAAAACAAAATACAGTTGTACAGCAACCAGGTTTTTGTTACCGATTCAGTTGAAGGGATTGTTCCTGAATTTTTGACACTTTTACATGGAGTGCTCGATTCACCTGATATTCCGCTGAATGTTTCGCGCTCATATTTACAAAGCGATTCGAATGTGAAAAAGATCAGCAGCCACATCAATAAAAAAGTAGCTGATCGGTTGGCACAGATTTTTAAGGACAGTCGCGAAGATTTCGAGAAAAAATGGGATGACCTGAAAATCTTTATTGAATACGGAATGCTCACCGAAGAGAAATTCTACGACAGGGCTATCAGTTTTTTCATGTTTAAAAATATTGACAGCAAGTATTTTACTTTCGAAGAATATGAAAAACTGATAAAGGAAAGTCAGACTGACAAAAACAAAAACCTTGTTCATATTTACGCTACAAATGCTGTTGAACAATACACTTTTGTTGAAGCTGCCAAAAATAAAGGTTATGATGTGTTGTTGCTCGACGATGTTTTAACTCCACATTTAATCCAAAAATTCGAACAAAAATATCCTGAAAAAAGATTTGTCAGAGTTGATTCGGATGTAGTTGAAAATCTTGTACAAAAAGAAGATACTGCGAAAAATGATTTGTCGTGGGAACAAAAAGAGGAACTTTCGCCCATTTTCCAGGCAGTTTGCCCTGAAAATAAAGACAACTACTTTATCGTGGATTTTCAGAATTTAGGCGAAAACGGTTCTCCAATTGTAATTACACGCAGCGAATTTATGCGCCGCATGAAAGACATGAGCCAGTCTCAAGGTGGTATGAATATGTATGGTGATCTTCCGGAAAGTTTAAATCTTGTGGTAAACATGAATCACCCGCTTGTTAAAAAAGTGCTTGATAACAAAGACAAAAAATTAGGTGCGAAACTTGAAAAACTTGTGGCCGAAATAACAGCTAAAAAAGCTGAAGTTGAGGAATTGGAAAAAACACAAAAAGATTTAAAGAAGGAAGAAATTCCGCAGTCTGAAACCGAAAAACTCGCTGATTTGAATAAGGAGTTATCGAAATTGGAAGAAACAAAACGCGAAAGTCTGACTGCGTTTGGCAAGGAAAACAAACTGGCAAAACAGATGGTTGATTTAGCACTTTTGGCAAACGGAATGTTAAAAGGCGCTGATTTGGATAAGTTTGTAAAACGAAGTGTGGAGTTAATAAAATAACGATACAGAGTTTAACTGCAGCATTTTTGCAGTTTGGTAAAATTAAAGGAAGAAGGCCGTTACAAAACTAAATTGGGACGGTCTCTTTTTTTGTTATGACGGGAAGTTGAATTAATTCAATGTCTTACAACTTTACTGTCGCAGGTAATTTCATAGCTGAATTCCGTAATTAATTTTATTGAATTAGGCACTTTGTAAATATGTTTGATTATTTGAGAATGGGGTTAAAACCCCTAACCCATCTTTATTTCACAAATCCGTTCACTAAAGTGAACGGCAATTTAAACAGCAATTCCATCTCTATTGGTAATTTATTGCCGTCTGCTTTAGCTGACGGATTTAATATGTTGGTGTTTTCCATGGCTTTAGCCACATTTTATTTGTATCTGTTAAGCGCCTAATTCAATAATTTTTTTTTGATGGAAATTTTCTGGATTTGTAAGGTGAAAAATTTTGTGTTGAACTTTGTATTGTGTTATTTTGACACAATAATATATTCAAACGCTAAAATTTAGTATGAAGAATCATTTGTTCGTTTAACTTAAATTATGAGTTTTATTTAAAATTGACAAAATGAGTTTTAAAACTGATAATTATCTTGAATCTGTTTCACTTGATTGTGTTGTTTTTGGATTTCATGACAACCAGTTAAAAGTGTTGCTGCTTAGCATGAAATATTCGCATGAATGGGCTTTGCCCGGAGGATTTGTTTGTAAAGATGAATCGGTTGAACAGGCTGCAACAAGGGTTTTAAAAGAAAGGACCGGACTTGACAATATTTTTCTTAAGCAATTTAAAGTTTTCAGTGATCCCGGACGCTCAGTATTGAATCCTGCAGTTAAAGATGTAGTTGAATCGGGCGAAAATGCCAGTCTTGAGTGGTTTAACCAGCGTTTTATTTCCATTGGATTTTATGCATTTGTTGATTTTACGAAAGCGGTTCCAAAACCTGATAGTTTTTCAGACAATGCCGAATGGAAAAGCATTGGAGAAAAAGAGGCATTAATGATGGATCACGATTTTATCCTGCAGGAAGCTTTGAATACACTCAGGGAACAACTTAATTACCAGCCCATTGGATACAACCTGCTTCCCGATAAATTCACTATGCCCGAACTGCAAAAATTATATGAAACTATCCTTGACAAAAAACTTGATCGACGGAATTTTCAGCGCCGGATACTTTCTTTTAATATTTTAAATAAACTGGAGGAACGCAAAACAGGGGGAGCGCACAAATCTCCATTCCTTTACGAATTCAACCTCGGGAATTACAAAAACGCTCTCAAAAACGGTTTAATCGGTGGTTGGTAATCATAAAACTTTAAACCATCCGGGAGCTAAATACCTGTTTTATTTTTCAGGAATTGATTAACGCGGAAAGAAACATTTTCAGGAAATACCCTGAAATTTTTCAATAGATTTCAACTGAATACTAAATTGAAAAATTAAAAACGGCAGCCGGAAAAGGCTGCCGTTTTTTTTATAGCAATTTTCTTCCTTCCCGGTCGGGATCGTTTTTAACTTCGCTTGTATCATTTAAAACCATTGTTTCCCCATTTTCAACTGTAAATGCAGGCCATTCGGGTAATCCAGCTCCGTTTGGATTTCCTGTTTTCATAAAATTCAATAAAGAACCGGACATTTTTTCAGAGAGTTTTCTGGGTTTTGACCCACCGCCCGTGTGTGTTAACATCAGGTCGGTATTGGCATACCAGAAACAAATATCAAGACAATGAAAAGCACGCATCCTGCCATTGAACAGTGGTGGTTCCCAACCAAACCAGGCAACGTAAACAGGTGCGGTTTGAACCGATTTTGCTGTTGCTGTATCAACAACTCCCTTGCGGTTACTTGATACAAGGGTCATAATTTCTATTGGTTTTTTATCTGGAAATAATTTTGCATAAGCATCATAAACTTCAGGTGCCTTTTCTCCGAGTCCACCTCTGAATCCTGCACGTTCCTTCAACATATTTTTGGCTTCGTCGGCTGTAATTTTTTCCAAATCAGGATTAGTTCTGGCAGCTCCCCATTCGTGGAAAGTACTGCAGATGAGCATGGGTACATCCGATGAAATTCCTTCAGCTTCATTGTAGAAAGTTCCTTTTGGAATGTTAATGCCATCGGCAACAGGAGCAAATCCGCCACGCATTCCTTTATTTCCTGCTTCCGATGCCATTTTCTGTGCAGCTTTGTTGGCGAGCAGAATATAATCTTTCCATGATATTTCCTGAAGTTTATCAATTTCAGAAGTTTTCAGCCCGGCTTCTTTCAAAATGTACTCACCCAGTTTTTGCGAGTATTCCTGGTCAAGGGCATTTGTTGATGAACCGCTTAATGGCACAGCTTTATGAATTAAACCTTTGGTAGCAGGCATTGCTGCAAGTACGCATACTTTTGCTCCTCCGCCCGACTGTCCCATAATAGTAACATTATCAGGGTCGCCGCCAAAATTTGCAATATTCTTTTTTACCCATTCAAGTGCGGCTACCATATCGAGAGCGCCCACATTTCCTGAATCCTTGTATTTATCTCCACCCACTCCCGATAAATCTGAAAATCCGATTGGACCCAAACGGTGGTTGATTGACACAAAAACTATATCACCTTTGCGTGAAAGGTTTTCCCCATCGTAACCATCCTGTTCTATTGCGTTTCCGTTTGTATATCCGCCGCCATGCAGCCAAACCATTACGGGTCGTTTTTTTTCATCGGCGAGTGCAGGTGTCCATACATTTAGTTTCAGGCAATCTTCGCTGACATCGTCATAATTCCAATGGTCAACAAACGAAGCCCAGGTATTTCCATAGCGGTTGTCCATGATTTGCGGGGCTGTGTTTCCCCACCATGTAGTTGGTTTTGTATCAGTCCACGGCTCTGGTTTTTGTGGTGGCATAAAACGGTTTTTTCCACTTGTATCGGCTCCGTATGGAATTCCACGAAAATTGTAAATTCCGCGGAGGATAAAACCCTGTACTTTTCCGTAAACTGTTTGGGCAACGGCAATGTCATCACCTACCAATAAAATCTGCCCGTCATTTTCTTCTGAATTTTCCCCGGTAGCAGTGCAAGCTGTTAATGGAAATGCTGAAGCCAGACCAATTCCTGCTGCCCCGGCTCCCATGGTTTGAAAAAAGTTTCTTCTGTTGGTTTTCATAAGTTTTTATTGATAATTTAGATTAGAAATTTTAAATGAGTTTATTCTCAATCAAATAATAACTTCTGCTTTTTCAATGTATAGCGTAAAGGTCTTTTGTTAATCACCTCAACATCTTTTTTCTTTGTGAGAAAATCGCGTAGTTCATTTACTGACCACGTTAACTGAAGTCTTTTCAAAATATCTTTAATTGTGTATTCTCCATTTTGAAGCAATACCGTGATTTTATCCTCATAATTTACCTCTGCCTCATTAACACTAAACAATGTTTTAGCAACTTCCACTGACTCATATCCACTTGCTGGAGTTCCATTAAAATCAACAGGAATAGCTCCTTTTTGTATCAGCAAATTATTAGCATTATTTTCAGAAAGTTCAGGTTTACGAACATATATAGTCCTTTTCCTTCTTAATCCATCAACAACGCCAGACCACGTTCCTCCTTTTTCTGCTGACTCGGCAACATATATTTCATTGGCAAGTCCATATATAATAGGATTGCGGGCCATCGCCAGTTCTGCTTTCCAGGGGGCTTTTGGAAAAAAAGTACTTAATACCAAAACATCGCCATCAACAATCTGCTTGTAATATTTCTTAAATCCCGAGCCAAAAGTCATAATTCCCTGTGGCAAAACGATAATACTCTGACCTTTGTAATAAATTGCCGAATCCAAAGCCTGACTGTCAACTCCTTTGGCAAATCCACTTACAACAACCTTGTATTCTTTACTTGCCAGTTTTGCAATGTTATCTGTAAATTCCAACGATTTATCAGATGCGCTGCGGGAACCAACAATTGCTATTGATTTCTCAAGCATAATCTGCTTATTACCTTTTATATATAAAAGAGTCGGAGCGTGTGCTGCTTTTAAGTTGTCTTTCAGGGTTTTTGAATACAAAGGAGAAGTTATGGGTATTAACTCAAAACCTTCATTTTCCATTGATTCAGCTAAAAAAGCATTATTCGCCAATTCGGATTTAGCTTTCTTTAAATCCTCAATATCTTTAAATTCAAGCCCAAACAGATTTTTCCAATCATTTTCCGATAACTGAAAAAAATCTTCAATAGACAACTTTTGTTCGTGATAAAATTTGATGATGAGGTTGTTTAATTTTAAATAACCCCATCGTGGCAAATGAGCCAGGGCAATCCAATATGCTGCTTCTTTGTTCATACAATATCTCCTCCAACTGTTCTGGCAATCACCAGAGGTGCGATTTTTACTGCCCCTAAATTAGACAAATATTTTCCTATTTCCTTAACGGTGGCGCCACTGTCAAAAATATCATCGATAATCAGAATGCTTTTCCCTCTTAATTCGTCAGGCGCTGAATACGTGAATGCTCCACTCACATTGTCATGTTTTAAATAACCGTTCTCAAATATTTTTTGTTCTTGTGTTTGGCGTATTTTGATGAGTTTATGAGAAGTTGGAAACCTCAATACCTGAGAAACTTTTATCGCAAAATTCTTAACCAGTTCACCAGATTTTGTTGGCGGAACATAAAGGATTAAATCGAATTTTTCCTGGCCAAATTTTTTACGATAAGCTTTTAACACCAATTTCAGCAGAAAATCAGGAAAATCACCACCGTTTTCATATTTACTTCTGTGCAAAGCAGCTCCAACATTTGAAACTCCATAGTATGAGGCGGCAACTCCATTTACCAGATATGTATCCCGAAGTTCAACTTCAAGCTCAGGAAAATAGTCCTCCCGATAATTCTGAAGTTTTTGATTCCATTCGGGAGTTATTGAAACTGAAATTTTCTTTAACCCTGTATTGTCACAATTATTAAAAGTGTGCAACGAGTTATCGCCCAAATAATCACACAAATATTTCATTCTCGATTGGGTTGTTTCAATGTACTCAATCATCTTTTCCAAATCTTTGGTTTTATTTGCCCGTAATTCTTCGAAAACTTTGGTGTTTAATTGCGGCGCTCCCGTTATATATTCAAACTTTTTACTTTTTCCTATCGTTACCTCCCTGATTATTTTTTGTTCGATAAGGTCAGCTTGGATAACCCTAATTTGAGTTTGCTTTAAATTAGTCCTTCTCATCAAATCATGTTCGCCAAGTAATTCACCTTTTACAGCATTAATTACCTTTTCATATTTGGAGATTGCCGGCCGGCCTCCTTCAATGAATGCTTCAGGGAGTTTTCGGTCTTCCGGATTATAAAAAAGTATAATATTTGAAGGTTGTCCGTCTCTGCCTGCCCTGCCAATTTCCTGATAATAATGTATGGGTGATTGCGGTATTTGGGTATGAATAATAAAACGAATATCTGGTTTGTCAATTCCCATTCCCAGGGCATTGGTTGAAATAACGCATTTCCATTGATTTTTCATTAACCCATTTTCAATGGCAATTCTTGAATCCGGGTCGAGACCTGCATTGTAGCCAACAGAGGGTATTTTTAGAAATTCAAACCACTTTGAATATATTTCGGTATCCACCCTTGTTCCAGTATATATAATTCCGGAGCCGGGTATTTTTTCAAGATATTTGCCAAGCCAGATTAATTTTTCATCTTCAGAATTAACCTTTATAACGAACAGTTTAAAATTATCACGCATCAGGTTTCCTCTGATAATGTTGAGATTACTACCCATTTGTTCGGCAATGTCTGCCTCAACTTTTTTAGTAGCTGTGGCAGTCGTTGCTAATACCGGAAGCCCTTTGGGCAAAAGATTCACAAGACTAACAATGCGCCTGAAAGCAGGTCTGAAATCATGTCCCCAAACAGAAATACAATGTGCTTCATCAACCACAACCATAGAAAGTTTCATCTGGCGGGTAGCTTCAATCCACTCCGAATTTTCCTGTCTTTCAGGAGCGATGTATAGAATTTTAACTTTTCCAGATTTAGCATCTGAAATTATTTGAGAATTTTGTTCCTGTGTTTGTTCGCTGTTTACACATTTGGCTGATATACCAAGTGAATTTAGCTTTTTTACCTGGTCGCGCATTAAAGCAATTAAAGGAGAAAAAATCACAGTTGTTCCAATGAATAAAACGGCAGGGAATTGAAAACAGAGAGATTTACCGAAACCTGTCTTTTCAATCAGTAAAACCCGCTCACCTTTTAGGATTTTTTCGATGGTTGTCCATTGTTCGTCATAAAAGTGAGTTAGCTGAAATTTTTTTTGTAATACTAATTCTGCCTCATGTCTGTTCATAACATTTTGTTTTGTGCTAAATGGTCAGATTGCAAAATACAAAGATTCTGTGAGTTTCTGTTTAAAGCCCAGTAAATTAGTCTTATTTATATGATAAATATACTCTTCTTTCTACTTCAACCTAACCTCTTTCCTCAACTTGATATCTCCGGCTGATGCACCAACCTGTAATTCAATATTGCAAAGATCATCATCCCATGCATGTTTTGTTTCGTTCCAGTATTGCAGGTTTTTAACTGGAATTTCAAGAGTTAAGGTTTTGCTTTCACCTGGATTCAATGTTTTCCTTGAGAATACTTTCAACTCTTTTTCGGGCCATTCAACTGATGGATTTATTCGGTGAATATAAACCTGAACAACTTCGTCAGCAGCCATTTTGCCCGTATTTTTCAATTCAAAAGAAACCCGGATTATATCATTTTCACCATATTTTTCCCTGTCGGTTTTTAAAGCTGAATAATTAAAATCAGTATAAGTGAGTCCGTAGCCAAATGGATACATTACAGAAAGTTTTTTTGTATCGAACCAGCGGTAGCCCACCAATGATTCTTCTGAATAGTTTGCAGTATTCGGGTCGTTGTTTAGTGCTTCCGATTTTTTTTCTGCTGTTACACCAATCGAATCGGTTTCGGAAACAAGGTTGGCAAAAACATCGGCATTTTTTGCGCCCTGTGGATAATTGCCCAACGCGTAAGCCGGTGAATCTTCAAGTTTTAAAGGCAGTGTGAAAGGTAACCTACCGCTTGGCGAAATATTACCAAGCAAAACATCAGCCAGGGCATTTCCACCTTCTGTTCCGTTGAACCATGAAATCAGCAGTGCTTTTGAAATAGAATTTACCACATTTAAATCATTAGGAGCTCCGCTTGTCAAAACGGTAACTATGTTCTTATTAACTTCAGCAATCTTCTGGATTAGTTCATCCTGACCTGAAGGTAATTTTATGTCTTTTCTGTCGCTGCCTTCGGTTTCAACAGATCGGTTGTTGCCTCCAATAAATAAAACCAAATCGGCCTTTGAAACAACATCCAGCGCTTCTTTTGTAAGTTCTTTCGTTTTGATTTCCTTTTCCCGGGCTTCCTTTTCCAATTGTTCGGGTGACTTTCTTCCCCATGTGAAAACAACAGGAACATAACCCTGAGCAAAAACAATTTCAGCCTTATCGCCAATTTTGTTTTTTAATCCTTCCAAAGGAGTTACTTCATACAAAGTTTTTACTCCTGCTCCCAAACCGCCGGTAGCCATAATTTGAGTAGCGTTGGCGCCAATGACTGCAATTACTGGTTTTTTGCTTAGGTCAATGGGTAGAATTCCGTTGTTTTTCAACAAAACAATTGATTTGCTTGCCACATTGTAAGCAATTTTCTGCTGAGCCGGTTGCGATGTAATTTCCTTGTTTGCTTTTTCCTCCGGAACTGGTTTAATTTCCATCCTGACCCGTAAAATTTCGCGAACACGCAGATTAATTATTTCTTCGGAAACCTTTCCTGCTTTTACAGAATCCAAAAGTGCCTGTCCCAAATATTTTTTGTCGGGCATTTCAACATTCAATCCGTAGGTTACTGCTTCAACTGTGCTGTGTGTTCCTCCCCAGTCTGATATTATCATTCCTGCAAATCCCCATTCATCGCGCAATATTTTATTCTGCAATATGTCGTTTTCTGAACACCACCTACCATTTACTTTATTGTAGGCAGCCATTACTCCGAAAGCATCAGCTTCTTCAACAGCAGCTCTGAATGGCGGAAGATAAATCTCACGCATTGCACGTTCACCAATTATTACATTCACAGTTCCACGATTATTCTCCTGGTTATTTAGTGCATAATGTTTAAGACACACGGCAGCTTCGTTTTCCTGAACACCTTTTGTATATCCTACGGATAATCTTGAACTTAAAAAAGGGTCTTCGCTGAGATATTCATAGGTGCGGCCACCGGTCGGGATTCGCTGTATATTTATAGCCGGCCCGAGTATCATATCTTTCCCGCGCAACCGGGCTTCCCGTGCCATACCTGTTCCATATTCATAAGCCAGTTTAGGGCTCCATGTAGCAGCCAGTGCTGAACCTGTAGGAAAAAATGTGGCTTTATCGTTTGTCAATCCAAGCGGAGCCCAGCTATGCGGTTGTAATTCCTCGCGAATACCAAACGGTCCATCGGCATATTTTACATCAGCAATTCCCAGTCTTTCTACTCCGGCAGAAGCAAACATGGTTTTGCCATGCAGCATTTCCACTTTTTCTTCCAATGTCATTTGCAGAATTATTGCATCAATTTTTTTATCATGCTGAAGTAATACAGACTTGTGTATTTTTGTCCTGAAGATTCCATCATAAAAATTGAAAAAACTGCAATCCATAAAATTCTTTGTAAATTCATTTTTCTACTTTTTTATTTTGAATACTTTCTGTTTGAAATTACCTGAATAATTTTGGTGCCAGTTCTGAAAGGTAAATTCTCCAGTTTGTCCATGTATGGCCGCCGGGAGTTTCGAGGTATTCATATTTGAAACCTGAATTATCATAAAACTTTCGCAGGTTGGTTACACTTTCATAAAGAAAATCTTCCTTGCCACAACCAATCCAGTAAAGTTTTATACCGCTGTCTTTCAATGTTTGAATTTGTTTTTTGTGTTCTTCTTCGTTATAATTTCCCCAGCGTGAATTATTCATCAAACCCATGCTCATAACTCCAATATATCCGAATTTGTCAGGATTTGTATTTGTTATAGTTTGTGTATGCATTCCGCCCATTGATAAACCTGCAATTGCCCTGTTGTTTTTGTTGGTTAATGTGCGGTAATTTTTTTCGATAAATGGAATCACATCATTTATAAGGCTTTTTTCAAAACCACCACGAGCCATTTGAGAAAAATCGGGTGTGCTTTCAGCTTTTGGTTCTTCTCCCGGAGCTGCTGATGACCAAGCATTACCATTTGTCATTACAACAATCATTGGTTTGGCTTTTCCTTCAGCAATCAGGTTATCAAGAATGTACGGTGTACGGCCTAATGTAGTCCATGCATCTTCATCGCCTCCTGCTCCATGAAGCAAGTAGAAAACAGGATATTTTTCAGTGCTTTCAGCATATCCGGGAGGTGTGTAAACGTACATCCGCCGGCTTTTTTCGAGTGTTGGAGAGGGATACCAAACTTTGGAAAGTACTCCATGCGGAACATTTTTTACTGTATAAACTTCAGATTCTTTGCCCGGAACAATTACTGCATTTTCAAATCTTGTTCCGTCGCGAACTACTTGCGGGTTCTGAGGATCGAGGGTTTTTACACCATTTATATAAAAGGTGTAAGTGTAAAATTCAGCAGGAAGGATTTCTGTTGTAACCGACCATATTCCGGAATCTCCTTTTGTTAGTTCAACCTGTGTTCCCCAGCCCGCCATCCAGTTTCCCGAAAGTGTGACTTTTGAAGCTTCAGGTGCCAGTAAGCGAAAAGTTACCGAATTGTTGGTGTGAATTTCAGGAGATTTAACTCTCGGCCCGCGCGGAGACTGGGCGTTTACTGAAAAGACTGAAAAAAGCAACATTACAATTGCAGAAAATAATAAGTTCAAATTTTTCATAATTAAGTTTTTTAAGTAATAAGAAAGATTTATTGACGTGTTCCTCACCCCCAACCCCCTAAAGGGGGCTATCGCTACTTGCAAAAAGTTCCATCTGTATGCAGCAAAAAGTCCCCTTCAGGGGATTTAGGTGTAAAAGATAAAAAACGACATTATATTGTTTATCATACTTAGTTCTAATTGATAAATACTTTATTGCAATTTTCAGCAGTTTTATTTGAATAGTTGTGGTGCAAATTCAGAAAGATAAATACGCCAGTTTCTCCAGATATGACCACCGTCAGATTCGCGATAAATATATTTCATTCCCATTTTATCGAGTTTGGCCCTATAATCTTCAACATTTTTATATAGAAAATCGGTATTGCCAATTGCAATCCAATACAGTTTATAACCATTAACCATTTGCGTTTTAAGCGTCCCATCAATGTCATTATAAACCGCACTTGAAACATTCTGATTGGGCAAAATGGCTGCGGAAAACAAACCCACATAATCGAAAGTATTTGGATAATAACGTGAAATATGCAACGAATGAAAACCTCCCATCGATAGCCCTGCAACGGCACGGTTTGCTTTATCGGCTTTTACGCGGTAGTTTGCTTCAACAAATTTGATGATATCCATAAAATTGGCTTCGTAAGTTCCGTCCATTGTTTTTGCAACCATAAACTGTGGTTTGTAATATCCGTCGTGACCTTCGCCGGGCGCTGCATCCTGAATCACATTTCCGTTGGGCATTACTACAATCATTGGTTTTACTTTTCCCTGTGAAATCAGGTTATCCATTATTTGCGCCGTTCTGCCAAGTGTATTCCACGCTTCCTCATCACCACCTGCACCATGAAGTAAATACAAAACCGGGTATTTTTCGTTACCTGATTCATATCCTGCCGGAGTATAAATGGTTATTCTTCGGTCCATTCCCAGACCCGGCGAATCATACCAGCGTTTGGTCACAGTTCCGTGAGGAATGTCATTTACTTTATATAAATCAGCCTGACCACCACCTATAATAAAGTTGTTTGTAACCGAAGCCACATCACGAACCAGAAATGGATTGTTCGGATCGGTGGTTGTTATTCCATCAACTATAAACGAATAACTATATAATTCTGGTTGCAAAACTTGAGATGTGAAACTCCAAACTCCCTTTTCGTTTTTTGTTAAACTTGCTTTGCCGGGTGCATCAAATTCTCCCCACTGGGTTTTCATTTTTTCAGTTGGCAGAAAATCGCCAGTAATTTTAACAGTATCGGCGTTGGGTGCCACAAAGCGAAAAATTACCGAATTGTCGGCATTAATTTCTGGTGATTTTATTTCCTGTCCACCAAACAGGGATTGTTGTGCAAACGATGCGATGCTTGTCATAACGAGTAAAATTACGATTGCTCTTTTCATAATGAATAGTATTAATAATTAATTTAGTTTAGAAACTTTTTTATGTATATGGTAAAAGTAAAATTGATTTTGAAATATGAAAAATATTTATGTGTTATTTTGACACAATGAGAAAATTCAATTTAAGAAAATCAATCATAGATATTAGTACTTTTTAAATGCCAAAACAATTGAAATATATACAGAAGAAAAGGAAAAACAGTTAATAGATTTTAGATTAGCCATTGTGTTTAAATCTGTTTAATCTATATTTGAGCTTCTTTCAATCAAAATAATTACATAAACAACGAAAGATGTCTAAAATTTTTAGTCTAATAATGGCAGGTGGTTCAGGAACCCGTTTCTGGCCGCGCAGTAAAGCAGTTAAACCCAAACAGTATCTGAATTTATTTGGTAGTGAATCGTTATTGCAGTCAACTATAAAAAGGTTTTCAATTTTTACTGAATTCGATAATATTTATGTGGTTTCAGGTAAAAGCCAGTCAGAAGTTTTGGAGCAGCAAACTACAATGTTGCCAAAGGCAAACCTGATTTACGAACCTGTTGGAAAAAATACCCTTCCATGTATTGGACTGGCAGCTATGTTTGCCGAAAAGGAAAATCCGGAAGGAATAATGGTGGTAACTCCATCGGATCATTTAATCGAAAATGATGAACTTTTCAAAGACACGGTTTTAGCTGCTGTGAAAATTGCGGATGAACGCGATGGAATTGTAACAATTGGAATAACGCCAACTTATCCGGCAACTGGTTATGGTTATGTTCAAACTGCGGAAAATATCACAGGTTCAGCAAAAATAAAGCAGTTTAAAGTGGAGCGTTTTGTTGAAAAACCAAATGAAGAAACTGCATCAAACTACTTAAAACAAGGAGGTTTTTACTGGAATAGCGGTTTGTTTGTCTTCAAAATTTCTGTTTTTCTGGATGCTGTAAAACAATTTGCTCCTGAATTGTATGCTGATTTGCGTAAAATTCAGTCTGATTTGGGAAAACCTGCTTTTGAAGAAACTTTAGATAAAATTTACCGTGCTGTCGAAAGTATTTCGGTTGACTACGGAATTATGGAACATGCCAAAAATATTTATCTGGTTGAAGGTAATTTCGTTTGGAATGATTTGGGAAGCTGGGAATCAGTGTATCTGACAAGTGAAAAAGATGAAAACGGAAATGCAGGTGCTGGGGAATCAATAATTATCGATTCGAAAAATTCATATATATATTCTGAAACCGGATTAATTGCATTGGTTGGATTAGACGATGTAATTGTGGTTCAGGACGGAAATACAACCCTTGTTTGCAAACGCGACAAAGCTGAGGATATAAAAAAAGTAGTCGATCAATTGAAAGCAGGAAATAAAAATCAATATTTGTAATAATCAAACAAAATAGAATAACAAAATCAGAACCTAACTATGAACGACATTAAAAAAGTTGTGGTAGAAAAGAAAATTCTTTTACCGTTTATCCTGATAACCAGTTTATTTGCAATGTGGGGGTTTGCAAACGACATTACAAACCCGATGGTTGCAGCATTTAAAACAGTTATGGAAATATCGAATGCCAAAGCTGCAATGATACAATTTGCATTTTATGGCGGATATGCGACCATGGCAATTCCTGCGGCATTGATTATTAAGCGATATAGTTATAAACTTGGAATTATAATTGGGTTGGCTTTATATGCTGTTGGAGCACTTCTTTTTTTTCCTGCTGCCCAGTATGAAATTTTCGGATTCTTTTTGGTATCGCTATATATATTAACGTTTGGTTTGGCTTTTTTGGAAACCACGGCAAATCCATACATACTTTCAATGGGTTCGCCTGAAACTGCAACACGAAGATTAAATCTTGCACAATCTTTTAATCCGATGGGATCAATTTTAGGAATGTTTGTGGCATCGCAGGTAATATTACCGGCTTTGATATCTGATAAAAGAGATGCTGCCGGAAACCTGCTTTTTGATACAATGAGTGTGGCTGAAAAAGCTGCAGTCCGCACCCATGATTTGGCTGCTATCAGAGACCCTTATGTAATGCTCGGATTTTTTGTAATTGCAATGTTAGTTGTAATTGCGGTATCAAAAATGCCAAAACGTGCCAGTGCTGATCATGAAGTTCATGCCATGGATTCGTTCAGACGTTTGATGAAAAATCCAAATTACAGGGAAGGTGTAATTGCGCAGGTTTTTTATGTGGGAGCGCAAATTATGTGCTGGACATTCATTATTCAATATGCCGATAATTTGGGAATTGCAAAGGCGGAAGCTCAACGGTATAACATTGTTGCCATGGCAATTTTTATTTGTAGCCGTTTTATAAGCACTTTCCTGATGAAATATCTGAACTCAAAATTAATGCTCACATTGTTTGCAATTGGTGGTTTAATCACAACAACCGGTGTTATACTAATTCAGGGAATGCCTGGATTATATTTCCTTGTTGCCACTTCAGCTTTTATGTCTTTAATGTTTCCGACTATTTACGGAATTGCACTGGAAGGTGTTGGCGACGATGCAACAATTGGAGCTGCCGGATTGGTTATGGCAATAGTTGGTGGCGCGTTAATGCCGCCGCTACAGGGATTAATTATCGATCAGGAAACTATTGGGTTTTTACCTGCAGTTAACTTCTCATTTATTCTTCCATGGATTTGTTTTATTGTAATTGCAATTTATGGATACAGAACTTTAAAGGTGCATACAAGTTGGTAGGACTTTTGTAAATTTATTCTTCAAAATGATTTGAAAATCGTTAAAATTTGGAAGAAAATCTTCGGAAAATAATCCACATTGATATGGATGCATTTTATGCATCTGTCGAACAACTGGATAACCCGGAACTGAGAGGAAAGCCGGTTGCTGTTGGTGGTTCCGGTGAAAGAGGAGTTGTTGCTGCAGCTAGTTACGAAGCGCGTAAATTTGGTGTCCGTTCAGCTACGCCATCAAAAATCGCCAAACGCAAATGCCCCGATTTGATTTTTGTAAAACCCAATTTTTCGCGTTACAAGGAAATCTCAAATCAAATTCAAAATATATTTTTGGAATACACCGATTTGGTTGAACCGCTTTCGCTTGACGAAGCGTACCTGGATGTTACCTACGCTAAAAAAGGTAAACCTTCAGCTACTTTAATTGCCAAAGAAATTAAAGTACGAATTTTTGACGAAACTAAGCTAACTGCTTCGGCCGGTGTTTCGTTCAACAAATTTTTGGCAAAAGTAGCTTCCGATGTAAATAAACCTAACGGCATTTTTGTAGTAACTCCGCAACAGGCACAGGATTTTATTGATAACCTGGAAATTCGAAAATTCTTTGGAATAGGAAAAGTTACTGCAGAAAAGCTGAATAAAATTGGGATCTGGTTTGGCCGTGATCTTAAAAAAATGGATCGGTTGGAATTGGTTCGTCTTTTTGGGAAATCAGGAAGTTACTATTACAAAATCTGCAGGGGAGAAGATGACCGCGAAGTGGAATCTTCCCGTGAAAGAAAGTCAGTTGGTGCTGAAGAAACGTTTTTAACCGATATTTTTCAGATGGTTGATTTGGAGAATGAAATGTTAAAAATAGCTGATACATTGTGGCCACGTATCGAACGATCAAATGCAAAAGCCAAAACACTGACCTTGAAATTCAAATATGCCGATTTTGAACAACATACACGTAGCAATACTATTACAGGATATTTTTCCTCTAAAAATCAGTTGATTACTGAAAGCAAAAAGTTATTAAAAAAAGGTGGAGGTTTTTCAAAGGGAATCCGTTTGCTGGGATTGACTGTTTCTAATTTTTTACAAGATGAAATTGCCAAACCTGTGCAGTTGGTAATTGAGTTTTAAATAAGGGTGCGGCGGTTTCCGAACCGCCGAAATAAAAAATGCGGATCGGAATCCGCATCAACTCATAAAAAAAGGCGACTTTTCAGCCGCCTTTAGTACTATCCTAAATATGTCTTTAATAATTTGCTTCGCGATGTATGTCGCAAACGCCTGATTGCTTTCTCCTTGATCTGACGCACCCTTTCACGGGTCAATCCAAATCTCTCCCCAATTTCTTCAAGAGTCATTTCCTGGCAACCTATGCCAAAAAACAACCTGATAATGTCACTTTCTCTCTCTGTCAATGTAGCTAAAGCCCGGTGTATCTCTTTGGCAAGTGATTCCATGATAAGTGCGCGGTCGGCGTTTGGTGAATCGTTGTTCACCAACACATCCAGAAGACTATTGTCTTCACCATCGACAAATGGTGCATCAACCGAAACATGCCGGCCTGATACGCGCAATGTGTCTGCTACTTTATCAGCAGGAAGGTCAAGTGATTCTGCCAATTCTTCGGGCGACGGTTTGCGCTCGTGTTCCTGTTCGAATTTCGAAAATGCCTTGTTTATCTTGTTTAACGAACCTACCTGGTTCAATGGTAAACGAACTATTCTCGACTGTTCGGCAAGAGCCTGAAGAATGGATTGACGAATCCACCAAACGGCATAAGAAATGAACTTGAACCCGCGGGTTTCATCGAATTTTTCAGCGGCTTTAATTAGCCCCAGATTGCCCTCGTTAATTAAATCGGGCAAGCTTAATCCCTGATTTTGGTATTGTTTAGCTACCGAAACCACGAAACGAAGATTTGCGCGCGTTAATTTTTCCAAAGCAGCCTGATCGCCCTTTTTAATCCGCTGTGCCAATTCAACTTCTTCCTCGACAGTAATCAGTTCCTCTTTTCCGATTTCCTGTAAATACTTGTCTAAAGAGGCACTTTCACGGTTAGTGATTGACTTTGTGATCTTTAGCTGTCTCATATAATTTTCTTAAAAAACGTGCAAATATAGAACTTTAAACCTTAACCATCAAAGAGAAATTTTGTTTAATATTTTATTAATAATTAGTTAAGATACTTTGCTTTAAAATGGTTAATCTAAGCCAAAAACAAAATAGGCAGGTTCGCCATTGGGATAAATCCCTTCAACCAAAATTCCACCTTTGGCATAACTTAATTCCCTTTTAAAATCTTTTACCTCTAAAATGGGTTTTTTATTCACGTTGGTAATGATAAAGCCCTCTTTCATTCCCGAATTTTTGAGCTTTCCTTTATCTAATTTTGTGATTTTAATGCCATTATTTATATCTAATTCTTCTTTCTCCTTGTCCGAAACTACTACAAATTCTGCGCCAAGAGTTAGGTTGTTGTCACGCACAATTTCTGTATCACCGTTTTTGTTACGCAATGTTACTTTAAATTGTTTCTTTTCATTGTCACGTAATACAATCACATTTACATTATCGCCTGGCCGGTATTGACTTATTTTTTCCTGTAAATCAGCAGTAGTCTTTATTTGTACTCCCTCAACCTGAATAATTACATCATTTTCTTTTATTCCGGCTTCTTTCGCTGCACCGTTTTCAGGCATTTCGCCAACTACTACTCCTTCAACTTTGTCCAGTTTTAAGTCTTTCGCTATTTCTGCATTAACATCGCCAATTCTCACGCCCAACAATGCGCGTTGTACTTCGCCATATTTTTTTAAATCGTCGATAACTTTTCTTACAATTGAAGCAGGTACGGCAAATGAATAACCTGTGTAGGAGCCTGTTCTTGATGCAATTGCAGTATTTATGCCTACCAGGTTGCCTTGCTGATTAACAAGAGCCCCACCACTATTCCCGGGATTTACAGCTGCATCAGTTTGGATAAATGATTCAATAGAATACTGATCCTCATTTAATCGAAGGTTTCTACCCAGTGAACTGACAATTCCTGCAGTAACAGTTGACGTAAGGTTAAAAGGATTCCCAACGGCAAGAACCCATTCTCCGAGTTTTAACTCGTTGGAGTTTCCGAAGGTTAAATACGCCAAATCTTTAGCCTCGATCTTTAACAATGCAATGTCGGTTGAAGGATCAGTCCCAATCAACTTAGCTTCAAATTCACGTTTGTCATTTAAAATTACCTTGATTTTTTGAGCCTGCTCAATCACATGATTGTTCGTTACAATAAATCCATCTTCAGAAAGGATAACGCCCGAACCAAAACCTTGTGCTATTTGAGGTTGCTGGTTTCTTAACCCGAAGAATTCATCAAAAAACGGGTTGCCACTTGACCATCCGCCACCTCTTACAGATTGTGTTGCAATATGAACAACAGAATGGATTGATTTTTCTGCTGCAAAAGTAAGGTCGGGTAATGCCACGTCTCCGTCATCAGCAAGTGTAGCATATTTCAATGGTTGTTTTTCTGTAATTGTTACTATTTCCTGTTTTGCAAAAAAAGAGCTATAAGCCCAAACTGCAATAAACGCCCCTGCAATTACCATCAGAAACGTAAAACTTATTTTTCTGAAATTTTCCATGTTATTTAAATTGAATGTTCTTAATTGTTTTTATTCAGTGCACATACAACGCAATTTTACTGCCACTGTTTTGTTTTTACGATTAAGATTGAAGTCATTTTAACTATTTTAACAACCAGACTGTGATTTTGTTAAAAAGTTAAAACTAAAGATGAATGATTGATGAAATTTTGTCAGTATTTGAAACTGGATACTATTTCTCTGGCACTTGAAACCATTTTGAATCAAGTACTACCGGAATATAGTTTGCAATAAAATCCATTGCTTCTGCTGCATTATTTGCTACAAAATAAAGCTCTCGATAAATATCTTTTGCAAACATCTCGTTGTATGAAACCTCAAACTGTTTAAATAGGTTATCGAAAAAATGGTTTGTATTGATGAAAACAATTGGCTTTGTATGGTATTCCAATTGCCGGAGTGTTATCACTTCAAGAATTTCTTCCAAGGTTCCAAAACCACCGGGAAGCGCTATAAAAGCATCCGAAATGTCACGCATCCTTACTTTTCGGTTTTGCATATCGGGAGTTACAATCACTTCATGCGAATTTGCAGAGGCCAATGAACGGTCAATTAACTTTTCAGGAATTATCCCAATTGTTTTCCCTCCGGACAAACTTGCCGAAATTGTTACTGCTTCCATTAAACCAACATTGGCACCACCGTTGATTAACGTGTGGTTGCCATTTGCAATCAATTTTCCAAGTTGTTCAGCTTCATGAAAATAGACTTCATTAATTGCGTTGCTGGATGACGAAAAAACACAGATATTCATTTTTATTTTAAGATATGAGTTTATGAGTATCAAGTATAAGGATTTAAGAATAAGAAGAATCAAGTATCCGTCATTAAATCAAGGATTCCATCCGATCTAAAATGTGATGATACGGATGGAATCCCATTAAACTTTGTCCTGATAGCTATCGGGATTAAACCCGAAACTTTTTAAACATCAATTCTCGCATATGTTGCATGATCTTCGATAAATTTTCTGCGTGGCGGAACATCGTCGCCCATCAACATCGAGAAAATATGGTCAGCTTCAGCGGCGTTTTCAATTGTAACTTGTTGCAAAGTGCGCTGTTCAGGATTCATTGTTGTAGTCCAGAGTTGCTCTGCGTTCATTTCTCCCAAACCTTTGTAACGTTGCGTATGTACGGCACTTTCGTTTCCATCAGCCCATTCATTTATCAATTGCATACGTTGCTGATCGTTCCATGCATAAGCCTCTTTTTTCCCCTTTTTAATCAAATAGAGTGGTGGGGCTGCAATGTATAAATAGCCTTCTTTTATCAGGTCATTCATATATCTGAAAAAGAAAGTCATAATAAGTGTGGCAATATGGCTGCCGTCAACATCAGCATCGGTCATTATCACAACTTTATGGTATCTTATTTTGTCCATGTTGAGGGCTTTCGAATCCTCATTTGTACCTATTGTAACTCCGAGGGCCATGAAAATATTTTTGATTTCTTCGTTTTCAAAAATTTTGTGTACCATGGCTTTTTCAACATTCAGGATTTTTCCCCGCAATGGCAAAATTGCCTGTGTTCTGCGGTCGCGGCCTTGCTTGGCTGTTCCGCCTGCGGAATCTCCCTCTACAAGAAATATTTCACAAATTGTAGGATCCTTTTCTGAACAGTCAGTTAATTTACCGGGAAGTCCTCCACCGGTAAGTGCATTTTTACGTTGCACCATTTCACGCGCTTTTCGGGCTGCATGGCGCGCCTGTGCAGCAAGTATTACTTTCCCGACAATAGTCCGGGCGTCTTTTGGATTTTCTTCAAGATAATTTTTCAGCATATCACTAACTGCCTGATCCACAGAGATACTTACTTCGGAGTTCCCTAATTTGGTTTTAGTTTGCCCCTCAAACTGAGGTTCCTGAACTTTTACTGATATTACAGCAGTCAAACCTTCGCGGAAATCATCGCCACTGATGTCAAATTTCATTTTTGCAAGCATCCCCGACTGGTCAGCATAATTTTTTAATGTACGCGTTAATCCACGTCTGAAACCTGTTAAATGCGTTCCTCCTTCAATTGTATTGATGTTGTTAACGTAAGAATGGATATTTTCGGAATAAGAAGTATTGTACTGCAGTGCAATTTCAACGGGTATTCCGGTTTTGTCAGATGATATATGAATAACATCATCAATCAATCTATCCCTTGTTTCATCAAGGTATTCCACAAATTCTTTCAATCCTGCTTCGGAATAAAACTTGTCGGATTTAAAACTACCGTCTTCTTCTGTTACGCGTTCGTCGATTATTGAAAGGTTGATTCCTGCATTTAAAAATGCAAGCTCGCGTAAACGGGCTGTAAGTATTTCGTATTTATAAACTGTTACCAGAAAAATACTATCATCGGGCTTGAAATTTACTATTGTTCCGTGAATATCTGAATCGCCGATTATTCTTGCAACATATAATGGTTTTCCCATTGAATATTCTTGTTCCCAGACTTTTCCTTCGCGGTGGATTTCAGCGCGCAAATGTGATGAAAGCGCATTAACACATGATACACCAACTCCGTGCAAACCCCCCGAAACTTTGTATGAATCTTTATCGAATTTTCCACCGGCATGTAAAACTGTCATTACCACTTCAAGTGCCGACTTGTTTTCTTTTGTATGTATTTCGGTAGGAATACCGCGTCCATCGTCTTTTACGGTTATCGAATTGTCAGCATGTATAATTACATCAATATTCTGGCAATATCCGGCAAGAGCTTCGTCTATAGAGTTGTCGATTACTTCGTAAACCAAATGGTGCAGCCCTTTTTCATTTGTATCACCAATATACATCGAGGGGCGTTTTCTAACAGCTTCCAATCCCTCAAGAACCTGAATGCTATCTGCCGAATAATTTCCGTTTCCAGCGTTGGCAGTAACATTTTTTTCTTTCTCACTCATTCTATTTTTCTTTATTTAATTCGTTTCCAGTTTCATTAAAATAAAAAAGTTTCCGGTATAAAAAACGTGTTTCGCTTTTTGTAGGAAACTAATTGATTTTCAGGTTTTTAATAATATTTGAAATATGCTTAAAAAACATGTTGCAAATATAATAAAATTAACCGAGGGAGTGGTTTTTTCGAGGTGTATGTTAAGTGATTTTTCAACAATTTATTAACCTGGAAATAAGCAGCAGAATTGGATTTTGGAATTGATGAGATATTCAATCAGATAAATATTCATCCAAAAATTTATAGCCACAGATTCACAAATTTTTTAAACTGCAAATCTGTGGTAAGGATTCTAAAATGCATAGCTAACACCAGCCAAAAAGTTAAGGCTTTGAACCGGGTAGCCAAACCAGCGCTGGTATTGCTGAAACCCAAAATTATTGAGTTGTGTAAATACCGAAAACTTTTCAGTGATTTTGTAATTCCCCCGTAAATTCATATCGAAAGCTGTAGCAAGAGTAGTTGGTACTCCCTCTTTACCTTTCTCTTGGATTAATGCTTTTCTTTCTCCAATCAAAAAGAAATCAGCCGACATGCTTAACTGTTCAGTTATTTTGTACCCTAATGATAGCGTTGCATCCCAGTCTGGCATATTCCATGCTTCCAATTGTTCGTCGAGTTTATAGGAATAATAATTCCCGGAAAGTAAAAGGTCAAGTTTATCGGATGAGCGGTGTATTACTTCGATATTAATTTTAAATAGATTAATATCGTCATACAAGATTGAAAAATCGTTATATACTACTTTTGCTGAGCTTGCACTCGATGGAGAAAGTGGGTATTCCTGCAAGTAGTAAAATTGTTGATTGTCAGTAATCGAATAGTCGAACCCGATTTTGAAATTGGTTTTTGGGGCAAACTTTCCATCAAAGCCGCCATAAAACCTGATTTTCTGAAAACTATTATAGGCGTCGTGATCGGGATTTACAAATGGGTTTTCGTAGGCTATTTTTGAATAATAATTGTTTTCATAATTTCCATCAATCCCGGCATATAGTTTAATGATGTTTTTTACCGGCATATAGTTGAGTAAAATGTCAGGTGCAATTCTCACCATTGGATTTATTTCATTATCTGTAACATACCAGGTTTTTAGACCTAATTTTGCATTAAATGTTTTTTTGTTGAAATACACAGCCGGATTTAAGTACAACCAAGATTGCTGACGAATGTCAATATCTTTATCATTGCGGTTTACAATGTTATTGGCCTGTGTGTAAAATACACCGGCATCAAGTAACCCGGTTCCAAAACTAAAAGGTTTTTGAACATGGGCGACAAATTTTCCATAGTTTTCGGTCTGTCCGGTTTTGGTGCTAAAATAATGATAGTCAAAATCAAAACCGAAAAATGGATCATTCATTTCAATCGAGGGATTATCGAGTTTAACAGTAACTCCACCTCTGGAAAAAGCTTGTTTTGTATTAAAATAATTGATAGATGGATTAGGTAACTGTTCGGGAACCGGGTTTAATGGGTACCCATAATAATTGAATGCATCGCGATCATAATTAACATTTACTGATAAAACCGATGCTCTGAAAAATTGATTGAAATATACTTCCGCCTCATTGTTTGAAAAAGGCGCTTTAACACGGTCGCCACCTTCAAGTTTCAAGGTTCCGTTTGATGAGAGATGTTTTGCATGTATGCCAAAAATAGATTTTTTCGAAGCAAGATGATTGAAAAAGAATTCGCCATAAGGACGGTTGTAATTTCCAACGCCAGCACGAATTAAACCATAACCATTTTCTGTTTTTGGTGCCGATGCTACGCTAGCTGCTTTTAATGGGGTGACAGCAAAGGAGTTTACAATAGGTTCGCTTTTTATGCTATAATTGAAAGTTGGTTTTTGATGTTCCGTTTCTTCAATTTTTGGCATATCGTTTATTTTGTGGGCATCCTGAATTGTAGGTTTAAACGATTTAACTACTTCAACCTCGCGGTTAAGGGTTGTATCGCGCTGGGCATTTGCAATTAATACAATACCGCTAAATGCAATCAGTAAACCTGTTTTTATATTGTTGAACATAACTTCGGATTTTTATTGTTCGTTAATTTTGATTTGAAAGGAGCTGTCAATGGCTTTTTGCTGTTCCGACTTTTCCTCATTTTCAATGATCAGCAGTTTTTTTGCTGCATCGGCTTTTATTCCATCGTTTTCGTCGTTATAATTTTCGTATAAACTTTTCAATGTGTGTTTTGCCTGAAACTGGTCGTTTTGGCTGAGGTAAATATCAGCCAGCAATAAAAACGATTTCCCCAGCCAAAATTGGTAAGGTGTGTTTTTCGATATAAAATCGGTGATTTCATCTTCCGATTTTTTAATCTCCTGTTGGCGATAGTAAATATCTGCGATCAGGTATTTTGCTTCGGCACCCTGCTCATATTTTACGTCGGTAGATACAGTTTTTAGTCCATCCAACGCTTTTGCAAAATTATTTAACTGGTAATATGACTTTCCTTCGGTAAAATTAGCTTCTCTGATCATGGCTTCGTTGGCCACTTCCGATTTTTTAACTTTTCCGGCCGCAACAATTGCATCGCTATAATTATTTAAAAATAAGTGGCTCCGCATCTGACCGAAATTCGCCCTTAAAATGTTCCATTTTCCACTTGCAATGGTTTCCAAACGGTTACATAATTCAAGCGCTTCAGTGTAATTTTCTGCGTTTAAGGTTAACTCTGCCGAGCGTGACAGAGCCTGTTCTGAAAAAATATTTTGAGGTTGATTAACTACATACAAATAATGCTTGTTTGATTCGGTGAATTTGCCCTCATTGTAAAAAATCTCACCCAGATAAAAATGGCTGTTTAGCGCAAAACCACCATTTGGAAATTGTTGCAGATATTTTTCAAATTGTGCAGAAGCCTTTTTATCTCCGCTCATGTAAATTCTTTCGGCAGCCATAAATGTAAGTGAATCCTGTTCGTTTGCAGTAACATTTATACTGTTCCCGGCTTGTTTTGCATAATCGAAATAAGCATCCACGTTATTCATTTCGATATAACAGTTCTTTATACCCATCATCGCGGCCTGAGCTTCAGGTGTTTCAGGGAATTTATCCGTAACTTCCTTGTATTGCGCCAATGCTTTGTTGAAATCACTGTTATTGTAATTTATCAATCCCAATTGTAAGAGTGATTTTCTGTAATAGTTACTCTGTTTGTGGTCGATGGTGATTTTGTTGTATTGAGCCGCCGCTTTTTGGTTGTCGCCTTGCCGCTCATAAGCACGGCCCAGTTCATACAAAGCATCGTCCTGAAAATCGGATTGAGGAAAACCTGCAAGCAATTGTTCAAGATTTTCAATCTTCCCTTGTTGATTGCGTTGTAATCCTTTACACACCGAAATTTGAAAAAGTGCATAATCAGCTTCATAGATTTTCATGGCGTATGCTTGCTGGTAGTATTGAATAGCCTGTGCATAATCGGTGTTGATAAAGTAACAATCTCCAATCCGGTTCAGCGCATCGCCCTGTTTCTCAGTTCGGGCACCTTGTGTGGAAGTGATATATTTTTTAAAGTGGTTTGATGCCGAAGTATAATCTTCGATTTTGAAGAAAGAATATGCAAGATTGTATTCAGCGTCTTTATATTCAGGCAATGACGAACTTCCTTGCAAAGACATGAATCTTGTGTAATTGTTTATCGCATTGTTGTAATCACCAACCCTATATAATGCTTCAGCCTTCCAGTATTGCGAAAGTGCTGCTAAACTGCGGTCCTGATTCCCATTTTCCAGTGAAAGATCGAAATATTCAATTGACTGGTTGTAAGCCAGATTGTTAAACAACTCTAATCCACGGTAAAAAGATACTCTCTGATATGCCTTTATAATTGCAGGTGTCTTTACTTTTATTTTTTCGATTGAAGTAACTGCATCTTTATAATTCTTTGTAACCATGTACACATCACTTAAAATTGTGTAGGCTTCAGTGTTTTTCTCCGAATTTGGGTATAATTCAATGTATTTATCGAAAGCTTTTATTGTTTCATTAAAAGGCGAATACGAAAGTTCGTAGGTGAGTTTAGCATAATTGAAAAGTGCATCTTCCTTAATTTTTTCGTTGAAATCTAATTTGGAAGCGGCATCATAAGCCATCTTAGCTTTTTCCTTTTCGTTTGTTTTTACCAAACAATCAGCTAGGTGGTAGTATGCATTCTGTGCCATTTCGTCTTCTCCTGCCGATGCTTTTTGAAATAAAGGCACGGCTTTAAAAAAGCTGCCTGTGCTGTAATAACAATAACCCAACACATAATTCTCTTCGCGGGTAGTTAATTTTGTAGATAAGAAATAAGTTTCGAGATAAGGAATTGCAATTGCGTATTGCTGTAAATGAAAGTAGGAATCGCCAATCAATTTTGACAATTCATTTTTGTACTCATCTTCAACTTCATTTAAAATTGGAACAATGTAATTCACCAATTCGTCATATCTTTTTTGTTTGTAGTAAATATGACTGATATACAACGGAATGACCCTGGAATAAGTGGGGTCGTTATTTAGTTTTCTGAAACCTTCAAGTGCCTGATCAAAATTTTCTTTGCGGTACATAATGTGTGCCCAATAATAAGTTGCAGGTTTACTGAATAAACTATTGGCATCTTTAACTGCATTAAACTCTTTTTCCGCAACTTCTAAATTATCTTCCATCAAATTGGCGTAACCATTCTGGTAGGTTATTTTTATGCGATCATTTTCATTCAAATCATTGCGTTTTACGTTTTCAAATGTCTTAATAGCAACTGCATACTGCTTTTTTTCAAACTGGTAATCACCAAGGTTAAACCAGGCGCTATTGATATAGGGGCTTTCAGCATAATTTTTTGTAAAGCTGGTGAGCATTTTACTTCCCGCACTGTAACCGGCTTTTAGTGCAGATACCGATTTAAAATACTCGGCTTCCGAATACAATTCCGATTTCTTGTCAACTTGTTTTTGTATTTTTTCAAACTCGTCAAAAGTTGAAATATATTTTCCTTTCGAAAATAACTCTTTTGCAATATCGATTTCCTGCTGAACATTATTGTAATATTTCGTTTCCTGCGCTGTTAACATTAACTGGCTGAATATTAAAACAGGTACGAAATATAAAATTCGAAGTGTTTTCATGCTTTTATTGTTTCATTTATGTTGAACTGATTTCAAATTGTTTGTTTTTTCTTCCCAAAAGAACAAAGACAAATTAATCTTCTAAATTATAAGATTCAAAACGGAGTTTGGCACCAATTCATTTGTTTTTCTTAACAAGAAACTGTTTATTTCTTTTGTTTATTATTTAGCATTGCAATTATTTTGCCAACTATTAACAATATATCTTTGAATTATGGAAACAAACAAGATAGTGGAACTTGTTGATGCCGAAATTTATCAGCGTGGTAATCTTATTCTTACGGGTGTTAATCTGGAAATTAAAAAGGGTGAGTTTATTTATGTAATAGGTAAAGTTGGTACAGGGAAATCAAGTCTTATAAAAACTCTGAACGCTGAAATTCCCCTGATTTCAGGGGTGGGAACTGTTGTTGGTCACCAGCTGAACGGTATGAAACAAGGTGAAGTTGCCAGTTTGCGCCGAAAGTTAGGTGTTGTTTTTCAGGATTTCAGACTTTTAACCGACCGAAGCGTACACGATAATCTTTCGTTTGTGCTAAAAGCAACTGGTTGGAAAAATAAAATTGAAATTGAATCGAGGATTGCCGAAGTGTTGGATAATGTTGGAGTTTTGGATAAATTAAAAAGTATGCCACACCAATTGAGCGGTGGTGAACAACAACGGGTTGTTATTGCACGTGCAATTTTGAATAATCCTGAATTGGTATTAGCTGACGAACCAACAGGAAATCTTGATCCCGAAACTTCGGAGCAAATTCTTGATTTGTTTGTGCGTTTAAACCAGGATGGTAAAACGATAATTATGGTAACACACGATTATGCGTCGATTGCAAATAAACCAGCGCGCACACTTGTATGTACAAACAATCAAATCTCTGATTCTGCATCAAACAACACTACTTTCGATTTCACAAGTTTGTTGGAACGAAATTATTAGAAAAATGGTCATTGCGGTCTGAATGCCCAGAGGTTTTTAGTATTTATTGAAACTGGACAAAAATACCCTGTATAACTTTCTCCTCATTTTCCCAGGTTAATTCTTTTGCCGCCACCTTTAAGTTTTCTGTCCATCCTTTTCTCATTTCCTGATTATTCAACGCTTCATTGATTTTTGAGGCTAAAAATTGTGGTTCAAGCGAATCGGTAATTTCTCCAATTTTGTATTGCTTAATAATGGCTGCCATTTCAGGAAGGTTGGTAATTAAAACCGGAACCTGTGCCTGAATGTAATCAAATAGTTTATTGGGAAGTGCAAATCTGTAATTCAACCCAAGATCCTCTTCAATGGACAATCCTAAATCAGCTTTTGGAGTCAGTTTTGAAAGTTCTTCAATTGGTAATCTTCCGGTAAATTCAACTTTATTTTGCAGGTTTTCTTTTATTGTCAAAATCTCCAAATTCTCTTTAATGTCACCATCTCCGGCAATTATCAATCGGGCATTTTTAATATATTTCATTGCTAAAATAGCTTGTTCCAATCCTCGTCCGATATTTACTGCTCCCTGGTAGAGAATAATTTTTTCCGAATTCTCTATTCTTTTCTTTTCAAAAGAAAATTTTGATGAAACCGGAATATTTCGAACGACTTTAAAAGATGTGCTATATTTTGCACCATATATTTCAGCAATCGAATCACAAACAGTATAAGCGGTTTTAATTTTTGGTAACATTCTGCTTTCCAGCCATTCCCACACTTTTTTTACTTTTGGACGGTTAATCAATTCCGGTACTTCAGTATAATATTCATGGCTGTCGTAAACCAATGGTTTGTTTTTTATTTTCGATGCTAAAAAGATTGCAGGCAGTGTATCCAAATCATTTGCCAATAGTAAATCGAACTTCGAAAAAATCAGGAAAAGGAAAAGCCTTAAATTGTATGCAGCATAAAACTGAGGACCTTTGTGGAAAAGCAAACTGAACCGTTTTACAGCATAATTTCGGTTTTCAACGGACATACTTTGCGGGAGTTTTCTTCCAACCAATAAAACCTCAAAGCCCATATTTTTCAGGGTATTACAAACTTTATGCACGCGGTTATCAGTAACCAAATCGCTGGTAACCGAAACAATTATTTTTTTATGTTTTGCTGCACTCACTTAATGCGTTTATATCAGGGTAAAGATAGAAACTTTACACTTTGTGAAACGCTTAAGTTTTGCAATGATTGTATTATACTTTTAGGAAAGAAATGAAGGCAAACATACAATTTAAAGCGAAAAGAAATACCTTTGCGGCATAATTAAAAAAAGTGATTCATGGACGAAGGCCCGTATCATTCGAGAAAAATAGGAATTCAAATCAACCTTTAGGGAGCTTTCTGTTAAATGCTTCCTTTTGGTAAAAACAGAGGAGGCATTGTCATGCTAAAAATCTTTAAAACTTTTGGTGGTTTCGTTGAAATTAACCACGCTGAAAAAAACTGTTGGATAAATGTTTTGCAACCTTCAGTAAATGAAATTGAAAGACTGCAAAATGAGTTTAACGTACCGCAAGAAATAATTCAGGATATTCTCGACGTTGATGAACGGCCCAGGGTCGAATTCGATGATGATTGGTCGCTGGTTATTTTTCGAATCCCAATTTCAAGCCCAGGCAATGGAGTACCCTTTTATACAGTACCACTCGGGATTTTTATGACCGAACATCTTACTGTCACATTGTGTTCGGCTGAAAATGAAGTACTTTTATTTGGACAACCATCAATTTATCGGGAAAAAGGGCAGAATATGGATGATTCTCTGAATTTCATTTTAAAGCTTTTCATACGATCAGCAACAACTTATCTGCGTTATCTTAAACAAATTAACCAGCAAACCACCTCGATTGAAGCTGATTTGGAAGCATCGATAAAAAACGAAGAGCTAAATAAACTGCTTAAAATGGAGAAATGCCTTGTTTACTTTATAACATCACTTAAGGGGAATGAAACAGTACTTGTAAAATTGAGGAGTTCAAAGCGGGCAACATTAAGCGAAGTAAACGAGGATTTGCTCGAAGATGCTTTTATTGAAAATAAACAGGCGCTAGATATGGCTCAGATTTATTCCAATATTCAAAGTGGAATGATGGATACTTTCGCTTCGGTAATTTCAAATAACCTGAACGTTGTAATGAAACAACTCGCCTCAATTTCAATTATTTTGATGATTCCAACACTTGTGGCAAGTTTATATGGAATGAACGTGCCGAATTTTATGGAAAATTCAAAATGGTCGTTCCCTGCGGTATTGGGGATTTCCGGAATACTTGCAGTTATCGGGGTTATTCTGTTTCGAAAAAAGAAGTGGTTTTAAAAGATTTGGTTCTTTTATTACTTGGAGAAGTTATATGAAAAGGGTTTTCAGCTAATATTGTGCAAATTATTTTTATCGAAATTTATGAAAGTATTTTACACAATCTCGCTGCTCGTGTTATCAAACACTTTTATGACATTGGCCTGGTACGGTCACCTTAAATTCAAGGAAATGAAGTGGTTTGAAACGCTTCCGCTTATTACGATTATTTTAATAAGCTGGGGAATTGCATTTTTCGAATACGTTCTGCAAGTACCGGCAAATCGAATGGGATACAAAGAAAATGGTGGTCCATTTTCTCTTGTTGAGTTGAAAGTAATTCAGGAAGTGATAACCCTTGTTGTTTTTGTGGGTTTTTCGTTGCTGTTCTTTAAAAACGAGACATTCAGGTTGAATCATTTTATAGGTTTTGTTTTTTTGATTTTGGCAGTATATTTTATTTTTAAAAAATAAAACAAATAAAAGAACCAGCATATGTTAACCAATCTATTCCTGACCCTATATTCAAAATTTCATTTAAAACGATTATTTTAGTGCAAAACTGATTTGAATGTCTTCCGAAGAAATAATCGAAAAATACAAAAGCCGGATTCGCGATCTTGAAACGCAAATTTCAGAACTAAAATTTGAACTAAGTGAAACCAAATTACATCTTGCAGATGAGACCGAAAATCATAGGTTTTACCAGTTAATTGCCGATTTCACATTTGGCTGGGAGCTTTGGTTCGACCCATCAGGAAAAATAAATTATTGCTCACCGTCGTGTTTCGATTTAACCGGGTACACTTCCAATCAAATTGTTGCTGTTGAAAGTATTGCTGAATTGCTTGTTTACCAGTTGGATAAAGACAGGTATTCCGAGTTTTTATCAAATTCACTCGATCAAATGTTGGTAAACCAATCTTTTGAATTCAGGATTCTTACCCGCACAAAACAACTTCGGTGGTGTATTGTTAATGTGCGTGGAGTTTATGACAAACTTGGAAAATACCTGGGAATTAGAGCTTCAATTCAGGATATTACCCGGCTAAAACGTGCAATGGGACAAATACAGGAAATGGAAGCTGTTAAGGAATTTGAGGACAAAACAAAGCAACGGCTGCAAAACCAATTAAGCATAAAGGACAGGGAATTGGTTTCGTTTCTGTTACAACTTTCTCAAAAGAATGAATTGCTTTCGAAAGTAGCCAATCATATCAAAGCGCTTAACCCAACTTTAAGCGATAAAAGCCAAAAACACATGCAATTGCTTTTAGCGTTACTTGAGGATAATGCTGCAACTCCAATTGACTGGAGCACTGTTGAAACACAGCTCGAAAAGATACATCCTGGTTTTTTTGGCAGGTTACAACTTAAACATCCGGGCATTTCAGTAAATGATAAAAAATTATGTGCATATCTTCGCCTTGGTTTGTCAAGTAAAGAAATCTCAGGTCTCCAGAATATTGCTTCAAAAAGTGTGGAAATTGCCCGGATCAGGTTGCGAAAAAAGTTAAAAATTACTGGTAAAACACGACTTTCCAATTACCTGAATCAGCTCTGATATTAGGTTTGTTTATATATTATTTAATTTTTATGTAATGTTTGTAAACGTATATTAAGCAATTATATGTGACATTTTCATATATTATGTAGTGTTTTTATTTTGATGAATTATATAAATGTAAGGTTTGTTGTTTGCTTTTAGTTAATCCTTTTCCATACCTTTACACAACAAACGATTTATAAACACAATTACATATAAACACATGAAATCTAATAATTCTGATGCTGTTTTTCGTAATCTTTTTGATGAAGAAATAGGGCAGTTGGTTCACCAGGGTTGTTCATCGGCTGATTGGAGCCTTGTAAAAGTATCAACTGATTTCATACCGGATAACATTGAAAACTGCAAATTTACGGGGCATGTTCAACTTCACAGTTTTACCGGAACAGTAAATCTTGTGGGTGGAATTACGTTTAAAACAGGTATTTATAATGCCTGGCTTCACAATTGCGAGATTGGCAAAAATGCCCTTATTCATAATGTGCGAAGTTATATTGCCAATTATAAAATTGAGGAAGGTGTTGTAATTCACAATATCACAACACTGGCTGTTGATGGCGAAAGTACATTTGGTAACGGCATTTTGGTTGAAGCAATTAATGAAGGTGGAGGCCGCGACATTCCGATTTATGATTTCCTTTCGGCGCATGTTGCATATATTATGTCGCTGTACCGCCATCGGCCAAAACTTGTGAGTACTTTAAAAAATATGGTTTTTGATTATGCAGATTTTGTAAAAAGCAAAAAAGGAGTTATTGGTGCAGGTTCAAAGATTCTGAATTGCAATACAGTTTTAAATGTAAAAACAGGACCAGCGACAATTATTGATGGAGCAAAGAAATTAAGGAATGGCAGTATTAACAGCAATTTCGAAGCTCCCGTCATCATTGGTGAAGGTGTAATAATGGAAGATTTTATTGTCAGTTCAGGTACTAAAATTAATGACGCTACCCTGGTTTCAAAGTGCTTTATTGGTCAGGGCTGCGTTCTCGATAAACATTATTCTGCCGAAAACTCGCTTTTTTTTGCCAACTGCCAGGGATTTCATGGCGAAGCTTGTTCAATTTTTGCCGGGCCTTACACAGTTACGCATCATAAATCAACATTGCTGATTGCAGGTATGTTTTCGTTTTTGAATGCAGGAAGTGGATCAAATCAAAGCAACCACATGTACAAATTAGGACCAATTCATCAGGGAATTATGGAGCGGGGCGGTAAAACCACAAGTGATTCATATTTGCTTTGGCCATCCAGGATTGGTGCATTCACTCTGGTTATGGGCCGCCATTATAAACATTGCGACACAACTGATTTTCCATTTTCATACTTAATTGAAAGCCAGGATGAAAGTATTTTGGTTCCTGCCATCAATTTAAAAAGTATTGGGACCATTCGCGACACCCAAAAATGGCCCGGACGTGATAATCGTACTGATTCGAACCTGCTCGATTTCATTAATTTTAATTTGCTGAGTCCTTACACTATTCACAAAATGATAAACGGACGACGAAAACTGTTGGCAATCCGCGAATCATCAGGAAGTTCAGCAAGTAGTTACAGTTATGATAAAATGAAAATTGAAAGTCGGGCACTTGATCGCGGAATTGCACTTTATGAAATGGCAATCTGGAAATTCCTCGGAAACTCAGTAATTACAAGATTGCAAAGCGGGCAGCTCAAAGACAACACTGATATCCAAAAAGCTCTGCAACCCGACACGCCATTTGGAAAAGGTCACTGGGTGGATCTATCAGGATTGATTTGTCCGTATGAAGCACTAGATAATTTACTTACATCAATTGAAAATGGTGAATTTACTTCACTTGAAGAGGTAAATTCAGCACTCGCGATACTTCATAAAAACTACTACAATTATGAGTGGACCTGGGCCTGCGATGCACTTTCAGAATTCTATGGTAAAAGTGTAAAGGAATTTACTGCAACAGATATAATTGCAATTGTCGAAAAATGGAAGAAAAGTGTTCTTGACATGGACAGGTTTCTTTATGAAGACGCACGAAAAGAATTTTCAATGAGCAAAATGATCGGGTTTGGAGTTGACGGTACAAATGGCGCCCGGGAAGAAGATTTTGCACAGGTGCGTGGAGAATTTGAAAGTAACAAAACAGTAATGGCCATTTGCGAGCACATGGAGAAAAAGGAAAAACTAGGCAATAAAATTATTGAAATGATGAGCCTGATTCTTCAACCGGAAATAGTATTAACTTAACAGATAGATCATGAACCCTGAACTCGAAACTTTAAACATTAAACTCAAATAAATATGTGTGGAATTATCGGTTATATCGGAAAAAAAGAAGCTTTTCCAATAATTATAAAAGGGTTAAAATGGCTCGAATACCGCGGCTATGATTCGGCTGGCGTTGCTTTGCTGAACGGTAGTTTGGAAGTGTATAAAAAGAAAGGTAAAGTAATAGAATTAGAGAATTTTGCATTGACCCAAAATCATGGTGGCTCAATCGGGATTGGTCATACACGCTGGGCAACACATGGAGAACCAAATGACATAAATGCCCATCCGCACAATTCGATGAACGGAACTTTTACACTTGTTCACAATGGAATAATCGAAAACTATGCGAAATTGAAAGACGATTTAATTCTGCATGGTTACACTTTTAGCAGTGAAACAGATACAGAAGTTCTGGCTAATCTTATTGAATATTTTTACAATCAAAGCACAGAAATAAATGCCGAAATGGCTGTCCAGCTTGCATTAAAAAAAGTGGTAGGGGCGTATGGAATTGCGGTTTTGTGTAACGACGAAAAAGATAAAATTGTGGTTGCCCGAAAAGGAAGCCCACTTGTAGTTGGTCTTGGAAACAAAGAATATTTTATTGCAAGTGATGCAGCTCCAATTGCAGAGTTTACAAGCCAGGTAATTTATTTGAACGACGAGGATATAGCAGTTATTAAACGCGACAGTTTTACACTGAAAAACGTTCAGGATACACCAGTTTCTGTTAAAATCAGCAATATAGACTTGGAAATAGGGGAGCTTGATAAAGGTGATTATGAACATTTTATGTTAAAGGAAATTCATGAACAGCCAAAAACTATTGAAGAGACTTTTCGTGGCCGACTGCGTGCCGATCGTTCCGAGATTGTTTTAGGTGGATTGATTAATATTTTCCCAAAAATCCAAAATGCTGAACGAATAATAATCATAGGTTGCGGAACTTCGTGGCACGCTGCTTTGATTGGCGAATATTTGCTTGAGGAATTTGCACAAATCCCTGTTGAAGTGGAATATGCATCCGAATTCAGGTACCGAAAACCGGTTATCGGCAAAAATGATGTTGTGATTTTAATAAGTCAAAGTGGTGAAACTGCTGATACATTGGCAGCACTTCATCTTGCAAGAGACAAAGGTGCAACTGTAATTGGAATATGTAATGTTGTAGGTTCAACGCTTTCCCGCGAAACCGATGCCGGGGTTTACACCCACGCCGGGATTGAAATCGGAGTTGCATCAACAAAAGCTTTTACTGCACAAGTCACAGTTTTAACAATGTTTGCACTTAAACTTGCAATGGCACGAAAAACAATTAGTGAAGAAGATTATAAAATGCTTGTAAAAGAGTTGTCTCAAATTCCCGAAAAAGGGAGGCTAATTCTTCAGAATGATGAAAAAATAAAAGCGATTGCCGAAAAATATAAAGATGCTGTAAATGCACTTTATCTGGGTCGTGGTTATCTTTTCCCGGTTGCATTGGAAGGCGCGCTTAAACTAAAGGAAATTTCGTATGTACACGCCGAAGGTTACGCTGCGGGCGAAATGAAACACGGGCCAATCGCGCTTGTTGATGATAATTTGCCTGTGATTGTAGTGGCTCCAAAAGATGATTATTACGAAAAAATTGTGAGTAATATTCAGGAAGTAAAGGCACGAAAAGGAAATGTAATTGCAATTGTTACCGAAGGCGATGTAGTTTTAAAGGAAATGGTAAATGACAGCATTGAAATCCCGGATTCGCACCCGGCTGTGGCACCGCTTTTATCTGTAATTCCGTTACAGTTGCTGGCCTACCATATTGCACTTCTCCGTGGTTGCAATGTTGACCAGCCAAGGAATTTAGCAAAATCTGTTACCGTTGAATAAATTATGAAGGAATTAAATGCCACTGACCAACAGAAATACGAGAGTTGATAAAAACACAAAAGATAGGGTGGCATTAATTCATTCCAAAAAATCCCATTTTTTTCGAATGATTTTTCTTGTTTAACGTAAAAGAAACAAATTATTCAGGGTAATTATTCTCTCTGAAAATCCAGTTTTATTCAATGAAACGGAAAATCAGAATAGTACTTTTTATAATAACCTCGGTGGTCGCAATTTTAATCGTTTCTTTTACACTGGGCAGGGAATGGTATGAGGGTAAAAATCAAAGTATTATCTCTTTCGCTTTAATTCATTTTTCAGGCTATTTATTTTTTTTACTGATGCCGGTTGAACTGGCTTACATATATTATCTATCGTTTTTTAGCAATTTGGAAATGTTTGCAGTTGCTGTTTTAACAGCAGTTGCAGCACAGTTAATTGATTATTTCATTGGATATTCAGTAAGTTCAACTGTTGTGAATAACCTTGTTGGAGAAGATCGAATAAAAAATGCTGAAAAACATATTCAGAAATACGGTAATCTTACCATTTTTATTTTCAATATTTTACCACTTTCTTCATCTGTAATTGCAGTAGCTGCCGGAATGGTAAAATATCGGTTTACAGGATTTATTATTTACAGTACAGCGGGTTTAATCATGAAATATGTTGCGCTGACTTTGCTGTTTTAAGTTCCGCTTCTGAAATTAGTATTATAGTAAGATTACTGTTTAAAAAGGCAATGTACTGAAAAATAGTTGGTGACTTTTAGTTTGAGATTTCGTAAATTACGAGAGTCGGTCTGAAGAGGAAGCGAGCTCTGATGGAGATCAACTTGCCAGCAACAGGATTGACACAATTACAGGAATAAAAGAAAGACAGTCAGATTTTGGCTGTCTTTTTACTTTTATTCCTGGGTTGTTTTATGGCTCGAAAAAACTCATTTTTCGTTAGAAAAATAAATATACCACTTGATAAAATTGATTCGGTTTTTTGTTGTTAGCCCGCGATGTAAATCCAAATGATTTTTCAGATGACTGAAGAATCCTTCAATACCATTGGTTGTATTGGGTATTTTTGGATTAGCCAAATAATGAAACATATTGGGTAATGCCCGCTCGATTGTGATATACGATCTTCTTAAAAGTTTGTGTGTATACCAGTATCTGCCAGTCTCAATGTTGTATGTTTTTTCATTGATGTAATCCTTGTGTTTTTCGCACCACTGATGAAACTCTCGTATCCAGAATAACCTGTCATTATTGTTTTTTATTTTCAGTATTTGCAGCACCAGTTGGCGGAGTTCCTATCCTGCCTGATGCTTCGGATACCTTGTCAGCCAAAGTAAACACATACGCTGGATATGAACCAGGCATCTTTGGATAATTACCTGTGGAACCGACTTCCTGATTGCCTTTAAAATACTTTTATGCCCATCTGTAGTTATGCTTTCCAGCCTGAGGCCTAACCTGATCAGGTTGTCTAAATCTTCCTTGATTTCTTCATAATGCTCCCCGTCTGTAAAGCGAAAAAGCTGAATGTAACCATCTTCATCGTCCTGGTAACAAACTAGACAGAATTGCTTAAAATACGTGGCATCAATTCGTAAACGAACATCATCCCTCTTGATAATTTTAACAACGGGAGCTTGTCCTAAAAAAACATAAAACGTTTTTTGAAGTGTATCTCTCGACAATCCACTATCCCGCGTTAATGTCTTGTATGTTTGACGTTCCAATACCCACTTCTTAAACCATACATACCTGTTCTGTATTTTTTGCTCCGGACGGTTTTGGGTGAAGAAAATACCACAACTTTTACACTTAAAACGTTGCTTATCTAACTGTTTACCCCAACATATAACATCCAAACTTCCACATGCCCAGCAGCGTTTTTTTTGACATTTTTTCTCATAAAAAAAGTTTTATGAAACCAATTTCATAAAACTTTCCGCTATTCCAATACAGTCAAACCTTTCAAAGGTTTTTACCAACTATTTTTCAGTATTATGCCTTTAAAAACAAGATATTTAAACGGAAATGAAAATAAATCTTTGCAAATTAAAGATTGAACCTAATAAAGGCTTATTAATTTCCCGGTCAGAGAGCACAATACCTAAGAAATGGTAAACGACAGTATCGAAATACCCCATTCATATCCTGCCCTTGCGCCGCTTCTGTCAGTAATTCCGCTGCAATTGCTGGCTTATCATATTGCATTAATGCGCGGATGTAACGTTGACCAGCCAAGGAACCTGGCGAAGTCGGTGACGGTGGAGTAGCGATGACAGAGTTCATTGGTAATATTCCTGACCGTGGTGAAGTTGATTTATTTAGGTTGAAATCACTTAACCGATTTGACGATTTCCCATTTTAGAGCACAATTTAATAGACGGGTATTACATGTCCTTCTAATTAAAAATTATTCTTTTCTAATTAGTTTAAGCATTCCGAATTCAGGCGCTCCAGTATTTCTAAAATCTATTATCATTTCATTCCCCTGGTTTTCATTAATAATGAATTCAATAATCGATGTAGCATATTCATTTGTTAATGGATTTAAAAGTTGGATTCCTTCTTGACTATCAAATTTATAAGAATAACTGAATACTTGCGAAAAATTTTTTTCAAGATATGTTTTACCCGTAAATTTTGGGTAACAAATTGAATCCTCGGTTCTACCTAAAGTATATTCCTTCTTTAAGAGATCCGCCCAAATAGCAGTTAATGTAACTTTTTCTGAATCAAACTTACAAATAAAACTGGTAAGTGCACCTTCTGATATATAGATAGGAGCAATTTTACAGTATAAACGACCAACACCCATAATTTTAGTCCCTATTGGGAATCCGTTCTGTTCTATTGCCTCCCAAGTGCCAATATATAAGGGAGTTGGTTTTAATATAATTGTATCAGGGACAATTTCTTTGTATGGAAAATCAGGTGTTATTACTACAATAGAAGAATCTTTGCCCATCTCGAATTCAGAATTTAAAGAACCTAGTTGAACCTTTGGGTTTGTATCAATAACTTTGGCGTCGCCTTTTATAAGTGTTGCCTTAAATGGCAATTCATTAGCATCACCAAATTCTTCTTTTTTCTTGAAAGTCGGTGAATATATCTGATCTCCATGAGTTTGGATATATTTGGTTTTCTTCTCTTTGATCTCTGCCTCATAGTGAAGTTCATCTCCTTCATATCCAGTGAATTCCTTGGACGATATGTTTTTATATTCTAAATCACTAAATAATAGATAATTATAATAGTATTTTTTTTCAGTTCCTGAGATATCTAATCCATAAAAATCATTAGCCATTGCTGTCAGATTTGTTACATTAGCAACTATATTATATATATTTAACTTTTTTAATATTTCTTTTAGAAGTTTAAAATATTCCTTCCCAGTTGGAATTAAATCGTCACAATTATTGATATTTGCCATAATAGCATCACCAAACTTTACAGCAAATACTGAAAATTCACCTGGCGACATAGTTTCATTTAATATCCCATTTTTCATCATTTCTGCGTAAGTAAATATTATATCTGACATTGATTCATAACATGCATTTGCAGATTTGAATTTTTTCAATATCGTCTCAGGTATCACCATCAAAGCCAATGTCCATGCTAGCATATTCTTATTGTAAGAATTGGCTTTATCATAAGTTACTTTCGAAACATTTCCTGCAGCATATCCATTGCTAAAAGCTATATCATATTCACCATCTTTCAAAAGACTAAATTGAACCTTACTATTTTCAACTTTAAAAATATTCTTATTTAATACATATTGAGCCATGGATTCAATTGAATATAATAACTCTGTTGCTGGTATAATGTTTGGTCCAAATACAATTGCACCAGTTTTGTCTTTTATTTCTAAACTAATTCCACAATGAAAAGAAAAATTTTCCCAACTCATTTCATTGCTTTTATAAGTAAAATTATATTCTGAGGTACGAGGCTGGGGTTGTGGAATTTCATCCATTTTCAGACTTTTCTCTGTTTTTGTTATCATCGAATTCTTTGTAGCATTTACAAGTTTTAGAAAAATAGAATCATTTAGCGGAGAATATCCAAAATCTAAATTGGTTTTTAAATTTTGTATTAATTCATTATAATTTGAATCAGCAATTAGCTTATTACTTAATTCGTCATTAGTAAATTTCAAAGAAGTAATTTCAGGATAAAAATTTAGATAAAATATCAGCATATCGTTAAGTGTTATTTTATCATGATTTATTCTTGAGGGATAATATCCAAAAAGTAATTGATCACCAATTTTAAAAATAATTGGAAATTCATCATCTTGATCAACTTCATTAGTAATTTGAAAAGTTCCATTTAAATTTACCGAAGTACTATCAAGCATAGATTGAACAGTTAATTTGCCAATACTTAGATTTGGAAAACCTGATTTATCGATCACCCCTGTTGTGACCAAAATATTTGAATCTTCCAAAGCCTTAAACTGAAATTCAAAGTTTCTTGATACAAAAATTAAATGTGCTTTAGATGCAGCATAATTATTTGTTTTAAATACTGACATCCGAATACTGTCGCCAATGTTGAAAGAAAAATTATTTTCAATGCTGAATGATGCACTTTTTGTGTTTGTAATTACTGGATTCCCGTCAAGAATTTCAACCTTATTTACACTATTTACTGTTTGACCAATTACTTTAAATGACTGTGTTACCTGCGGAGTCTCAATCGTTACCAGGTAAACACCAGTTGCCCCGGGTTGCACCCTGATCAAATTTCCCGGATTTATCAATTTGTTTGATTCCGAATATATTTTCTGCCCGGCAATATTATAGATTGAAAGATTAATCCGTTCCGGTGAGTTTTTCCTAAAAGAAAGAACCAAAAAACCCGGAAGATTCTGAACTTCGATAAAGCCTACGCCACTATTAAAGTCATTAATGCCAACAGTTCCCCAAAATGTTTTTTTTGTAAGGTTAATCTGGTAATACTGTTCATCTGGCAAATCTTTAAAAGTCATCCAGGTGTTATTCGATAAATTTTCCACCATAATAGAATCCAGCGAAACCTTCTGGTTGTTTAATTCTCCGCTTACTGTGTAAATTATATCCTGACCGTAGGTTACTGCAGTTGCACAGAGTAGGAAAAGCATTGTTTGTAGATTTTTTTTCATAATTGTATCTTTGAAGATTATTAATTAATAGCAATTTAAGATAAAAATATCTTATAATCAATTAAGACTGTTTTTATTTGCAAATTGAGATAACATTTTTAAATTTAATTGAATAAAAATGATTACAAATGTTACAGCAGCAGTTTAGGGTATTGTTTTAAATTTTGAATAACTCGCTGATTTTCTTTTAATTGATATGCGTTTATGTTGCCAGAAAAATTCATATTTTAGTAAGTAAATCGGATAAAACATTGTTTCATGTTTGATATCGGATTAATTATTTATAGTCAGACATTATTTTCTGCCGGACAAATAAAATTTATCTTTGTCCCCTGAAATTTTAAAACAAAAATTATGAAGGCTTATGTATTTCCCGGTCAGGGAGCACAGTACCCGGGGATGGGAAAAGATTTATATGAGAACTCAACGGAAGCTAAAGAATTGTTTGAAAAGGCAAACGAAATTTTAGGTTTCGACATCACAAAAATTATGTTTGAGGGAACAATTGACGATTTGAAAGAGACAAAAGTTACGCAACCTGCAATTTTCCTGCACTCGGTTTTACTTTCAAAAACTGTAAAAGATTTTGCTCCCGATATGGTTGCAGGCCATTCACTTGGCGAATTTTCAGCATTAGTTGCCAATGGCGCTTTAACTTTTGAGGATGGTTTGAAATTGGTTTACAAACGTGCACTTGCCATGCAAAAAGCCTGCGAAGCAGAGCCTTCAACAATGGCAGCAATTGTTGGTTTAGATGATGATATTGTTGAAGAAGTTTGTGCTTCAGTTGATGAAGTGGTTGTTCCTGCAAATTATAATTGTCCGGGACAACTCGTTATTTCGGGTTCGTTTGCCGGAATTGACAAAGCCTGCGAATTGCTTACAGCACGCGGAGCCAAACGTGCATTAAAATTAACCGTTGGCGGTGCATTTCATTCGCCATTGATGGAACCTGCCCGCGAAGAACTGGCTGCTGCTATTGAATCGACAAACTTTAGCAAACCAATTTGTCCGGTTTATCAAAATGTAAATGCCCAGGCAACTTCTGATCCTGAAGTGATTAAACAAAACCTGATTGCACAGTTGACTGCACCTGTAAAATGGACGCAAACCGTGCAAAATATGATTGCCGGTGGTGCAACTTCATTTACCGAAATTGGACCGGGAACAGTTTTACAGGGACTTGTTAAAAAAGTTGACAGAAGCATTGAAACTTTTGGAGTGAATAATTTCCAAGGTTAATGCCAATTATTAAATATGAAAATCCCGGACGAAAAATCCGGGATTTTTATTTTAAGAATATACTATTCAATGATGAATGGTTTAATTTTTCTTATTCCTCCCCAGGGGAGGTCAGGAGGGGCTTTTTTATTCTAATTCCTTTTTCTGCAACATCCTGTAAATGGTTGATTTTCCAACCCCAAGTTTGTTGGCTACAAGTCTGACATTCTGGTTATATTTTATAAGAAAATGTTTTATTATTTCCTGCGTGTATTCTTCAATTGTTTTTTCAGTAGCCAGCAGGTTCTGTACATTGTTGTCAATATTCATGTTTAAATGGCTGGCTTTAATCACATTCCGATTACTTAAAACACATGATAGTTCCATAACTGCTTTCAATTCACGGATATTTCCGGGGAAGTGATAAGTAAGAAGCAGCTTTTTTGCTTCATCTGAAATTTCTTTTCGTTCCATGTCATTTTCACGGCAAAATTCATCAACGAAATGTTTTGCAAGTAAAATAATGTCATTTCCACGATCGCGCAATGGCGGAAGTTCAATTGGAAGTCCAAGCAAACGGTAATACAAATCTTTTCTGAATTTTCCTTCAGCGATAAGTGTACCCAGGTTTTTATGTGTTGCAGTAATTATCCTCACATCCAGCGGTATAGTTTCAGAACCGCCCAATCTTACCAATTCACGTTCCTGCAAAACACGCAAAAGTTTGGCTTGCAAACCTATTTCAAGGTCGGCAATTTCATCAAGGAAAAGTGTTCCTCCATTGGCTTGTTCAAACTTCCCTATTTTCCTTGAATCAGCTCCGGTGAAAGCGCCTTTTTCGTGTCCAAAAAGTTCACTCTCAATAAGTCCATCAGGAATTGCAGAAACATTTACAGCTATAAATGGTTTGTTACTTCGTTTCGAATTATAATGAATACCCTTTGCTACAAGCTCTTTTCCGGTTCCGGTGGCTCCTGAAATTGAGACTGAAATTTGTGTTTGAACGGCTTTATCCATCAATTCGAAAATGTGCTCTATTTCCCTGCTGTTTCCCTTGATCAGGTTTCTGAAGTTGTATTTTTCCTTTACTGCGTCCTTAAGTATAATATTTTCGGTTCGAAGCTGATCTCTTTCTCTGATATTTTTAATTACGTTGCTTAACTTTTCGCGGGTGTCAGCCGCCTTCATAATATAATCATAAGCCCCGTTTTTCATTAAATCGATGGCTGTATTAATATTTTCCTGGGCTGAAATTATAATTACATTGGTGCCGGGCATTCTTTTCTGAATTTTTTTCAGAACATCATAACCAGTCATATCCGGAAGTGTGTAATCCAATGTTACCAGATCTGGTTTTTCGTCCAGATTAGCCATAAAATCACGTCCGTTGTGAAATACCTTTACCAGGTAGCCATCGTCTAATAATTGTTTTTTAAGTATTTGAGCATAAAGCGTATTGTCTTCTACCACAAAGATTTTATACTGCGAACTTAATTTGGGTTTAGCCATCGTTGTAAATTTTTTATTAAACGCACTAAGTTAAAATTTATATAATGCTTTCTGCAAATCTAACAATGATTTAAATGAATTATATAGCTTTATGTATTTTGTAGGTTGAAAATATAAATTTAACCCTATTCTTTATCACTTTTCTGGTAATATTCCTTTCAAATTCATTAGTTTGTTTTTATTTACATGAAAATTTATTCAAGTTTGCTTTGGTTTTAAATCAATTGTTAATTTTATAAATATAAATAATCAAATTAAATGAAGTATAAAGCGTTTCACAAATTATCATACGGGTTATATATTATTGCAACAGAATCTAATGGTACAAAGTTTGGATATATTGGTAATACTGCCTTTCAGGTAACTGCCGAGCCTTCGCAAATTGCAATTAGCAGTCATAAAAATAATTTCACAACCGAAAAAATTCTTGAAAGCGGAATATTTTCAATTTCAGTTTTAAAAAAGGAAGTAAATACCTCATTAATAGGTGAATTTGGATTTATGTCAGGCGCAGATTTCGATAAATTTCGCAATGTGAAAACAATTAAATCGGTAACCGGGGCCCCAATTATCACAGATTCTTCTGTTGCCTGGTTCGATTGTAAAGTTGTAAATACAGTTGATGTTGGTTCTCACATGTTAATCATAGGAGAAGTACTCGATAGCGAAGTGCTTTCAGGTGATGAGCCATTAACTTATGATTATTACCGCGAAAAATATAAAATGCTGGCGCCTAAAAATGCACCAACTTATATTGAAAAGGAAAAACTTGAAAACGAAGTTGTACCGGAATTAAAACCAAAACCGGAGATAAATGAAGAACATGAGCATGTATATAACAAAGAAACTGGTACTTACACATGCAGTATCTGTGGGTTTCAATATGACCCGGAAGAAGGAGATCCGGCTTTGGGGATATCTCCCGGAACGCCGTTTGAAGATTTACCTGATGATTATAAATGCCCGATTTGCAATGCTGGAAAGGACTATTTTAAAAGGGATTAAAATCAGGAAGGGGTAAAAAATTTGATTTTTACCCCTTCTTTTTAAATTATAAACTTCTGTGACTTCCGTCGCAAAATGGTTTGTTTTTCGATTGTTTGCACTGACACAGAAAAACTTCCTTTTTCACATCGATTTTAAATTGTACAGGAAATATTCCTGAACCCTGATGCGAACTGTCGCAAAACGGTTGGTTTTTACTTTTTCCACATGCACACCAGAAATATGCTCCTGGTTCTAAAACAACTGTCGCTGGAAATTTTGCAGCTATTTTTGGACTTTCCATAAATTTTTAATGTTTAATGTATTTATATGTTGGTTAAACTTTCAATTATACAAATGGTTTAAAAAACAATTTTGTAGGCAACAATGTGATTGTCGAAAAATGTAGGAACCAAAATTAAATCGTGTTTCAAATCATAATCTATATCGGCAGTATTTAGTTCTTGTGCGGTTGTATCGAGCAATTTTACAGTTTTACCATCTTTATGTATAAAAATTTTTCCAGGCCAGTTAGAAAACACAAAATCCCCATTGTTGTTTTTTTCCAAACCATCAACTCCACCGGCATCTTCAATTAATTTTTCTGTTTTTTTGGTTTGAATATCAACTTCATAAATGTTTTTGTCACCTACAAGCAATTTGCCTTTTTCTGCCATTAATCCATTTGGTGTTTCAAGTGGTTTTCCTTCCATCCAAACAGTGAGTTTTCCTTCATTCAATACATGAATTTTTGCAGTTCTTGTATCCGAAACAAAAATCATCCCGTTCATACAGGCAGTTGCATCGTTTAAAAAAACTGCATCCGGGGCATCATATTTTGCCAGAATCTTACCTTTTTCAATGTCAATTTCCACGAGTTTGTCAATGTCTGTTACATACAGTTTGCCTTTAAAGATTGCCAATCCCTTTGGAGCATCAAGATTTTTAATCCAATGCAGATTTTTAACACTTCCATCAGAGTTTAAAATTGAAATAAACCCGTTTCCATCTTTTTGCGAAGGGTCGCCATCAATGTTTGAAACATAAATTACGTCTCTTTCCTGGTCATACAAAACTGATTCAGGCGTTTTCAAATCGCAGCTTGTTTGCCATACCTTTTCCAAATGTTGTGCATTCGAAATATTCACTCCAAAAATTAAAATCAGGATTAATCCCATTAAAATTGTTTTCATAATTGTATTGTTTTATTTTTAAACCAGTTACTTTAAATCCTTAACAAACAAAAGGCTATTTTGTGTAATAAAAGTTATAATTTAAATAAAAACTAAATTAAATGAAAAGAATTTCCATGTTATTGTTTCTCATTGTCAATGCGTTATTAGTTTTCGGACAAAATACCGGCAAGCAGAAGTTTTATGTCGGAACATTTACAACAGAAGGTGCAAAAGGAATTTATTTATGTGAATTTGATGCTGAAACAAGTGAGATTGTCTTAAATCAGACTTTTCCTGGTGTCGATAATCCCAACTTTTTAAAAATATCGCCAAATAAAAAATATTTGTATGTTGTTAATCGTGCTCCACAAATAATCGAACCTACAGGTGGATATATTTCAGCATATGAAATTGAAAAGAATGGAGCTTTAAAATTTTTAAACAAACAATTATCACATGGTGCCGATCCTTGTCATGTTGACGTTTCGAAAGATGGAAAACATGTTGCTGTTGCTAATTACGGCGGGGGAACAACTGCGCTTTACCCGGTTGCAGTGGATGGAAGTTTGTTACCTGCAAGTTCAGTAATCGTAAATAATGGTTCAAGTATCGATAAATCGAGGCAAACTAAACCGTATGCACATTCCATAAAATTTTCTCCTTTTGAAAACAAGGTCTTTAGTGCTGATTTGGGAACCGACCAATTGAATATTTTTGAAATGGAAGGTGGTAAACTCATTCAGAACGGACAGAAATTCGTAAAACTTCAACCAGGTGCAGGTCCGCGTCATTTCGAATTTCATCCAGGTGGAAATTTTATTTATGTGATAAGTGAATTAAATTCTACAATAACTTCTTTAAAAAGGGTAGGGGATAATTGGGAGGAAATACAGGTAATTTCAACACTTCCCAACGATTTTAAAGGCACAAGTTATTGTGCAGACGTTCATATTTCTGCAGACGGAAAGTATTTGTATGGTTCAAATCGTGGTCACAATTCAATTGCCGTTTTTGAAATTATCAATGAATCTAAAAAATTTAAACCGTTGGGTTATGTGCCGGTTGAGGGCGATTGGCCACGAAATTTTTCCTTGTCTCCAACTGGCGATTTTATGCTGGTAGCCAACCAGAAAAGCGGAAATATAGCAGTGTTCAAAATAAATAAGGAAAACGGAATACCTGAATATACCGGAAACCAAATTCAAATCCCCGCACCGGTTTGTATTGAATTTTTATAGGTGTCAACTGAATTTTGTACTAATCAGTTTAATAAATTCATCGCGGGTTGCAGTTTTTTCAAAAGCACCTGTAAAATCAGAAGTTGTGGTTATTGAATGTTGTTTTTGGATGCCACGCATTTGCATACAAAGGTGCTGTGCTTCAATTACTACTGCCACTCCAAGTGGTTTTAGAGTATTTTGAATACATTCTTTAATTTGCATTGTCAATCTTTCCTGAACCTGTAGCCGACGTGAAAAAACATCAACTACCCTTGCAATTTTGCTCAATCCTGTAATTGTTCCATTTGGAATATATGCAACATGAGCTTTACCAAAAAACGGTAGTAAATGGTGTTCACACATGGAGTAAATTTCAATGTCTTTTACGATAACCATTTGCCGGTAATCTTCTTTAAAAAGTGCAGATTGTAAAATTTCAACCGGATCTGTTTTGTACCCCTGCAACAAAAACTGCATCGCTTTTGCTACTCTTTCAGGGGTTTTATCAAGCCCTTCCCGTAAATTATCTTCGCCCAGCAATTTTAAAATATTGCCATAATTTTTTGCCAATTCGGTGGTTGTGTAATCATCGAAATTTTCAATTTTCTCGTAATTGTTGGTGGAATTATTTTTGTCTGAATCCATGGTTGTAAATAATAAAGTATGTACAAAGATTAACTTTTTTTGTCAAAATCAGTATGAAAGTATGTTATGCTTTCCTTGAGGAGGCAAAATTTATGAAAATTTCTAGTATGAAGATATTGATTGTTTCAGCTACTTTGCTCGAAGTAAAATTATTGGCCGATGAGTTTGAATTCATTGAAGAATCCGCTCATCTTTTAAAAAAATACAAGTTGAATGAAATCGAAACAGACATTTTAATCACGGGGATTGGCGCTACTTTTACAACATTTCATCTGACAAATACTTTGCGCGACAATAAATATCAATTGGTAATTAACGTTGGTTTTGCCGGAAGTCTAACTGATGAATTAGGCATCGGTGATGTGGTTTCGGTTATTACAGATGAATTTGCCGATTTGGGTATTGAAAAGGAAAACGATTTTTTAACCCTTTTTGAAACCGGATTTATGGACCCAAATGAATTTCCATTTGAACATGGAGTTATAAAGGCATCGGATTTCAATGGATTAATTGATTTAAAAGAAGTCAGGGGGATTACAACAAATAAAAGCCATGGCCGCGCAGCTTCAATTGCCGAAATAAAATCTAAGTATAACGCTCAGGTTGAGTCAATGGAAGGTGCTGTTGTTCTGTATGTTTGCAGCTGGTTTGGGGTTCCGTGTATTCAAATCCGATCAATCTCTAATTTTGTTGAACCCCGTGATTCGTCACATTGGAACATTCCGTTGGCCCTTGAAAAGTTAAATATTTCAATAAAAGAGGTTTTAAGTAAACTTACTGTTGAAGTAATTTGATTTTGCTATTTTTGCACGGGCTTTTAGTACAATCTTTTCCATTGGTCTATCAGATTACCCTTGTATTTCATTTATTTGTTAGTGAGGAATTATGAAGAAACGGGTGGTAAATAATTGAAAATTTTGGTCTCTGAAATTAGAGAAAAGTAAAGTGTATTTTATTTTAAGTTTTGAACAATAAAGAAATAAATATGGAGTTAGTAACTAGTAGAAACCACATTTTTCGAAAAACAGCTTTATGCTGAACAGAACTAACCACTTATAAAAATGATAGTTGTAACAGGTGCAGCCGGTTTCATCGGCAGTTATTTAGTTGGGAAACTCAACAAAGCAGGTTATAAAGATTTGATTTTGGTTGACAAAATGGACGACCCCCGCAAAGAATTTAATCTCGCACACAAAACTTACAGGAATTTTATAGATCGTGACAACTTTTTTAAATGGTTGATAAGCCATGCACGCGATGTTAGTTTTATCTTTCATCTTGGGGCACGAACTGACACAGTTGGGCAGGAACCTGATTTGTACCAGCAACTGAACCTTATTTATTCACAGCGGCTTTGGAATATTTGTTCCGAAATTCAGGTGCCACTTTTGTATGCCTCCTCTGCTGCAACCTACGGAAATGGAGAAGAGGGATTTTCAGATTCTCATCGGAATATTTCAAATTTACGTCCACTCAATTTATATGGCTGGTCGAAACATGATTTTGATGTTTGGGCATTGAAACAATTCAGAACTCCACCTTTTTGGGCTGGTATGAAGTTTTTTAATGTGTACGGGCCAAATGAATATCACAAGGGCAGAATGGCATCTGTTGTTTTGCATGCCTATCATACGATACAAAAAACAGGTAAAATGGAGCTTTTTCGTTCGCATCACAAAGATTATAAAGATGGGGAACAAAGCCGTGACTTTATTTTTGTTGAAGACATTGCCGATGTGATGATGTTTTTTATGGAAAACCAGAAGAACAGAGGAATTTACAATGTTGGTACAGGGAAAGCCCGTTCTTTTATGGATTTAACTACTTCGGTTTTTAAAAGCATGAAGCTTGAGCCGGATATTTCTTTTATCGATTGCCCCGTTGATTTACGAGGGAGGTATCAATATTTCACCGAAGCTGATATTCAAAAACTTCGCGATATTGGCTATTCAAAATCTTTTACCGAACTTGAACAAGGTGTAGAGCAGTATGTTAGTGAGTATTTGCTTGCTGAAGCCTGTTACTAAGGGTTGAATGAATAAAAACCTTTTCCTATTTCTTTTCCTTGGAAGCATAATTGGTGTTTTTGCCGGTATTTTACTTCAACTCAGTTGGCTTGACTACCTGAGCAAACCGTTTATAATGATTTCTGTTGGCGGTTATTTTCGGTTAAATTCAAAAGGTTTAGATAAGAACATTGTCTGGTTTGCAATGTTTGCTTTCGTGTTTTCGTTGTTTGGCGATATATTTTTAATGTTTGCCAACAGGGGTATGATTTATTTTATTTTTGGCTTAGCTTCCTTTTTGATCGCTCAAATCTTTTATATCGTTTTATTCAGGCAAACAATTAAATTGTCAGGTAAGAAACCATTTTTAAGCAAAAACAAAGTTTATTTAACTGGTTTCATTTTATATGTTGTAATCATATATACTTTGCTTTTCAATAATCTCAATTTTACTCTAAAAATTGCGGTATTTATTTATATGACAGCTCTTTTAAGCATGTCGGTAATGGCATTGAACCGGTTTAAAACTGTGTCTCCTGTAAGTTTTTCTTTGGTGTTTTTTGGTTCGTTGTTGTTTGTATTTTCCGACACTTTAATTGCATTCGATAAATTTTTATCACCAATTTCCTACGATAGGTTTTTTGTTATGTCAACTTACATTGCAGCACAATTCCTGATCATGAAGGGGGTATTAAAACAGTTTAACCGGTAGTTTTTATAACTGTTTTTGTAACGAATGATGTGGCATAATCTGACTCATAAACCGGTCGATAATAAGCAATAAAGTAGTGGCCAACATGATTCCACCAATACTTAAAGGCAACGAACCAAGGTTGCTGAAAAATGACTGATATCTTTGCGAAAAAGCCCCTTCACTGGCCCCGCTCAACAATTTCGACAACTCACCTTCAGTCTGTACACCTGAAGAAGAAAACACAAACATTGCTGCTATCAGTAGCACAAAAAGCAAAAGTACTATCCAAAATCCTTTTCCCAGAATCTTCTCATTTGTCACTTTTTCCAGAGCAACTTTTTCTTCGAAAACGCGGTTCATTACTTTTGAAGTAAATTCGCTTCCCGGTGCATCCAGTTTTATACCTTTTATCAGGTTTTTCAAATCAGTATCGTTATCTAAATTTTTCATCTCCTTTTAATATTAATTTTTAAATGTATTCGATGGAACTCGCCATATAATGGTTTATCTGTTTGAGCATTTTGCTCTTGGCTCGTTTCATGACTTTATAATATTGTATATAGTTCTCCTTTAAGCATCTCATTTAAAATTAAATTGAGTTTTTTTCTTGCCCTAAACAGTTTTACTTTTATATTGCTTTCCGAAAGTTTCATAATATCCCCGATTTCCTCAACCGATTTATCTTCAAAATAATAAAGCAAAATTAAAGTGTATTCGTCTTCGGGCAATTTGTCGAGGGCAGCTTTTACATACTTTGCCCTGTTTTCTTCCGGAATACCGTCAAAATTCATCTCTTCCGGTTCATCTGAAATCTGAATGTCATCGGTTGAAACATATTTCAGTTTTTTCTTCCTTACTTCCGAAATGCAATTATTATAAGTAATCCTGTAAAGCCAGGTCGAAAACTTTGCAGTGCCTCTGAAAGTATTCAATGATTTATAGGCTTTTATAAAACTTTCTTGTGCCATTTCTTCCGCATCTTCACGATTTCTAAGAACTTTAAAAGCAATTGAATAAACAATATCCTTGTATTTATCAACCAAGTGCGAAAAGTATTGTGTATCCCCTTTCAATACTCTTTCAATATACCAGTTATCGTCTCTTTGCTCCATTTTGCTGATTTGACGTAAAAATGTAAACGAGGTTACAGGTTTTTTATTTTTTCTCTGAAAGTTGTAACCGGAAAAACATAGTTGCGTCATAAAGGCAGAAAACGACAAAAACGAAATTATAAACAATTTAAAATTTGAAATCATGGAAGGAATTTTTGTACCACTATCTTTTTTTCTAGGGTTGTTTGCAATACTCTATGTTTATTGGACAACACGCACAAAAGAGAGGCTGGCATTGATCGAAAAGGGTGTTGATGCCAGTGTTTTTAAAACCGATTGCAACAAGTTTACACTTGTAAAATGGGGGATATTTATGATTTTTGCCGCAGTAGGAGTTTTTACCGCACATTTGCTGGCTCAGGTATTTAATGAAGTTGCAGCTTATTTCAGTATGATACTGTTTTTCGGTGGAGTTGGCCTAATAGTGGCTTATTTTGTAACCAGTTCGATGACGAAAAAGGCTTGAAAATTAATGTGCCGGAGCAAAGAAACGGGTGAATTTTTCACCCGTTTTTTTGCGCTTATTCTGAATAAAACTGAATCACTTTTTTTATGGATTCTGCACAAACCGGGCAAAAGCCTTTTGCATTGTTGCTTTTCATCCTGCAATCGATATATGGGCTGTAAATTCCTTTGCTAGAATAACCTCCTCCCTCGTAAACCCCAACTTTCTCTGAATTTTTTAAATCCCTTGGCGTTGGGATTTCAACTGTTTTGTCCACCATTTTTTTCCATTTCGAATCAAAATCAACAAGCGTGGTAATATTTGGTTCCCAGGGTTCAACTTTTTGGTTATAAAAATCATCGTAAGCAACTTCTGAGTTATAGTATTCATCAGCCAATCCGGCAAAACCGTGTCCAAATTCGTGCACAAAAACTTCTTTTGTAAGCGAATTATCGGCAGTGCAAACCGATAAAAAATTATAGAATCCACCGCCACCGTATCTTTCGGAATTTACCAGTACATAAATATGGTCGTATGGCACAACTGCAGCGGCATCCAATATGTTTTTCATATCGCTGGTAGTAAGGTAACGCGAAACGTCGAAAGTGTAAAATGTTGATTTGAAGCGGGTGTTTTTATAAATGTTTTCCCCCGGAATGTCGGTGCCCGATTCTAACGAAGGAGTTAAAACTGCAGTAACATTAAATTTCTCCTTTTCCGATTTAAATGGTTCTTCATCAAACAGATATTGTGTAACCCGGTTTGCATCTTCCTTAAATTTTTCCATTTCTACCAAAGTGTAACCTTCAGCCAGAATGACAATATCTACGATATTTTCTGGTTTTCCGTTTTTCAGAACTTCGAATGTTTCGAATTTCTCAGGTGTTTCGTTCAGAATAAAATAATTGTCAGGATTTATAGAAGTTGTGTATATATTTTGGAAAATTCCGTCACGTTGGCGCGAATCAATTTCGAGCCTTATTTTTTGTTTTGGGAAAGGGAAAATAGCTGTCTGATAAAAAGTTTTGTCAATTTTTTTTGCCTCGGCTGTTGATTGCCACTCCTCAAAAAGAGTGCTGAAACCCTTTGCAAATAAGAGACTGTCTGATTTTTCATCAAAAATCCTGAAGCGGTAATTCCCATAGTTAAACGGGTCAACCAGATTTTTCTTTGAGCCAGCCCAATAGGGTTCTTTTTTAATTTGTTCAGGATAAATCCTTTCCGTTGAACTATTCCCTCCCAATATAAAATCAAAACGCATTGATTGATCTTGAAAATATTTATGGAATTCGGTTTGAGAAAAGGAAAGTGTTGGAATAATCAGTAATAAAAGCAAAAGTTTATGTTTCATCTCATTTTAATTGTAAATTCTTTATGGTAATCCCGATATTTGTCGGGAGAACTCGGCATAGAATGGTTAATAAGTTTGAGCATTTTGCTGATTGCTCGTTTCATATCGAATTTTTTTGTGAAAATAATAAATTAGGGAACTTACCTATCAAATCCAAGCATATGTTTTTGAAAATTGATAATGGATTAAGATAGTTTGCTATTCGACTTCAAAACAAATTTAAATGCACTTTACACTAAAAATTAAACTTGAATTATAAATTCGCATCTATATCTTTACTTACAATCTGTTACTAAAGTGTAATTATTTTTCGTCAATATTTACCATATATGGAAAATTAATACATTTGCTTTATAATTTGAAACTTTTAACAGAATTACCATATGATTACAAATGATTATAAAGAGCAACCTGCAGAAATTGATGCGCTGGATCAAAAAATCCTAAAATTGATTACTAAAAATGCCCGTATTCCATTTTTGGAAGTTGCTCGTGAATGCGGCGTTTCAGGTGCTGCCATTCATCAAAGGGTACAACGTTTGTTTAATATTGGAGTTGTTGAAGGGAGTGAATTTGTTGTAAGTCCGCAGAAACTTGGTTACAACACATGCGCTTATATGGGAATTTATTTGGATAAAGCGAAATATCACACAACTGTTGCTGAAGCATTAAGAAAAATTCCTGAAATTGTTGAGTGTCATTATACTACTGGTCAGTACGCCATTTTTATCAAAATACAAACCAAAAATAATATTCATCTAAAAAAAATAATTGACACCGAGTTACAGGAAATTGAAGGTATTTCCCGAACTGAAACATTTATTTCGCTTGAAATGGATTTTAAAAGGCAGGTGCCGATTAAATAAATGAATGAGGCTGGTAAACATTACCAGCCTCATTCATTTATACCAGCTTGAATACATTTCGTATGCATTTGCAATCCTGATAATTTCACCTTCTAAAAGTTCCTTGCTGATTTCTTTTATTTTTTTTGCAGGAATACCGCCGTAAACGCAGCCTGATTCAACAATAGAACCTTTGGTAACCACTGAACCTGCAGCAATAATTGTGTTGCTTTCAACAACAACGTCATCCAAAATCACGGCATTCATGCCAATCATCACGTTATCGTGGATTGTGCAGCCGTGAACAATTGCGCCATGTGCTACTATAACATTATTCCCGATATTGGTTGGTGATTTTTTATAAGTGGCATGTATCACAGCGTTATCCTGAATATTGGTATTGTTCCCAATTCTAATGTAATGCACATCACCTCTTAATACTGCATTGTACCAAATACTGCAATTATTGCCAATTTCAACATCGCCAATTATGGTTGCCGTTTCAGCTAAAAAACAATTTTCCCCTAACTTTGGGGTATTCCCATTCAATGTTTTTATTAAAGCCACTATGTATATTTATTTTAAATTAGTTCAAATATATGAAAACCCTTAAATAATTGAATACGTCAATACTTACTTGTTAAATAATGGTTATTTTTGGGACTTTGAATTTTGAAAATTAATTCAATACTATTCGGTTTCAAAATTGTAAAATACTGATTTTGAAATCGTTTTATTTTTAAGGAAGAAATGTTTTAAACAAAAAAAGTATATCAATGAAGGATGCAAGAGTAATTGAACTGGAAGAAGTTGCCATCCGGTTTTCCGGCGATTCAGGGGATGGGATGCAGCTCACCGGTACATTGTTTTCGGATGCAAGTGCCCTGTTTGGGAATGATATTTCTACTTTCCCCGACTACCCATCGGAAATAAGGGCACCACAGGGAACAGTTGGAGGCGTTTCAGGTTTTCAGGTGCAATTCGGTAAAAAATTGGTAAATACTCCCGGGGATTACGCACATGTTTTGATTGCCATGAATCCGGCAGCTTTGAAGGCAAATGCAAAATTTATGAATCCGGGGGGGACAATCATTTATGATTCGGATACATTCAATGAAAAGCAATTGGCAAAAGCTAATTATAAAACTGATGATCCATTTGCAGAATGTAATTTAAACGATTATTTTAAGATTGCTGTGCCGATTACAAACCTCACAAAGGAAAGTTTAAAGGATTTTGGTCTGGACAACAAAAGTATTTTGCGAAGTAAAAATATGTTGGCTCTTGGGCTGATTTGCTGGATGTTTAACCGCCCAATGGAATACATCGAAAAGTACATAAGAACCAAATTTGGACGGAAACCGGGTGTTGCGGATGCAAATATTAAAGTGCTTCATGACGGTTATAATTATGGCATGAACTTGCAGCACATGGCTCCAACTTATATTGTACATCCGGCAAATATCGAGAATGGAACCTACCGGAATATCAATGGCAACTATGCAACTGCCTGGGGATTTTTGGCTGCCGCTGAAAAATCAGGTTTGGAATTGTTCCTTGGTTCATACCCAATTACTCCGGCAACCGACATTTTGCAGGCATTATCGGAACGCAAGGATTTGGGCGTGAAAACATTTCAGGCTGAAGATGAAATTGCAGGGATTACTTCCGCGATTGGTGCTGCATTTGCCGGCGATTTGGCAATTACAACCACTTCGGGGCCGGGATTGGCACTAAAAGCAGAAGCAATTGGCCTGGCTGTTATGGCCGAACTGCCTTTGGTAGTTGTTAATGTTCAGCGAGGTGGTCCTTCAACTGGCCTCCCTACAAAAACAGAACAGTCTGATCTACTGCAGGCTTTGTATGGAAGAAACGGCGAAAGCCCTGTTGTGGTTTTGGCAGCAAGTACTCCTTCCGATTGTTTCATGTATGCATACATGGCATCAAAAATCGCGTTGGAACGAATGGTTCCTGTTATTTTGCTCACAGATGGATTTTTGGGCAATGGCAGCGAACCATGGAAAATTCCGGTAATGGCAGATCTTCCTTCTATTACACCACGCATGGCAAAAGATGCTGCAACTTTCAAACCATACGGACGTGATGCTGCAACAATGGCACGTGAATGGGCAATTCCAGGAATGCCGGGTTTTGAACACCGGATTGGCGGTCTTGAAAAAAATGCGGCAGGAGTTGTTAGCCATGATCCGGATAATCATCAGATCAATTGTGAGATACGCGAACAAAAAGTGCAGAGAGTAGTTGATTTGGTTCCCGATCTCGAAGTATGTGGCGATGAAGATGGAGATGTGCTCGTAGTTGGCTGGGGTGGAACGTATGGTCACTTAATAAGTGCAGTGCGCGAATTAAGACAAGAAGGCAAAAATGTAACACTTGCACATTTCAATTACATAAAACCACTTCCTAAAAATACCGCCGCTGTTTTTAGTGAATTCAGGAAAATCATCGTTTGCGAACTAAACCTCGGACAATTTGCCGGGTATTTACGGAATGAGCTGCCTCAGTTTTCCTATCATCAGTTAAACAAGTTGAAAGGGCTGCCATTCACTGTAAATGAAATTAAAGAAAGTGTTAACAAATTATTGGGGGAATAAAAAATGGCTGAATTAAATTATACAGTAAAAGATTTTAAAAGCGAAAACGAAGTTCGCTGGTGTCCGGGTTGTGGTGATTATGCAATTATGAATGCTGTTCAACGGACAATGGCCGGAATGAATATCCCCCATGAAAAATATGCAGTTATTTCGGGTATCGGTTGTTCATCGCGTTTTCCTTATTATATGAGTACTTATGGTTTCCACACTATTCATGGACGGGCGACTGCGGTGGCTTCGGGTGTGAAACTTGCCAATCCTGAACTGAATGTATGGGTAATAACCGGCGATGGTGATGCAATGGCGATTGGTGGTAACCACTTCATTCACTTAATAAGAAGAAATATCGATATCAACCTGATTTTGTTCAATAACCGAATTTATGGATTAACAAAAGGGCAGTATTCACCAACCTCCGACCGTGGTTTTAAAACAAAAACTTCACCTTTTGGAACAATAGAAGATCCGTTTGTTCCCGGTCAATTGGTAATAGGTGCACGTGGTTCGTTTTTTGCCCGTTCTATTGACGGGAACATGAAACTAAGTCAATCGGTTTTTGAAGCTGCGGCAAAACACAAAGGAACATCGGCTGTTGAAGTTTTACAAAACTGTGTGATTTTTAACGATGGAATCCACGATATGATAACTGATCCCGTTCACAAAGCTGATCGTCAGTTGATACTTGAACATGGCAAACCAATGCTTTTTGGTAACGAAAACGAAAAAGGAATTGTATTCGACAAAGGCAAATTGAAGGTTGCTGTTATTGGAGAAAATGGTGTTACAATAGACGATATCCTTGTTCATGATGAAACAGAAACTGATCCTTCACTGCACATGTCGCTAATTAACATGAAATTGCCTGATATGCCTGTTGCATTTGGCGTTATCAGGAGTGTAGAAGCACCTGTTTACGATACCGAAATGACAGAGCAGATTAAAGAAGTTCAGAAATCGAGGAAAATTACTTGTGTTGATGAATTGTTAAATTCGGGGAATATTTGGGAAGTAACAGGCAATGAAAATGTAAAAAATCCTGGTTGCCCAAAAGTCGGTTAAAATTATATTTTGAACTCAAAATAAAAGAAGGCTCTGCAATTTTTGTAGAGCCTTTTTACTTGAAATTGAAATTTGTACTAAAAAGAAAGGATTTAAGAAAATGTCCATTAAAGAAAATTATTAGCAAATGTTTTCACACGAAACGATTTGCATTTCTTCAAAATTGTTTAGCGCATTTATCAAACCCACTTTTTTGTATTTATAAAGGTCTTGATTAGTAATCCGATTTTCAAAAATCATTTCTTCCTGAAGTAGCTTTGCACGTTGAGTTCCGGGCAGAAGTGGAGTATTGGGTGTAATCCATTTTTCACCGTCAAAAAAAACAAGATTGGCTACAAAACTATCCGTGATGCAACCGTTTTTTACAATAATTATATCATCGCAATTACCTCTTTTTTCAAAAAGTCGGTTTAATTTTTCCCTGTCAGTATATTTATATCGATAGTCAATTGTGTTATCTTCAACAAGCTTCAGACTATTTATTTTCCGGAATTGATATGGGAAAAACTCAATCATTTCAATTTGTTCCGAATAAGTTACACGGCAACGAAAAAGCCCGTTTTTTGCAAATTCAGGAATAATTATTTCTTCGGTTAGTTTTGTTTTGGGAGAAATCCCAAAATATTCCTTTTGCGCTTTTTCAAAACGTGTCTGATGAAACTCAGTATTAAAGAGTTTTCCGTCCTTGCATTTTATGGTTTCAAGCAATGGGCACATATACTTTCTTTAGCAATTCATCGTACTCTTTTTCAGCTTCGCTCATAAAAGTTATACCGCCGCCACTTTTATAAACCAACTTTCCATTTTGGTTTTCGATATAACGGATCAAAACACAACTATCAAGGTTTTTGCCATCGAAATAACCGAAAATTCCTGTGTAGTAATCGCGATCATAATTTTCGGTTTTTCTGATTATTTCAAGGGTTTTCTTTTTTGGAGCGCCCGAAACTGATCCTGCCGGAAGCATTTTGAAAATAATATCGCCGATATTTTCTTTGTAGTCTTCAGGTAAATCTCCCGAGATTTTAGAACTAACCTGTAAAAGATTTTTATTGTTGGTTTGAATATGGCTCAAATACCTGAATTCTTCAACTCTCACATTTTCGGCCACCAAACTCAAGTCATTCCTGATTAAATCTACAATTGTATTGTGTTCAGCAACCTCTTTTGAATCGTTTAAAATAATTTGTCTGGCATTTTCAATATCTGCATCAATAGTTCCTTTCATAGGAAAAGCATAAATTTTTCCATCCCCGATCTTAACAAATGTTTCAGGTGAAAAGCACACAAACTCATCTTTCATATAGATTTTATAGGGAGCTGAACTAACACGAAAAATTTCTTCAAGTGTTAAATTTGTGTCAATTGGCGTGGGCTGTGTAAAATTTAGTAAATAGGTGTCGCCACCATAAATGTGTTGCATTATTTTTTCAAAACCCATTTTGTAAATATCAAAGGAAACGGGAAAGGTTGTCCAAGTTTTGAGAACTTTATTGGTTTTGTTTTCAGGCAAATTTGATGAACCAGGTATTTGCCACCAAATGTTTTGTGTTGAATCTGTCAACTCAAAAATCAATGGTTTTTCAGCAAGAAAATCAATTAAAAATACAAATGGTTTGCCTTGTTTGCCGAGGCTGTTCATCTTCATTTTTATTTCTTCCTGTCTTTTCATTTCGGTGAGCAAAGGTATTAATTTTAGTTTCCGGGGAACGAAATGAATTTGATTTTCATAACTCATATATTTACAGTTAAATGAATGATCATGGTCAATGTAAAATTGAAGCTGTGAAATTTCAAGCTCCGAAAGTTATCCGGAAAATCATCTGTAATCCGTTCAATATTTTTATTTTTGGATGAAATTTGAATGATAATGGATATTGCCGGAAATTTAAACTCGATTAAGAAAAATCTGCCAAAAACGGTGCGATTGGTTGCAGTTTCAAAAACAAAACCGAACGAGGATATTCTGGCTGCCTACAACACCGGACATAAGATTTTCGGTGAGAATAAAGTTCAGGATTTGGTCGGGAAATATGAGCAACTTCCAAAAGATATTGAATGGCATTTTATTGGCCACCCGCAAACAAATAAAGTTAAATTTATTGCGCCCTTCGTTCATTTAATACATGGTGTTGATTCGTTAAAACTTCTGAACGTTATTGATAAAGAAGCAAAAAAAAATAACAGGAAAGTGGCTTGTTTACTTCAGTTTCACATAGCTGAAGAGGAAACAAAATTTGGCTTGACTTTGATTGAAGCAAGGGAAATACTTGGCAGCAAAGAGTTTAAAAATTTTGAAAATGTTATTGTTGCAGGTGTTATGGGTATGGCTACTTACACTGACAATGTTGTGCAAATACGAAATGAATTTAAGATGCTGAAAGCTATTTTTAATACGCTAAAAATTGAATACTTTTCGGGAGTTGAAAATTTCTCTCATATTTCAATGGGTATGTCTGATGATTATCGGGTTGCAATTGAGGAAGGAAGCACAATGATTCGCTTGGGCAGTAAAATTTTTGGAGAAAGGAATTATTAATTAGATTTTGAGATAAACAGATATGAGTATCAAGACAAGGAAATTACATGAACAAAGTAAAATTCTTTGAACCTTGAACTGTAAACTTTAAACTAAAAAGAATGAGCAATTTAGAAACAACATATTTGGGATTGAAATTAAAAAATCCTTTGGTTGCAGCAAGTTCGGGACTTACAAGTTCTGTTGAAAAAATTATTGAATTGGAACAAGCCGGTATTGGTGCGGTGGTTCTAAAATCGATATTTGAAGAACAAATCAATGGAGAGGTAACAAGTATGCTTGGTAAAGATGTCCAAAATACAGGATATCCGGAAGCCGAAGATTACATAAAAGGTTACCTGCGTGACAACTCCATTAATAAACATATCGAATTAATTGAAAAAGCTAAAAAAGCTGTCAATATTCCTGTAATTGCAAGTGTAAACTGTATTTCAGGCAATGAATGGACTGCATTTTCAAAGGATTTTCAGGATGCCGGGGCCGATGCAATTGAATTGAATATTTTTTATATTCCTACCAGCAGGCACGAAAAACCAGGTATTGTTGAACAATTATATATCGATGTCCTGAAAAAAGTAAAATCACAGGTTTCGATTCCGGTGTCGGTTAAATTTGGAATTTACCACAGCAATATTATAGGAATGGCCGATAAACTTAAAGCAAACGGAGCCAGCGGAATAGTAATGTTCAACAGATTTTATGAACCCGATATTAACGTGGAAACACTTGAACTTACTGCATCAGAAATTTTTAGTTCACCTGCTGATATTCGCCGTTCATTGCGCTGGGTTGGGATGGTTTCATCGGATGTTACACATTTGGATATTGCAGCTTCAACAGGTATTCATGACAGCAATGCAGTTATAAAACAATTGCTTGCAGGTGCCACAGTTACCCAATTGTGCTCAACGCTTTATTTGAATGGTACTACAATAATTCCCGAAATGTTGACTGGGATTTCAGATTTTATGAGAAAATGGAATTTTAAAAAATTAAGTGATTTTAGAGGTCGCCTCTCTTATAAAAACATTCCGGATCCAATGCTTTACGAGAGATCTCAGTTTATGAAGTATTTTTCAAACCGGCATTAGAAATAAATTCATAAGTCAATAACACTGATTTCCCCACAAAATGTATTTGTTATTCTTTGTCATTCTCATTGATTTTTAATGGTTTGGTAAAGAATTGGTCTTGATCATTAATATGGTTTTCATTGATAAATTAGCACAGTTGATGGTGTTAAAAAAAAGTAATAATTGTTATACAACAGGTTTGGGTGCATAACAAATCGTGAATATGAACGTATTTATGAATGAAGGACATCTAAATGAAAACAGTACCATGAAAACATCAGAAAAAACGAATTACGGGTTTGAAAGTGAACGAAATTACAAGAATAACACTGCCTTTTCTTCCAAAGATTTTAGAATTCGACAGGTTCAAAATCAAAACTTTATTGTGCCCTGGCAAGTAGTGGAAAATGAAAAAAAGGAAGTTCGTGTGGATTAAGTTCAAATTGCGAATTACTTCAACTTTTTTTAGTTGGTACTAAAAAGAAAGTTCAATTCAGAAAAAGGATTGAACTTTTTTATTTCAATTTAATTAGTATTTCGTTTAAAAAATAACTTTTCTGCTCATCAGCAGCGGGTAAGGCATTCATAATCTTCACAACAGATTTGCTTATAATTTCTTCACCCGGCAAAAACTCTAAATTGTCAATTACAGTAAAAGCTTCAAATGCGATTTCCCAATCCTCTTTAATAATCAAGTCAATAAAAACTGGTAAAAATGTACTGAAATCCAAACCGTTTTGCCAGCAGGCAATTAATATTGATTTTCTGATGGGTTTGTATTTATCATCTTCAACTGCCCGCATGAAGGTATTTATTGATTCCTTATCCTTAACAGTTTCCAATAAACTTTTAATTTCTGTTTCAATTTCCACTTCAGGCGATGAATTCAATAAATCGAAAAGAATTGGGATGTACAATTTGTTGCCTTTTTTTTTGATTGCTTCAATTGCCGAAATTACTATATCTGTATTTGCCGAAAACAGATTTTTTTTAATCTGCTCATCTATTTTAATCTGGTTCATATTCAAATTTTGATGCTGCAAAAATACATTTTTAAAGTAAAATCAGGTATTACAAATAAGTTAAATGCAGCATTATATTGTTTCTGATGCTTAAGAAATTTTAAAAGAATTAAAGGGATGGAAGGAGTTTAAAACTGATTGTATTACTTCGTTTTTTTGATCGTTTAAAACGAAAACAATTGTTTACAGTTCAATTTTCATTGATTCTTCAAAACTTTTTCCGGATAAAAATATTTTGCATACAGCAGGTAACTTGCCATAAAAATATTAACGATATAGTTAAAATATAGTGGAAAATGAAAGGTGGCAGTTTCAACATCTCCAACAACTATGTAGATAAAAGTAAATAGTTCGCCTGCAAACCATAACCAAAGAAATAAAACACTCAAATCCTTCGTGCTTTTCGAACGGTAGGTTTTTATCACCTGAGGAATTCCGCAAATAGCAAAAAGTATATTTCCAATCCAGCCAATTGTTTCGTTCAGCATTATTATTTTATTTGAACTTTTCAGCTTTTAAGGCATCCATCAATTCATTTTTTGCGAGGTCAAGGTCTTTTTCAACTATTTTCAAAGCTGGCCCAATTTCATCTATATTCTTATTTTCAGCCCACTGTTCAATTTTATTTAAAAGTTTTCCAGTGTTTGTCATCCCAAAAATCATCACCGACGATTTTGCGGTATGAGCTTCGCGTCCCAATTTGTCAAAATTATTTTCATTAAATAACTGATTCAGATTTTTAATAAAATCAGGAATCTGATCCAGGAATATTCCGATTAACTCATTTATGAATTCTTTATCGTTGTTTGCAACAATAAAAAGGCTTGTAAAATCAATTGTTTGTGAATTATTGTCCATAGGTATTAATTTGTGCTACAAAATAATAAATAATTTATGAATAGGTTCATTATAAATTCTGATATATTTCATGTCTTAACTATATTTGAATTCATAGTTTTGTCGGATAAAAATAAATACATAAAATGAAGTTTACTGCATTTAACGAAATACATAAAAAAGCAGGCGCTAAAATGCTTGAGTTTGCTGGTTACGAAATGCCTATCGAATATTCAGGCATCATTGACGAGCACAACACTGTACGCAATTCAGTAGGTGTTTTCGATGTGTCACATATGGGAGAATTTTGGGTGAAAGGACCTTTCGCACTTGAACTTGTTAAAAAAATTACCTCAAATGATGCATCCCAGCTTTCTCCAGGTCAGGCACAATACACATGTTTTCCAAATGGAAAAGGTGGAATAGTTGATGATTTACTTGTTTATTACTATGAACCCGAAAAATACATGCTCGTTGTAAATGCAGCTAACATTGAAAAAGACTGGAGTTGGGTGAATAGCCAAAATGATGTTGGAGCTGAACTTGAAAATGCTTCCGACAGGATTAGTCAGTTGGCAATTCAGGGACCAAAAGCAACTGCTGTTTTGCAAAAACTTACCGATATAAACTTGTCTGAAATTAAGTTTTACACGTTTGTAACCGGTAAAATTGCAGGGATTGATGATGTAATAATATCGGCTACAGGATATACAGGTGCTGGTGGTTTCGAACTCTATTTCAGGAATGAAGTTGCCGTTCAAATGTGGAATGCCATTTTTGAAGCAGGCGAGGAATTTGGCATAAAACCCATTGGACTGGCAGCCCGTGATACTTTGCGCCTCGAAATGGGCTATTGTCTTTACGGGAATGATATTGATGACACAACATCACCAATCGAAGCCGGTTTAGGCTGGATTACCAAATTTAATAACGGACGCAAATACATCGACCGTGAATTTCTGATGATGCAAAAAACCGAAGGGGTTACCCGCCAATTGCGCGGTTTTGTTTTGCTCGAACGCGGAATCCCGCGCCACGATTATGAATTGGTAAATTCTGAAGGTAGTAAAATTGGCCATGTAACTTCAGGAACAATGTCGCCAACACTTAACAAAGGAATTGGGATGGGTTACATTGCAAAAGAATATTCAGCTTTTGGAACACATATTTGGGTGAAAATCCGCAACAAAACTGTTCCTGCCGAGGTGGTTAGGATGCCGTTTATTTAACTGAAGAACCAATTTTGATATATAAATGCTGCCAATAATAAAGGTGGCATTTTTTGTTGGTGTGAATTCCAGGGTTTTCCTTTCTTAATAAATTCACTTTTAAAATTAAATAATTTCAAAAATGACTGGGAGAATGATTTTTGTCATTTATCTTTGAAACCTTTAAATGTTTTAAAACGCATTTATTTAACCGATAAATTGATTTTTCTCATCTGCAAACCAATTTCAGTTAACGTTCTTTGTATTCGGTTTGCAACTAAATTGTACTAATAAATTAACCTTTAATTTTTGTAATAATGAAGAAACATAATTTTTATGCCGGGCCATCAATTTTGCCCCAGTTTACAATTCAGCAGACAGCCGAAGCAATTGTCGATTTTGCCGGAACGGGTTTGTCGGTAATGGAAATTTCGCACCGCAGCAAACAGTTTGTCGCCGTTATGGAAGAAGCTCAGGCTTTAGTTAAAGAACTGTTGAACGTGCCGGATGGCTATTCGGTGTTGTTCCTTCAGGGTGGTGCAAGCCTCCAGTTTTTAATGGCTCCGTATAATTTGCTGAACAAAAAAGCAGCCTATTTAAATACAGGTGTTTGGGCTTCTAAAGCCATAAAAGAAGCAAAAATGTTGGGCGAAGTTGTTGAAGTAGCATCATCAAAAGATGCAAATTTCAATTACATTCCAAAAGGTTTCAATGTGCCTGACGATGTTGATTATTTGCATATCACAACCAACAATACTATTTACGGAACAGAGCTTTTAACTGATTTGGATGTTTCAGTTCCTTTAGTGGCTGATATGTCATCGGATATTTTAAGCCGCCCAATGGATGTTTCGAAATATGATTTGATTTATGCCGGCGCCCAGAAAAACCTTGGGCCTTCAGGTGCAACACTAGTAATTGTTAAAAACGAAGCACTGGGAAAAGGAACCCGACCAATACCTACCATTCTTAATTACCAAATTCATATCGACAATGATTCGATGTTCAACACGCCTTCTACTGTTGCTGTATTTGGATGTTTGCAAACGTTGCGTTGGTTGAAAGAAAATGGCGGAATGGAAGCCATGGAAAAACTAAATATCGAAAAAGCTAAAATTTTGTACGATGAAATCGATCGCAACAAAATGTTCCAGTCAACAGTGCCAAACAAAGAAGACCGGTCGCGGATGAATGTATGTTTCGTGATGACACCTGAATTTGCTGAGTTAGAAAAGGATTTCGAAACTTTTGCCGCTTCACAGGGGATGATTGGATTGAAAGGCCATCGCTCTGTTGGAGGTTTCAGGGCTTCTATTTACAACGCCATGCCGGTTGACAGTGTAAAGGCGCTCGTTAAAAGCATGCAGGAATTTGAAAAATCAAAATAAACAAATAGAAAATGCAGGACGAAAATCCTGCATTTTTTTTATACATTAGGATAAATAAATTGAGTTGGACTGAACTTCTATATTTGGTTTTTCGTCCATCCTGAAAAAATACCTGACCCATGCGAAAAATTCTAATTGCCACTGAAAAACCATTTGCACCAATAGCTGCGAAAAAAATAAATAAAATCCTTACAAAGGCTGGTTACAAAATAATTTTTCTTGAAAATTATAATTCAAAACAGGAGTTAATGGAAGCCATTTCAGATGCTGAAGGTGTAATTGTAAGAAGTGATCTGATAGATGAAAAAGTAATTAACAGTGCAAAAAAATTACGGATAATTGTTCGGGCGGGTGCAGGTTACGATAATGTTGATTTGCGGGTAGCTTCGGAAAACGGAATTGTTGTAATGAATACGCCGGGACAAAATTCTAATGCCGTTGCTGAACTGGCAATTGGAATGGCAATATTTGGAATCCGTGAACTTTTTAGCGGGAAGCCCGGGGGCGAATTGCGGGGCCGTACACTTGGGTTACATGGTTTTGGGTTTGTGGCCCGTAATGTTTTTCGCATAGCAAGAGCTTTTGGAATGAAGGTGATTGTTTATACACACTACAGTAAGCATGCAGCTGCGGCAATTGGCTTAAAAGTAACACATTCACTTGAGCAGTTGTATGAAAAAAGTGACATCGTTTCTATTCATGTTCCGGCAAAAGGTGAACATGTAAGATCCGTGAGTTACAAAATTTTAAAGCATTTGAAAGACGGTAGCATCATTGTTAATACTGCCCGAAAAGAGGTAATAAACGAACCCGATTTAGTGCGAATTATGGAAGAACGACCTGGAATAAAATATATTTCGGATGTGACACCCGATTGCGAAAAAGTGTTTGCTGAGAAATTTACCGGTCGTTACTTTTTTACACCCAAAAAAGCCGGTGCCCAAACTGCCGAAGCAAATTTGAATGCAGGCGTTGCCGCCGCCGAACAAATTGTTGATTTCTTTGAAAAAGGAGATTGCACATTTCAGGTGAATTAAAAGGAAGCCCCACCTAACCTCCCCGTTGGGGAGGGATTAAACGCCATGATTTGGCTTGGTGATTTAATGGCTGATAAGAATGTCTGCCATCAATATGTTTGGTTTTAAGTTTATCGAATTGAATTAAATGTTAAAATCAAATGTTATTTACAAATTTCCTCCGGGCTGAACTCACGGTGCAAAAAGGAAAAGAAAACCATCGATTTATTAAATCCCTATCCATTTATCTTGTTATTTTTGTCTCAAAAACGAATTGTCTCGAATCTAAAATTCTATAACTATGGCACAAATAAAACCATTCAAAGGGCTGCGGCCAACCGTTGATATTGTTGAAGAACTGGCATGTTTGCCATATGACGTGATGAACTCGGAAGAAGCGGCAAAAATGGCCGAAGGAAAGGAAAAATCGTTGCTGCGGATTACGAAAGCAGAAATTGAATGCCCCGAAGTTGACGATATTCATTCCGAGGTTGTATATAATAAATCGGTTGAAAATTTCCTGAAGTTTCAGCAAAATGGCTGGTTGGTATCGGACGATGTAGCCAAATATTACATATATGCACAAACAATGAATGGCCGAACACAATACGGAATTGTTGGTGCAGCAGCCTGTGCCGATTACGAAAACGGCATCATAAAAAAACACGAGCTCACACGCCCTGAAAAGGAAGAAGACCGCATGGTTTTAACCCGTTACCTGAATGCCAATATAGAACCGGTTTTCTTTGCCTACAAATCAGTTCCTGAAATCGACAAAATTGTTAAAACAGTAGTGGAAGAAAACAAAGCCGATTACGATTTTATCGCTGAAGACGGGTTTGGACATCATTTTTGGGTAATTAGCAATCCGGAAATAAACATCAGGATTGAAAAACTGTTTGCTGAAAAGGTGCCATTTACCTACGTTGCCGATGGGCATCACCGCACCGCTGCCGCTGCACGCGTTGGTTTGGAGAAAACCGCGCAAAACCCAAATCACTCGGGCGATGAAGAATATAACTTTTTTATGGCCGTACATTTTCCTGATAATCAATTGCAAATTATCGATTATAACCGCACGGTAACCGATTTAAATGGCTTGTCGGATGAGCAGTTTCTTTCAGAATTAAAAAAAGGTTTTGAGGTTGAAAAAATGGGAACTGAAATTTTTAAACCTGGAAAACTGCACGAATTCAGTCTTTATCTTTCGGGGAATTGGTATAAATTGAATGCAAAAACAGACACATACAACGATGCTGACCCAATCGGGGTATTGGACGTAACCATTTTGTCGAATCAGGTTTTAGAACCAATCCTCGATATTAAAGATTTACGCACCTCAAAACGTATCGATTTTATTGGTGGGATTCGCGGACTTGGAGAATTAAAAAGCCGTGTTGATTCGGGTGAAATGAAAGCAGCTTTTGCACTTTTCCCGGTTTCAATGGAGCAACTTATTAATATTGCCGACAGCGGAAATATTATGCCTCCAAAAACTACTTGGTTCGAACCGAAATTAAGATCGGGACTGGTGATTCATCAGTTGGATTAATATAGAAAGTCATATATATTTCAAATCCCGGAGAGAAATCTTCGGGATTTTTAGTTTTACCAACCTGTTGCTGATTTTTTAGTATTCTTAGGAAAATAAAAAATAACTAAATTCATCGTTTATTAAAACTGAAAAGATGGATTTGGAAAACATATCATTGTCAAGCATATATAAACGGCAAAAAACTGATCGCGATATTTTTCAGGAATTGATGCCAACCAAGGTAAAAGAGGTTTTGCTGTTTTCAACACTTTATGATTCCTATTCGATTGTACGCGAAGGACAGTTCAGCGATAAAATATTTGGCGAATATCTTCAGTTGAATTTGTACGCTGCGCCTCGTTTTACAAGTGTTAACACAAAGGAGGACGCAATAAGTACTTTAAAGCGGAGCGATTTCGATCTAATAATTGTAATGGCTGGAGTAGATAAAATTACCCCGGTTGAAACCGCCCGCGAACTGGACATAATAAAACCAAATATACCGCTGCTGCTGCTGGTTAACAATAATGCCGATTTGCTTTACTTTAAAAGAGAGGTGCGAAAGCTTGAATTTATTGACAGGATTTTTGTATGGAATGGAAATTCCAATGTTTTTGTGGCAATGATTAAATATATCGAGGACAAAAAAAATGTTTCCTTCGATACAAAAAATGGAAATGTGCGTGTAATCGTTCTGGTTGAGGACAGTGTGCAATATTACTCACGTTATTTGCCAATGCTTTATACAACTGTGATGACTCAAACTCAGGCGCTTGTCAAAGAAGATGCCACCGATGAACTTCACAAAATATTAAAAATGCGTGCGAGGCCTAAATTGTTGCTGGTTAGTACATACGAGGAAGCGGTTGAGATAATTAATAGTTACAAAAAATATATCCTCTGTGTAATTTCTGATGTAAAATTTGAAAAAGATGGTATTGACGATGAGGATGCCGGGATTGAGTTATTGAAATACGCAACACAATCGTTTAAATATCCGGTCCCGCTTTTGCTTCAGTCACACGATATTACAAATGCCAGCCGGGCAAAAAGCGTTGACGCTGATTTTATAAATAAAAACTCAGAGAGTTTGTCGATGGATATTCTTAATTTTTTATACAGACGATTGGGTTTCGGTAATTTCATTTTCAAGGGGCAGGATGGAAAACCATTGGCAGAAGCTACAAATCTGGAAAGCTTTCAAAAGCTTTTCAGGGAAGTACCTGCCGAAGCGCTAATGTATCATGGAAGTCGAAATTCATTTTCAACCTGGCTGATGGCACGCGGCGAGATTAATATGGCCGAAAAGCTGCGCCCTGTTAAAACCAAGGATTTTCATGGAGCTGAGGAATTGCGCGAATTCTGTTTAAATATTTTCAAGGAAGTCCGTTTTGAGGAGTTAAAGGGTACCATTGTAAATTTTAAACCGGCAATGGTGCATTCAAACCAGTTTATTGTGCGGTTGGCAAAAGGTTCGTTGGGCGGAAAGGGACGTGGCATTGCATTCATCAATAATTTTATAGAGAATATTCATTTCAAAAAAATGATTCCCAACCTCAATATCAGAATACCGGCAACAGCTGTTTTGGGGTCGTATGAGTTTGACAAATTCATCGAATTAAATAACCTGTACGATGATCTTTATGCGCAAAACAACTATAAAACTGTCCGCAATCATTTTCTTGAAGCAGATTTTGATGAAGAAACAAAAACGCGATTGACCGAATATCTTGTCGAAATTAATAAACCATTGGCTGTACGCTCTTCGGGTTTATTTGAAGATTCGCTATTGCAACCTTTTTCGGGAGTTTATGCTACATATCTCATTCCAAACAATCATCCCGATATTTCAGTACGTTACAAACAATTGGAAACAGCAATAAAACTTGTATATGCGAGTATATTCACAGAATCAGCAATTGCCTATTTCGATGCTGTTAAATATAAAATTGAAGAGGAGAAAATGGCTGTAGTTATACAGGAGGTGGTAGGGCAAAATCACAACGGCAAGTTTTATCCCAATGTATCGGGTGTTGCACATTCTTTTAATTATTATCCTGTGTCGCATATGAAGCCGGAAGATGGTTTTTCTGTAGCTGCAGTGGGTTTGGGGATGTATGTAGTAGGTGGTGAAAGCGCGTTCAGGTTTTGTCCGCGTTATCCATCCATCAATATTAACTCGGTTGGCGAGCAGGTTCAAAATACCCAAAAAGTATTTTACGCCATGGATCTCACTAATTCCAACATCGATTTGGTAGCATTTGGCGAAGATGCTTCGATAAAAAAATACAAAATTAAAGAAGCAGAGGCAGATGGAACACTTGATCATTTGGCTTCGACTTACGACTATGAAAATGATGATTTGATACCTGGTGTAAATCAAAAAGGACCGAGGGTAATTGATTTTGCCAATCTGTTAAAATACAACCACATACCCTTTGCCGAAACACTTCAGCTCCTTTTGAAATTGTTTAAAGAAGCCATGGGGTCGCCTGTGGAAATAGAATATGCAATTGATTTGGAACCCTCAGATAATGGATTGCCAACTTTTTATTTGCTTCAAATTAAACCTTTAATAAGAGTTGAAGAAGAAGTGGAAATTGATTTAGGAAATGTGCCGGAGGAAAAAGTTTTTATGTTTGCCGAAGAAGGAATGGGTAATGGCAAAATCGATAATATTTACGATGTTGTTTATATTGATCCGGAAAAATTCGACAAGCACAAAACAAAACAAATTGCACAGGAAATAGCCGAAATCAACCTCGATTTTGAAGCAAGCGGGAAAGAATATATTCTGATAGGGCCAGGCAGGTGGGGCTCTCGTGATCCATACACCGGAATTCCGGTGTATTGGGCAAACATCTCAAAAGCACATATTATCATAGAAATGGGATTGCCTGATTTTCAGATTGATGCCTCACTTGGTTCTCACTTCTTCCATCATGTTACCTCTATGAACGTGGGGTATTTTTCTGTTCCGTTTAATTCCGAAAATTCCAAGTTGAAAATGGATGCATTGAAGGACCAAAAACTAATAAAGGAAACAGAATTTGTAAAACATGTACAATTCAGTAAACCGCTTACAGTTTTAATGAATGGTAAGGAACGGAAAGTGCTGATACATTGTTAAAGAAATGAGTTCTTGGTGCAAAGGATTTGTTTTTTGCTTCCAAAATGTAACTGAATGATGCTATTGGATTAGTAAGGAAATATCGGAAGTTTTCTTTTTTGAGCATGAAAGTATTAAATCAAAACTGTAAATGTTAATTTTTTTTCAAACTGTTGTGAAATAGGTTTCCAAAATATTCGTAAGACAGTTATAAAATTATCTTTGTACTGTGGAAATTTTTTTCATTGAATAAACAAACTAAAAATCTGAGATAAATAATTATTATCAATCTAATCTGTAACATAGTTACATAAAAATTCAACCTATGAGTAACATTTTCTTATTAGTTCCCTTTGCTTCAATTCTGGCATTGGTATTTGCCTGGTTTTTCTTCAAATCAATGATGAAGAATTCGGAAGGTACTGACCGGATGAAGGAAATTGCGCAATACGTGCGTGAAGGTGCAATGGCCTACCTTAAAAGGCAATACAAAGTGGTAGGAATTGTATTTGTAATTCTTTTTGTACTACTTGGAATCATGGCCTATTTTGGGGTACAGAATCCATTTGTTCCTATAGCGTTTATAACCGGAGGTTTCTTTTCTGGTTTATGTGGATTCCTGGGTATGAAAACTGCAACTTATGCATCTGCACGAACAGCGCATGGTGCATCACAATCGCTTAACAAAGGTTTGCAGATTGCTTTCAGAAGCGGTGCTGTAATGGGTTTGGTGGTTGTTGGGTTTGCTTTACTCGACATTGCTGCCTGGTACTGGTTCTTAACTTCAGTGGTTTTTACACCTGAACACATGTTAAATGGAATGCACTTTGCAGGATTAACCTTTGTTCATGAAAACACAACTGAGCATCAGAAATTGATTGAAATTACTACAACGATGTTAACCTTTGGAATGGGTGCTTCGACACAGGCATTGTTTGCACGTGTGGGTGGTGGTATTTACACAAAAGCTGCTGATGTTGGTGCCGACCTTGTTGGAAAAGTTGAAGCCGGTATTCCTGAGGATGATCCTCGCAATCCCGCTACAATTGCAGATAACGTAGGCGATAACGTAGGCGACGTTGCAGGTATGGGCGCTGACCTTTACGAAAGTTACGCAGGTTCTATTCTTGCTACCGCTGCGCTTGGAGCAGCACTTCCTGCAATTGCACTTTCGGAACTTGGAATTGATCCTATTAAAGCTGTTACAGCTCCTATGATTGTTGCTGCAATCGGAATTATACTTTCAATTGTTGGAATATTTATGGTTCGTACCAAAGAAACTGCAACTCAGAAAAATTTATTGAATGCGTTACTTATTGGCACTGGCGGAAGTTCATTGTTAATATTAATCGCAATGGCCGGAATGGCTTACACAGGATGGGTTACATGGGGTGTATTTGGTGCCGTAGTAATTGGTTTGGCTGCCGGTGTAATTATCGGACAAGCAACAGAATATTATACTTCAGATGAATATGCACCTACAAAAGGTATTGCAAAGCAAGCTAATCAAGGTCCGGCTACTACTATAATTGACGGACTAGCGGTTGGTATGTATTCCACCTGGATTCCTGTAGTAACAATTGTACTTGGAATTATGGGTTCGTTTTGGGCTGCAGGTGGAGCAACTCATTTTGCAATGGGTGTTTATGGAATTGGATTTGCCGCGGTAGGTATGCTTTCAACACTTGGCATTACATTAGCAACCGATGCTTTTGGACCAATCGCTGATAATGCCGGAGGTAATGCTGAAATGTCGGAACTACCTCATGAAGTTCGCGAACGTACCGATGCGTTGGATATGCTTGGTAATACAACAGCAGCTACAGGAAAAGGATTTGCAATTGGTTCAGCCGCATTAACAGCAATGGCGCTTATTGCAGCCTATATGGAAGAAGTTAGGTTATGGTTTGGAAAAATTGCAAAAGCCGGAGAAGGTTTTGTAACGAAAGGAGAATATGTTTTTTATAACGATGTAGTTCCCACAGTTGGTGAAGGTATGAAAGCTGTACAGATTTCTACTGCATCGGTGAAGGAATTGGCTGCATCGTATGATGTAACACTCTTTAATCCTTTGTTTTTAGGAGGTTTGTTCCTCGGTTCAATGATGGCATTTGTATTTAGCGCAATGACTATGAAAGCCGTAGGTCGTGCTGCCGGTGCGATGGTTGACGAAGTTCGTCGTCAGTTCCGGGAAATAAAAGGTATTATGGAAGGCACAGCCGTTCCGGAATATGCAAAATGTGTTGAAATTTCAACAAAAGGGGCGCAAAGAGAAATGTTGCTGCCTTCGCTGGTTGCAATTATTGTTCCAGTTCTTGTTGGTGCAACAATGGGAGTTGCTGGTGTTATAGGACTTCTGGCTGGTGGTTTAACTTCTGGTTTTACTTTAGCAGTATTTATGAATAATGCAGGTGGAGCGTGGGACAATGCCAAAAAGTTTGTAGAAAAAGGAAATTATGGCGGCAAAGGTAGCGAAGCTCATAAAGCTGCGGTGGTTGGTGATACTGTTGGTGATCCTTTCAAAGACACCTCAGGTCCGTCTTTAAATATTTTAATAAAACTTATGACAATGGTTTCGGTTGTAATGGCTGGTTTAACCGTTACGCTAAGTTTACTATAGTAAATTGTGATTTAAGTAGATATAAAAAACCATTCGTTTTATGACGGATGGTTTTTTTATTCCTAAAAGCTGATAATATTCTGAGTAGAAAATAAAAATTTAGATTCATTCTTGAACAAAATATCTCTATTTTTAGTTTCTCTTATAAAAACGATTAAAATCAATAAAAATCAATACGTATGGCAGATCTTTCAACCACCTACATGGGTGTAAAACTTAAAAACCCACTAATTCTTGGTGCATGTAACCTTGTCTCCAAACCCGAAACAATTAAACAGATTGAGAATGCTGGAATAGGCGCAATTGTTTATCGGTCGCTGTTTGAAGAGCAAATTCAACTCGAAAATCTTCAGATGGATGAAGAAATGTCGGAATATGAAAACCGTAACGCTGAAATGACAAATATCTTCCCCGGGCTAGAGCACGCCGGACCCAAGGAACATTTGTATAATCTGGAAAAATTGAAGAAAAGCGTCAGTATTCCCGTATTTGCAAGTTTGAATGCCATTTATGAACCTACATGGGTTGAATATGCAAAAGAGTTGGAAAAAACCGGTGTTGATGGATTGGAAATAAATTTGTACGCTGTTCCGGGGTACTTTGAAGTTACAGGACAATCTATCGAAGACAAGCAAATTCAAATTGTTAAAGCGGTTAAAAAAGCTGTGAAAATTCCGGTAAGTGTTAAAATAAGTATGTTTTATACTAACCCACTCAACTTTATAAAAAAGGTTGATGAAGCCGGTGCCGATGCTTATGTTCTCTTTAACCGTTTTTTTCAGCCTGATATTGACATTGAAAAAGAAGAATTTTTTTATCCATGGGAATTGAGCAACCCAAAAGACCGTATGCTTGGTTTACGTTATGCAGGTTTGCTACATGGAAATTTGGATGGAAGTATATGTGTAAGCCGCGGGATTTATGATGCAAACGATGTTATTAAAATGATACTTGCCGGTGCAGATGCTGTTCAAATGGTTAGCTCAATTTACCGCAATCAACCTGCTGTAATATCTGATATTTTGATTGATATGAACCGTTGGATGGATGAAAAAGGGTACAAAACGCTACATGATTTTAGGGGTAAACTTTCACGTAAAAACATGAAAGACCCATACTCTTATCAACGGGCACAATACGTTGATATTCTGATGAAATCTGACACTATTTTTAAGAAATACCCGATGGTTTAGGGAGTTTAAGCCTTACGGAACCAATTCATTCGGGTAGGGTTGAAGTATAAAGTTAAAAGGCAATAAATTAAAGAGGCTGTTCCTATGAGACAGTCTCTTTAATTTAATAAACTTTTTGCTCATTTTCCAAAATTGACATTAGTCTATCCTTAAGCATCAAACTATTATCATTCGTTTTCTGTTAAAAATAATTTTATGAAATTAGAGTAAACTAAATTCAGTTAATTCTTATTATAAATCACTGCTGTCCACTTAAAACAAGTTGATTGACAGGTGTTTATAATCAGGATCTTTGATATTATCGTAATCTTATTTTTCAATTAGCTCATTTGCAGGGGTTTTGTCAAGTAAGGAGATACCAAAACCTGTAATATTTCGTAAGTAGTTCTGTCGATTTTTAGTTCAGAATCAACTATGGCTGCTATGCAATACGAAATTACAACACAATAAATTTGTATCCGAACAGCATTTTGCGATGTTCCCCCAAAGGACTTTATTTTTAAATGTTGTTTTATCCATTTGAAAAATAACTCCACCAACCAACATTTTTTATACAACATGGCAATTTCAGTTGCTTTTAATTCCATTTTGTTTGTCAGAAAATCATAATTCAATTGTTGAAGTGTAGAAAGCATAGACCTTGACTTTTTTCTTAAAATCATCTTTGGCCCCTTTCTTTCGGGCTTTGTCGAAAAGATATGATGCAAATTCTTCAAATATTTTACTGCTGCGTTTCTCATTTGGCTTGGCGAGGTTACTTTTAGTAGCAGTTTTGCCAAAACCAGGGAGGTATGTTTTCTTACAATGTTTATCAATAATTACAATCAAATCACGTAAACAATCCTGGTTTGTGAGTTGACCAAAAGCCATCCATAGCAATTGGTTCCAGTATGTGAAATGTTTGACTTGCCTATTTCACTTATATTTCTCTACCAAACTATCAAAAACACGTTGTGGCAAAAATTCGATTAATTGCGCGTAAACATTTTTACCAATATTCATAATGCTAATTTTTTAGCCATTGAACTTAGAATTTCAAATCGTCACGCAATATAAATGTGCTGTAAGCCCTCTATTACTGGTATTTCAAAGAACATATTTAATGTTTTAATAGACACTAATGAGTTAATTTAACAAAACTTTCTTAATGAAATTCAAGGAAAATCGCCTTAATTTTGTTATATTTAAGCATAACTTAAAAAATTAACAATTATGAGTTCAGGAAAAGTTTTATTAGGAATTTTAGCCGGTGCTGCAGCCGGAGCATTGATGGGTATTTTGTTTGCTCCTGACAAAGGAGTGAACACCCGCAAAAAAATAGTTAGTAAAGGCGAAGAATATGCGGAAGACCTAAAGGAAAAGTTTGGCGAATTTGTTGATAACGTTGCTGAAAAATACGAATCAACTATTCATTCAAAAAAAGCTGAAGTTAAAAAGGAAACAGCAAGCTAAATCGAAAAACTGCAATTGAGGATATGTTAATCGTTAAAGATTAAAATCATCTTTATTTGCAGTTTTTCCCATTTTATTTAATTCATTTAGGCATACAGTAACTACAATTTTCGAAAACTAATATGGAAGAAAAATACAAATATATTGAACCGCTGGTTGAAAGTGTGGAAACATATACCAAAACAAGTATTGAACTTATAAAATTAAAAACAGTAGATAAAGTTGCCGATGGTACTTCATCTATGATTGCATGGATTCCGGTAATCATTTCGTTGATTCTATTCTTTATAATAGCAAATTTTGGACTTGCACTTTGGATAGGTGCCATGCTTGAATTGGATTACATGGGATTTTTTATTGTTGCCGGGTTTTATGCATTAATTGGTATTATACTTTTTATTTTTAAAGATAAATGGATAAAAAAACCATTATATATTTCCATTATCAACAATATGCTAAACTAATACTACTATGCCAACAGAATATACTGCAGAATCGTTAAAAGAAGCAATTAAATTACTTGAAATTAAACATGTTGAAAGTGAAAAGCAATTGAGAGTGGAATTTAATAATGTTTATGAAAACCTTAAGCCTATCAATATAATTAAGAACATTGTTAGGGATGCAGTGAGTAACGAAAGTCTAAAACATGATGTTGCAAATACTTTGGCCAGTTTAATGTCAGGTTTTATTTCCAAGAAATTAATTGTAGGCAAATCAAAAAATCCATTTCTAAAATTAATTGGTATTGGAATTCAGTTTGGTATGACAACTTTAGTATCAAAAAATTATAATATTATTAAAGATTATATTGTTAATTACATTGATCAAATTCAGGAAAGAAGAGATACTGTGGATTAATGCAAATTATTAAAATATACAATCAACACACCTCACCATAAAAATCAGGAAACCGAAATCCGTAAGTCTGATTTTGTACTGTTATTCTTCCAGAAGGCAATGAAAAAAGCAATACTAACAAAAGCTGCCAGTACCATAAAACTCAAATGTAAAGTTCTGAGTTCGGCAATATAACCCAAAATCACAGGTCCCAGCATAAACCCAATATTGGTTGTAGCTGCAACAAATGAAACCGCATCGGCAGTTTTAATTCCTTCTACATTTGATGCCAACCTGTAAACTTCGGGTACAACAACCGAAAAGCCCAATCCTATCACAAAAAATCCTAAAATTGATACAAGCGGATCAAAGATTAAAACCAGCATAAATCCCATCATACCTATAACTATGGCGAAAGTAATCAACTTCCATGATCCCATTTTTCTGCTTAGTGAATCTCCCGAAAAACGGCCAATCATCATTGCACATGCAAATGCGGCATAACCAAGCCCAATATATTTAATGTCAAGTTGTATCACTTTTTTAAGGTACAATGCGCTCCAATCGGCAATTGCCCCTTCCGAAACCATTACTACCAGACCTATTAAAGCTATCAAAAACAATGGTTTAAAATGTGAGCTCCGCCGCTTTTTCACCATTTCAAGGTGCTCGCCCCTTCTAAAATAGTAGTGTTTTTTTAGCCTGGTTTCAATTATTAAAATAACAAAAACAAGAATTGAAATGTGCAAAATTGGATTGTGTGCCAAAGCAGCAATAAAACTGCCTGTTGCTGCACCGATCATTCCACCGATACTCCAAAAACCATGACTCCCGGACATTACATATAATTTATCTTGCTTTTCGATGGTGGCAGTTAGCGAGTTTAACGAAATGGCAAAGGATGAACCTGCCATCCCAAAAATGAATAAACTTACACACAACGAAACGTAATTGTAAGCCAAAAAAGGACCAAAAAAACAAATACAATATGAGATGAGTGCAAAATAAGCATATCTGCCAACACCTACTTTATCAATAAAATACCTGCAAATTCGAATCATAAAAAATGCACCTAGCGCCGAAAAGAAGATGGCATTCCCAATTTTACCCTCATTAATTTCAAGCTTTTCAGAAATATGTGGAATGTATGTTACCCATGTACTAAAAATCAGGCTGAAACAGGAATAAAGAAATGCTGAAGCAAAATATTTCTTGTTTTTATAGAATATTTTTATCGAACCCATACAACAGAAGCATTTAATTGCGATTGCAAATCTATTTCAATATTTCAATTTTGATCAAGAATAGAATTAATTTAGATATAGAAATAAGAAACATTAATTTTTTGAAACCAAAACTTAATGTTTCATCTATTGATATATGTTTTGCCAAACTTCTAATTGCTGAAGCCTCAAAAATGGCAATTTTCCCTGAACGAATTAAAAATTGAGTTATTTTTGATTTGCTAAAATGTTTGCATTTTTAACAGAAACAGAGAACAGGTATTAAACTTCCTTGAAACTTTGTTTTTTAAATGCTTTGGCATTGATCATTACTGAACATAACTTATTGACTTTCTAAGAATTACCATATTGATAAAACCTTATCATATTGATAGTAATTGTCATTTTCTCAAAGAATAAATGTTGTTTAAATTCAATGAATTACAAGTATTAGGTTTTATGGTATATTTTTTGGCATTAAAGGCCAAACTTATTAAAGTGTGAATATAATGTCTTAATGCTTTTGGAAATTTTTAAAAATCAATCAGTTTATGTTTATTTCAATTAAGAAAACACTCCCATTTCAGTATTTTCGTAGTTTATTTGTAGCAGTTTGTAATTATCCTAACAAAAAATTCTTTTCTTTTTTGTTGGCTTCAATAATGATTACATTAACCTACTCAGTAAATGCAACCAACTATTATGTTAGTACATCGGGTAACGATGCAAATGCCGGCACCAGCGAAAGCTTGCCCTGGAAAACTCTAACAAAAGTAAACAGTTTTACCCCAAAACCGGGCGACCAAATTCTGTTTAAAAGAGGTGATGAATGGACGGGCAGTATTACGGTTAATGCTTCGGGTACTTCAAGCAGCCAGATTACTTACGGTGCTTATGGAACAGGCAACAAGCCAAAGATTTATGGTTCCAAGGAAATAACAGGATGGACAAAACATTCAGGCAATATTTATAAAGCTTCGTTTACAACTGATATTACCCAACTTTTTGTTAATGATGGAAAAATGAAACTTGCACGATTAACAAATACCGGGTATAGTTTAGTTAGTTCCGTAACAAGTCAAACTCAGTTTACGTGTAATACTTTGGATCCTGGATTTAATTATTCTGGTGCAACGGTTTTGCTAAAAACAGAAAATTATTTTTCAATTATGAGAACTGTTACTTCTTCCAGTTCTAAAACTTTAACCATAAATTCAGCGCCTGCAGGTACAATTAAAGTAAATCAGGGTT